>CAYOZR010000083.1:0-14279 GCA_964408555.1 uncultured Aestuariivirga sp.
TGGTGTATTTCACCGACTGGACGCGGATGCGGTCGCGCACCAGCTTGACGTCGAAGGGGTCGCGGCCGTCGCGCTGGATGGTGAGCGTGATCGGCGTGTTGACCGGCCCGCGCATCTTGTCGACGGCTTCATTGAGGGTGAGGCCCTGTACCTGCTCGCCATCGAGCTTGATGATGAGATCGTTGGCCATGATGCCGGCCTTGGCGGCGGGCGTGTCGTCGATGGGGGAAACCACCTTGACCAAACCGTTTTCCATCGACACCTCGATGCCCAGGCCGCCGAATTCGCCCTTGGTCTGGACGCTCATTTCCTGGAAGCGCTTGGCGTCCATGTAGCTCGAATGCGGGTCGAGCGAGGCCAGCATGCCGTTGATCGCCGCCTCGATCATCTTCGATTCGTCGGGCTCCTCGACATAGTCGGCGCGTACCCGGTCGAACACGTCGCCGAACAGGTTGAGCTGCTTGTAGGTATCGGCATTGGACGCGGCGGTTGCCGCGCCGAAGGCATGCCAGAGGACGGTGGCGGACACCGCGCCCGCCAGAACCAGACCCAATCCGTGCAATTTCTTTGTCATTGTCATCCACGCGCCTCTCTTGTGCCGCCGATCCACCAGGGGGCCGAATCGATAGCTTCGCCGTTTTTCCGGAATTCTATATACAGCACCGGGCTGCCGTCCTGAACCTGTTCACCGAGAAGTGTTGCCGGAGAGGGCCCTTCTCCCATCGTGCCGACCGGTTCGCCCTCCCGGACGAAATCGCCTATCGCGGCGTTGATATCGGTCATGCCGGCCAGCAAAATATGGTAGCCGCCGCCGGCATTCAAGATCAGCAGCTGGCCGTAGGAGCGAAAAGGCCCGGAAAATTCGACGTTGCCCGCCGCCGGCGCCGTCACCTGGGCGCCATCGCGGGTCGCCACCGCCAGGCCGCGGACCGTTCCGCCCAGCCCGTCGTCGTCGCCGAAGCGCTTGAGGATGTGGCCCTGGGCCGGATAGTCGAGGCGGCCGCGGGTTTGGGAAAATTCGATGTCCGGCTGGCGCAATGCCGCTTCCTGGCGGCGCTTTTCGAGCTCTTCGGCCGCGGCCTTTTCGGCCTGTTCGGCCTCAACGCGGCGGCGCTCGGCGGCCAGCCCGTCGATAAGCTGCTTCAGCGTCTTGGCCTTGGAGGCCAGTTCGGTGGCGCGATCCTTCTCCAGATCCAGCCGTCCATTGCCGGCTGCGGCGAGTAGCCGCTTGCGCTCGGCCAAGCCGCGGACCTGGGCCTGGGCTGATTCCAGCCCGGCGATTTCCTGACGGATCGATTGTTTTTCCGCCGCGATAATGGTGGCGATCCGTTCGAGGCCGGCAAGCTGGCGGGCCAGTTCCTCGGCCTCGCCGCGCAATTCCGGCACGATGGTTCCGAACATCATGGCGCCGCGGAGTGCCGCGAGCACGTCGCCGGGTTCGACTACCAGAGCGGGTGGCGGGTTCTGTTCCAGCCGCTGCAGGCCGGCCAGGAGTTCGGCGATCACATCCTGTTTCTCGGCGAGACCGGCGCGGATGACGATGGCTTCCTTGTTGAGTCTGAGAACGCGCGCCTCGGCGGCGGCAATCGCCGCCTCGCGGGACTGAATGTCGCGGGCGATGAGCACCAGTCTTTGCGCCACTTCTTCCTGTTCGGCCAATGCGGCTTCGACTTCGGCGGCAATCCGCGCCTGCAGCGCCCTGGAAAATTCGAGCTGCTGCTCGACGGTGCCGAGTTCCTGCTCCTGTGGCGTTGCCACGCCGGCGCGCGCAGCCGATGCCGCCAGCAAGAGCATGACAGTTGCGGCGGCAAGCCTAAGGCCGTGGGCGTGGATCATAATGATTGGAAATTAGGCAGGGTGGTTGTCCGAATTGCGGCTTTGGAATGTTCGACTCAGGGCCGGTGGTAGGGATGATTGATCATAATGGTGACTGCCCGGTAAATTTGTTCGCACAACATCGCCCGCACCAGCCGGTGTGGCCAGGTCATGGGGCCGAAGGAGAGCAGCAGGTGAGCCCGTTCCCGGGTTTCGGGCGCATGGCCGTCGGGGCCGCCGATCAGAATAGCGAGATCCGCGGTACCTGTGTTGATATGGCGGCGGAGCAGACGCGCAAAGTCTTCGCTAGACATGGGCTTGCCGCGCTCATCGAGGACGATAGAAAAGGCCTTTGGCGGGACCGCGTCCCACAGCATCCGGGTCTCTTCGATTTGGCGCTGGTCGGCCGTCTGGGCCCGCGATTCGGCGAATTCGGTGACTTTGATGCGGCTTAATCCGGCCTTGGGGCCCGAACCCTTGAGGCGGGTCAGATAGTCCTCGGCCAAGGTCTTTTCAGGACCCGTCTTGAGGCGGCCCACAGCGAGGACCGAAATACGCATGAGCTAGACGGCGAGGCGTTCTTGCGGCGCGTGCTCGGACCACAGCTTCTCGAGATTGTAGAAGCTCCGCACCTCGGGCCGGAAGACATGCACCACCACGTCGCCGGCATCGACCAGCACCCAGTCGCACTGGGGCATGCCTTCGACGCGCAAGCCCTTGCGGCCCACCGCCTTCAGTTTCTCGATGAGCTGATCGGCAATGGCCCCGACATGGCGGCTGGAACGGCCCGAGGCGACCACCATGTTGTCGGCGATCGCGGTCTTTCCGTCGAGATTTATGGTGACGATTGCCTCGGCCTTGGCATCGCCCAATTGGCCGAGAATGGTGTTGAGAAGGCCGGTCTTGGCGCCCTTCGGCTCGCGTTTCGTCACGAGCTTCGGCTTCGCTGGGCTTTTACGCGCAGCGGTCTTCTTCGCTGGTGCTTTCAGGGGTGTTGTCCTCTTTCAAAAGGCAGGTCTGCATCAGACTGCTGGTCTTGTCCCTTTGGGATGCAAGGCTTCGACAGGCCACAGAGTAGGATGGCGGGCGAGTTTATTCAAGCAAAAGCATGCGAAGGGATGTGTGGCGGGTTAACCATGGCGGCGGCGCCGGATCGCCGTGGAACTTTCCGGACGCAGCGGCATGGGCAGGAAAACCCAGGCGGGTGGCCGGCAATCGGGCAGGCTTGCCGCCGCCGCGGTCGGCAATCTTGACTGCGCGTAGCGAATGGCGGCGTGGCCGAAGAGCGACCGGATCGAATAGCCAGGCCTAGCCAGGACGGCGAGTGGCAGGGCTTCGGGAATCTCGGTCCAATCGTTCCAATTGTGCAAATTGGCGAGACTGTCGGCGCCCATGATCCAGATGAATTTCGCCCGCCGCAGCGCCGGTGCCAGTGCCGCGAGAGTTTGCGCGGTGGTGCGCGAACCCATCTGCTTTTCGAGATCGGTCACGATGAAGCGCGGATGCCGCGCAATGCGCCGCGTATAGGCCAGGCGCGCGGCATATTCGCCGGTCTCGCGCGGATCCTTCAGCGGGTTCTGCGGCGAGACCAGCCACCACACCCAGTCGAGTTGCAGACGCTTGAGTGCATAGAGCGCCACCATCAAATGGCCGCGATGCGCCGGATTGAAGGAGCCGCCGAAGAGCCCGATGCGCTGTCCGGTCACGAATGGCGGTGGCTGGATCACGGCCTGACCTGTCCGCTGCCGCGGACCTGGTACTTGAAAGTCGTGAGCTGCTCGAGGCCGACGGGGCCGCGGGCATGCAACTTGCCGGTGGCGATGCCGATCTCGGCGCCGAAGCCGAATTCGCCGCCATCGGCGAATTGCGTCGAGACATTGTGCAGCACGATGGCGCTGTCCACCTCGTTGAGGAAGCGCTCGGCGGTGGCCGCGTCGCCGGTCACGATGGCATCGGTGTGCTGCGAGCCATAGCGGGCGATGTGGCCCATCGCCTCGTCCACCCCGTCGACGACGCGCAACGACACGATGGCATCGAGATATTCGGTCGACCAGTCTTCTTCCGAGGCCTGCTTGACGCGGGCATCGGCGGCAAGTGCCGCCGCGTCGCCGCGCACTTCGCAGCCGGCATCGATCAGCGTGGCGATCACCGGCTTGAGATGCACCTTGGCACCGGCGGCATCGATCAGAACCGTTTCCGCGGCCCCGCAAATGCCGGTGCGCCGCATCTTGGCATTGAGCACGATGTTCTTCGCCATCTCCGGATCGGCCGCCTTGTCGACATAGACGTGGCAGATACCTTCGAGATGGCTGAACACCGGCACGCACGCTTCCGCCTGCACGCGCGCCACCAGATTCTTGCCGCCGCGCGGAACGATCAGGTCGATAGCGCCGCCGAGGCCCTCGAGCATCAGCCCGACACTGTCACGGCCGGCATCGGGCACCATCTGGATCGCCGCTGCGGGCAATCCCGCCGCAACCAGACCGCGCCGCAGGCAGCCGACGATGGCGCCGGAAGAGCGGAAACCGTCGGAGCCGCCGCGCAGAATGGCGGCATTGCCGGACTTCATGCACAAGGCACCCGCATCCGCCGTCACATTGGGGCGGCTCTCATAGATGATGCCGATGACGCCGATCGGAACCCGAACCCGCGCAATGCTCATGCCGTTGGGCCTCACCCATTCCGTCATGACGGCGCCGACTGGATCGGGCAGGGCGGCGATATTCTCGAGCCCTTGGGCAATCGCCTCGACGCGGGCGGGCGTCAGGGTCAGCCGGTCGATGAAGGAGTCCTTCAGACTCTTGGCCTTGGCGTCCGCCACATCCTTGGCATTGGCGGCGGCGATCTCTCCCGCATGGGCGCGGATGTCCGCCGCCATGGCCAGAAGCGCGGCATTCTTTGCCGATGTGGTGGCAAGCGCCAGTTGCCGCGCGGCGGCGCGCGCGGCGGCCCCCAATGCCAGCATCGCCTCGCGGTCGGAAACCGTCACATTCATGTCCGCTCTCCGCCCATCAGCACCATGTCGTCGCGATGCACCAGCTCGTCGCGCCCACGGAAGCCCAGCGCCTCTTCGATCTCGCCCGACTTGCGCCCGAGGATGCGCGCCGCGTCGGCCGCATCATAGGCAACCAGGCCGCGCGCGATCTCCTTGCCAGCCATGGTCATGATACTCACGGTATCGCCGCGGGCGAAAGAGCCTTCGATGCGCTTGACCCCGGCGGGCAGCAGGCTCTTGCCCTTGGCCAGCGCCGCGCCGGCACCCTCGTCGACCACCAGATGGCCGACCGGCTGCAAGGTTCCGGCAATCCAGCGCTTGCGCGATTGCAGGGCCGAGGCCTGTGCTAGGAACCAGGTGCAGCGGGCGCCTTCGGCGATACGCCGCAGCGGATGCAGTTCATGCCCCGAGGCGATCACCATGTTGCAGCCCGCCCCCAGCGCGATCTTGCCCGCCTCGATCTTGGTCACCATGCCGCCGGAGCCCAGACCGGAGACGGGCTTGCCCGCCATCGCCTCGATTTCGGGGGTGATCTCGGTCACTTCCGCAATGAAGCGGGCGCCGCTCTGGTCCGGCGGCGCGCTATAGAGCCCGTCCACATCGGAGAGCAGCACCAGGCAATCGGCCGACATCATCGAGGCAACGCGGGCGGCGAGGCGGTCGTTGTCGCCATAGCGGATTTCCGAGGTGGCGACCGTGTCGTTCTCGTTGATCACCGGCACGGCGCCCTGCGCCAGAAGGGTTGCGAGCGTTGCCCTGGCATTGAGATGGCGGCGGCGTTCCTCGGTATCGGCCAGGGTCACCAGTATCTGGGCGGCGACAATATTCCGTGTACGGAAGGCTTCGGCCCAGGCCTGGGCAAGTGCTATCTGGCCGACGGCGGCGGCGGCTTGGCTTTCCTCCAGCCGCAATTTGCCGGCGGCGAGGCCCAAGCTCCGCCGCCCCAGCGCGATGGCACCGGAGGACACGGCGATCACCTCGGCGCCGCGCTCTCGCGCCTCGGCGAGATCGCCGATCAGCGAGGCGAGCCATGGCGCCTTGACGGCGCCGGTCTTACCGTCGACCAACAGCGCCGAGCCGATCTTGACGACGATGCGGCGGGCCTTGAGCAGGCGCGAAGTCATGGCCGCCAGGCCTCGACGGTCACTCCCGGCTCTTCCTTGCGGGCCTCGCGGCGCGCCGTTTCGATGACGTTGAGCAGCTTCTTCATCGCCGCATCGACGCCCTTGCCGGTGGCGCCGGAGATGAGGATCGGCGTCTTGCGCAGGCGCTTTTTGAAATCGGCAAGCTTGGCTTCGAGTTCACCCGCCGCCACGGCATCGATCTTGTTGAAGGCGACGATCTCCGGTTTTTTCGCCAGGGCCGGACTGTAGGCCTTGAGTTCCTTGCGGATCACCCGGTAGGCGGCGACCGCATCGCCCGCCGTCACATCGATCAGATGCAGCAGCACGGCGCAGCGCTCGATATGGCCGAGAAAGCGGGTGCCGAGGCCGTGGCCCTCATGCGCGCCCTCGATGAGCCCGGGAATATCGGCTAGCACGAAACTGGTGCCGCCGGCGCGCACCACGCCGAGCTGTGGATGCAAAGTGGTGAAGGGATAGTCGGCGATCTTGGGCTTCGCTGCCGACACCGCCGCCAGCAATGTGGACTTTCCGGCATTCGGCAGACCCACAAGCCCCGCATCGGCAATGAGCTTGAGCCGGAGCCAGATCCAGCGCTCTTCGCCGGCAAGTCCGGGATTGGCATGGCGCGGCGCCCGGTTGGTCGATGACTTGAAATGGGCATTGCCGAAGCCGCCATTGCCGCCCTTGGCGAGGCGCACCCGGTCGCCGACCTTGGGGAGATCGGCGATCAGCGTCTCATTGTCGTCTTCGTAGATTTGGGTGCCAGCGGGAACCTTGAGGGTGACGTCGCTGGAATTGGCGCCGGCCCTGAGCCTGCCCATGCCATGGCCGCCGGTCGCCGCCTTGAAATGCTGCTGGTAACGGTAATCGATCAGGGTGTTGAGGCCGTCGACCGCCTCCACCCAGACGTCGCCGCCATTGCCGCCATCGCCGCCATCGGGGCCGCCAAGCTCGATGAATTTTTCGCGCCGGAACGAAACGGCACCCGCCCCGCCATCGCCGGAACGCACATAAACCTTTGCCTGGTCGAGAAATTTCATGACTGCGCCTTGTACCGGGTTCGTCCCGCCGCGCCTAGCCCGTGGCCCATCCGCCACAGCTCTGGCCGGGTTTTTGCAAGTGTCGATCCGCCCATATTGCCGACACAATTGGCCAGTCTATCCCGGTCAATCACCATGACATCGTTGGTCATGTGGAGCTTACCTTCAGTCATATGGAGGTTAATTCGTGATTTCTCGCGTATAAGGAAAGGATAAACATGAAGAACCATCTCTTTGCAGGGCTTCTGGCCGCCATTTTTTCTGCGACTATATTTGTGTTCCCCGCTGAAGCGTCTTGCCGGGACACCTGGACCTGCCCGCAAGACTCGTTCAGCCGCAAATCCTATTCCCGCAGTTCCATCACCAGGCACCCCGAAGTGGTGGCGATGATCAAGCGAATGGCGCCGAGCTATGGGGTTCCGGCCTGGTTTGCGCTGCGCATTGCCAAGGTTGAATCGGGCTACAATCCGCGGGCTCGCGGCCGGGCCGGCGAATATGGCGTGTTCCAGCTCAAATGCTCCACGGCGCGCAGCATCGGCTACAGCGGCAGCTGTTCGGGTCTGCTCAATGCCTCGACCAATGTGAAATTCGGGCTGAAGCATCTGTCGCTCGCGGTCAAGGCCTCGCGCGGCAATCTCAAGCTGGCGGCGTCGAAGCACAATGGCGGGCTCGGCCGCAAGCGCCTGGTTTATGGCTACGTGGCGCTGGTGTTCTGATCTGGCACGGGGCCGGGTCATGTGCGGTGGCCCTTCGCCTTAAGCCATTCGCGGCGGGTGAGTTCGAGGCGGGCGACGGGCGTTTCGCGTCCGGCACCGCGCGAATACATCATCTCGTGGCCGACGATCCGGAAACCGAGCCGGTCGAGGATGCGCCGCGAGGCCTCATTGCCATGGCGATAGCCGGCCACCAGGCGCTCATGGCCCGCAACCTCGAAGCCATGGGCGGTCACCGTCAAGGCTGCTTCATAGCCAAAGCCTTTGGCCCAGACAGTTTCCGCCAGCCAATAGCCGAGCTCGGCTGAGTGCCCGGCCTCGCCCGCCTCATAGCCGACGCCGCCCACGACGATATCGGGGCGGGTCTTTTCGGCGATCATCAGGCGGAGTGTCCCCGGAATGTCCTGGTTGACCCGGTGCATATGCTGGCGCGCATCGTCGAGCTTGTAGGGCCAGGGAATGCGCGCGGTGTTGCGCACGATGCGGCAGTTGTTGAGAGCCGCGGCCAGGGTCACGAGATCGCTCTCGCGCAGGGGCCGCAACAGCAATCGGGCGGTTTCAATCATATGGGACACGGGCTTTGCTCGAAATGAAACCGGAGAGGCGGTAGCCCACCTCTCCGGTTCAATTCGCTTGCGCCGGATCGATGGGTCCGGCGGCACTGTGACGAGCCCGCCGTTACTCGGCCGCAACCGGCGGGATGACCGAAACGGTCTGCCGGTCGCCCTTGGTGGCGCGGAAGGTCACGGTTCCGGCGACGGTGGCGAAAATCGTGTGGTCGCGGCCAAGGCCGACGCCCTTGCCCGGATGCACGGTGGTGCCGCGCTGGCGCACGATGATGTTGCCCGGAATGACGCTCTCGCCGCCGAAGCACTTGACGCCGAGACGGCGGCCCGCCGTGTCGCGTCCGTTGCGGGATGAACCGCCTGCTTTCTTGTGAGCCATTGCTGTTACTCCTTGTCCGCTTCGGCGGTCTTGGTCTTCTTAGGCTTGGCGGCGGCCTTCTTCGGTTTCGCCTCGGCCACGGCTTCAACAGCAGCGGGTGCGGGAGCGGCTTCCGCCTTCTTGGCGGGCTTGGCGCCACCGGTCAAGATTTCGCGGATGGTCACCGAGGTCAGGTCCTGGCGGTGGCCGTTGCGGCGCCGGTAATGCTTGCGGCGGCGCTTCTTGAAGATGATGACATGGGGGCCGCGATCCTGCGAGGCGATCTCGCCCACCACGGTGGCACCCGCCAAAAAGGGCGCGCCTACATCGAAGCTGCCGCCATTGGCGACCATCAGCACTTCGGTGAATTCGACGCTGTCGCCGGCTTGGCCGTCAAGCTTCTCGATCTGGATTTTCTGGTCGGCGGCGACGCGATATTGCTTGCCGCCAGTCTTGATGACTGCGTACATCTTGTTCCTTCTTCTTTCCCGCGCCCTGTGGCGCCGCCGGTAATTCGTCGATCCGGCGGTCTTTGCGCTTGATATAATTGGCTTTTTCGACTTGCCTCGGGCAGCGCGTAACGCGCGGAAACACTTGGCTTCCACGCGATGCGGCGGGTTCTAACCGCAAGTCATTGGTGAGTCAAGGAATTGGGAGATGTGTCGCGGACACCGATAGATTTTCGTCTTCCCGGCGAAAGCCGGAACCCCTCAGGCCTCATTGGCGGCAGACTGCGCGCGTCAAGTGATCAGTGGGCCCGGATTTTCGCCGGGGTGACGGATTGAGATTGTTCCCCCGCCTTCTTCTCCATCAATCCCACCAGATCGCCCATGATGCGGTTGAGTTCGAAGTCCTTCGGCGTATAGACCGCCGCAACGCCCAACTGTTTCAGCACGTGCACATCCTCGGCCGGGATGATGCCGCCGGCGACGACCGGGACATGGCCCAGCCCCGCGGCGCGCAGGCGGTGCATGACATCGCGGATCAGCGGCACATGGGAGCCCGATAGGATCGACAGGCCGATCAGGTGGACACCCTGCTCCTTCGCCGCGGTGACGATCTGGTCCGGGGTCAGGCGGATGCCCTCGTAGATCACTTCGAGCCCGCAATCGGCGGCGCGCACGGCGATCTGTTCGGCGCCGTTGGAATGGCCGTCGAGGCCCGGCTTGCCGACGAGAAATTTGGGCGTGACACCGAGCTTCGCCGCCAGCCGCTTCACCCGGGCGCGAAGTTCCTCCAGCGTTTCAGGAGGTTCGCCGCGCATCGCCAGGCGCACGCCGGTGGGGCCGCGATATTCGCCGAAGACCTGGCGCAGCGTCTCGCCCCATTCGCCGGTCGTAACTCCCGCCTTGGCGCAGGCGATCGAGGGCTCCATGATGTTGCGGCCTTCCTTCGCCGCCTCGCGCAAGCCCGCGAGTACCGCCTTCGCCGCCTTGGCATCGCGCCCGGCGCGCCAGGCTTTCAGCCTCTCGATCTGCTCATATTCGACATCGTCCTTGACGGTGAGGATAGAACCTCCGGCATCGGCCGAGAGCGGTGAAGGTTCGGTCGTCGTGAAGGCATTGACGCCGACGATCTTCGTCTCGCCCGACTCGATGGCCTTCAGCCGCGCCGTATTCGATTCAACGAGCGCCCGCTTCATATACTCGATGGCTTCCGGCGAAGTGGCGCCGCCATGTTCGATGACGCGCTTCAACTCCGCCGTTGCCTCGGCTTTCAGCACCTCGACCCTGGCCGCGATTTCCTTCGAGCCGTCGAAGATGTCGCCATAGTCGAGAAGGTCGGTCTCGTAGGCGACGATCTGCTGCATGCGCAGCGACCATTGCTGGTCCCAGGGACGCGGCAGGCCGAGCGCCTCGTTCCAGGCGGGCAGTTGCACGGCGCGGGCGCGGGCGTTCTTCGACAACACCACGGCCAGCATCTCGAGCAGGATGCGATAGACGTTGTTCTCCGGCTGCTGCTCGGTCAGCCCCAGCGAATTCACCTGCACGCCATAGCGGAAGCGGCGCAGCTTCTCGTCGGCGACACCGTAACGGTCTTGGCAGATCTCGTTCCACAATTCGGCGAAGGCCCGCATCTTGCACATTTCGGTCACGAACCTGATGCCGGCATTGACGAAGAAGGAGATGCGCCCGGCGATTTGCGGAAACTCCGCCTCGCTTATTTCACCGGAAGCCTTGACCGCATCGAGCACGGCAAAAGCGGTGGCAAGCGCAAAGGACAGCTCCTGCACCGGCGTCGCGCCCGCTTCCTGCAGATGGTAGGAGCAGATATTCACCGGATTCCACTTCGGCAATTGCCGCGCCGAGAAGGCGATTGTGTCGGTGATGAGCTTCATCGATGGCTGCGGCGGAAACACATAGGTGCCGCGCGACAGATATTCCTTGATGATGTCGTTCTGGGTGGTGCCGGAAAGCGCCGCGCGCGGCGCTCCCTGTTCATCGGCCGCCGCCACATAGAGCGCCAAAGCCCACGCGGCGGTGGCGTTGATGGTCATCGAGGTGTTCATCGTGGCAAGCGGAATGCCGTCGAACAGCGCGCGCATGTCGCCCAGATGGGAAATCGGGACCCCGACCTTGCCCACCTCGCCGCGGGCCAGAAGATGATCGCTGTCATAGCCGGTCTGGGTGGGCAGGTCGAAAGCCACCGACAGGCCCGTCTGGCCCTTGCCCAGATTGGCCCGGTACAGCTTGTTGCTTTCGGCCGCCGTCGAATGGCCGGCATAGGTGCGGAATAGCCAGGGATTATCGCGCGTGCTCATGGCGGCAATGGAAGCACGACCCTTGTTGCGGTGCAACAGGGTCAAAGGTCGATGGCTGCGGAGGCTTCTCCCGACCAGCAGCGCTGCATCATGATCCGGTAGGCCTTCTCGATGTCGCGGGCGAAACGGACGCCGTCGAACAGGGCGGAGGATTTTCGCGCCGCCACCAGCCGGTCCTTGATAGATTGAAGTTCGCCGGGGTGTTGCGCCAGATGGACGGCTTTGCGGACGTAATCCTCGGGTGAGTGCGCCACCAACTCGTCGAGGCCGAGGGCGGTGAGCAGGCTCGCCGAAACCCGCGAAGCGAAGGTTTTGCCCGGTAGCGACAGCAGCGGGCAACCGCCGAAGAGCGCGTTGCTGGCGGTGGCATGGCCGCAATAGGGAAAGGAGTCGAGGAACAGATCGCACAGGCCGTAGCGCGACAAATGTTCGGCTTCCGGCAGGGTCCTGCCGAAATGGATGCGGGTGGGATCGACGCCGCGCTCCGCCATGGCGGCGCGCATGTTGCGGGCGCCGGCATCGTAAATATGCCAGAGCCAGAGCACCGAATTGGGCACGGCCCGCATGATCGCAGCCCACAGATCGGCTACCGGCGGGGTGATCTTGGCGGTCTGATTAAAATTGCAGAAGACGATGGCGTTATCGGGGATGCCGAATTCGCCGCGCGTCAGCCGCCGCTGCGCCAGGGAGCGGGTCGAATCGTTGACCTGGTAACAGACCGGCATGCGCACCGGCTGCTCAGCATAGAAGCTCTCGTCGCCATGCGGAATCACCGTGCGGTCGGCGACGATGTAGTCGGCGGTGCGGCCGCCGGCGCTGCCGGCAAAGCCGATCCAGGTCACTTGCACCGGTGCCGGCCGCAGCGAGAAGATGCGCAGGCGCTGGCCCTTGGTGTAGCCCATGAGGTCGACGAGGATGGAAATGCCGTCGGCATGGATGCGGCGGGCGGCGGCGAGATCGTCGAGGCCGTCGATTTCGATGAAGCGATGAGCCGCGCGCCTGATACGCTCGCGGCGCGCGCCCTGCTTATGGGGGCTGTGGCAATAGCAGAAGATTTCGAATTTATCGGGGTCATGGGCCTCGAGCAGCTGGCAGATCAGCGTGCCCACGGCATGGTCGTAGAAGTTGGCCGAGACATAGCCGACACGGATCTTCTCCGGCCGTGTCCGATTGTGTCTGAAAAGATCCGCGCCCCAGGCGGCATCGGCGGATTTTTCGCGGGCCAGCGCGGCATTCTGGCAGGCCTTGAGAATTTCGCGCGGGTTGGTGCAGCAGAATAGCAGCATGAAGGGATCGACGGCCGGCTCACCATTCCAGATCTGCCGCGACAGCCGGGCCAGTGCCGCATCGAGGCCCGCCCAGCCGGCAATCTGCTGCTTGCGATGCACATAGCCGACCAGCGCGATGGTCAATTCCGGATCGATGGCGAGCGCCCGTTCATAGCATTGTATCGCGCCCTGGATGTCTTCCTGATCGGCAAGAATTTCGGCGAGATTGGAAAATGCCTGGGCATGTCCGGAATCGAACGAGACGGCGCGCTTGAAGGCTTCGGCGGCCTCGGCGGCCGCTCCCTTGGTTCGAAGCGCCAGGCCGAGATGGTTCCAGCCATTGGCATGACCGGGCTTGCGGGCGAGGGAAAGCCTGGCATAGCGTTCCGCCTCCGCCGCATCGCCCAATTGCAGGCTGAGGGCGGATAGATTGCAGGCCACGTCGGGCCCCAGGACGGGGTCGTCGAGAAGCGGCAGATAAGACCGAAGCGCCGCGCGATAGTCACCGGATTGGTGCAATCGCACGGCGGCCTTGAATTTCTCGTCTTCGGGCTTGGTCATCGGGCGGCCAGCACACTGGCCGCCGCCCGCCCTGTCAAGCGGCGATCAGACTTCCGCTTGGTCGCTCTGTATCCACCACATCATGGCGAAGGCGCCGAGCAGCATGCCGCCCAAGGTTATCAGCATCGGCTGCTGCAACTGCTGATCCATCGGCAGTTGGATGCCGCCCAGGAGCCAGTTGGCGACAATGGCGCCGATGAACATGGCGGAGTAGTTGAGGGGAAGCGTCAGACTTCCTACGCCGCCGGTGAACTTGCCGAGGATCATCGCGCCGGCGCCGCTGAATAGCGACGCCATCGACACGGATTCCGGCGGCAGGAAGTTTAGGTTGATGAAATCCGAAGGACTCGGAAAATCCATCGTCACAAGGTCCGCAAGCATCGCAGTCACTCCCGATTGGCCGATTAGCTAGCGATACAATGATTATTATGACTCTGTTTACCGTATTAACCAACGACATGCTTTGTTAATCCTGAATCGAAACCTTGCGCGAAACCGCAGAATCAATTCAATTTTCCGCCGCTTACCGGCCCGGCCGCGGTGAACTCTTGTTGCGGTGCACTAAACCTTGGAATAGCTTAGTGTTTACCAATTGTCCTTCCTTGGGAGACCGCTATGACCGCCGCCGCCGCCGTCACCAGTCCCGCCAATACCAATCGGCCATTGAAGAATCTCTATGAGATTGGAGAAATTCCGCCGCTCGGGCATGTGCCGGAGAAGATGCATGCCTGGTGCATCCGTCAGGAGCGCCACGGCGCCCCCGACACCGCCATGCAGGTCGAGGTGGTGCCCACCTGGACGATCGGCGAGGATGAATGTCTCATTCTGGTGATGGCGGCGGGCGTTAACTACAACGGCGTCTGGGCCGCCCTCGGCAAGCCCATCTCGCCGATCGACGGTCACAAGAATCCCTATCACATCGCCGGCTCCGATGCTTCGGGCATCGTCTATGCGGTGGGCGCCAAGGTGAAGCGCTGGAAGGTGGGCGACGAGGTGGTCGTCCACTGCAACCAGGACGACGGCGACGACGAGGAGTGCAACGGCGGCGACCCGATGTTCTCGCCCTCGCAGCGCATCT
>CAYOZR010000084.1:0-14270 GCA_964408555.1 uncultured Aestuariivirga sp.
CCTTGAATCAGAACGAGACTGATTTGGGAATCCTGTTTGTCAACACGGCCTAAGCTGATCTATCTTGCCGATAGGCAGAATATGGAAGATTTCGGCTATCCCATACTAAATGATCGCTTTGTTTCCATGCCGCATGGGCCAGTTAATTCTATTACGCTGAATTATGTAAATGGAACTGTTGAAGATATTGGAGAATGGGAACACTTTATTGCTCCGCGTCTGTCTTATTCTGTGGCGGCAACGCAGGACTTTTCCCGTGAACAACTGGACGAGTTGAGTGATGCAGAAATTTCAACCCTGGAAAAGATTTGGGGAACTTTTGGAAGTTACGATAAATGGCAGTTGAGGGACTGGACCCACAATAATTGCCCAGAATGGGAAGACCCACAAGGGAGCGCAAATCCAATCCCGCACGAAAGAGTGTTCAAGTTTCTCAAGGTTGAAAACCCCGATGAGATGGCAGGCGCTCTGCATGAAGACCGGCATATAGAAGAGCTTTTTGCTCAACTCAGGGCTTGAGCTTGAGCTGGAAGCCAGCAAAAGTGGCACACTCCTAATCCCATCTGGAACGTCGCACGACCCTGACCGCAAACATCTGTTTGTAATCTGCGCACTGAATAGTTCGGATGCGCTGCTTGCGACAATTTCCAAATGGACGAATGATATTTGTGACAGCGCTTGCATATTGGAAGCAGGCGTACATCCTTTTATCGTCGCCAAGAGCTACGTTCTTTATCGCAAATGCAGAATCGAAAAATGCCAGGCGCTTGAAAAAGGCGTAGCGACCGGAGTTTTGATACCAAGAGAACCGTTTGTCGATGAACCGTTCAAGAGAATTTGTGCTGGCATTCTCACGTCAACGCAGATTCCGTGGAAAATAAAGCTGGCATTCAAGAAATGGAGAGAATGACCGAGCTCGGATCACCGCCTCGGAACAGCCAATTAGAAGACACTGCCATGACCGCAGAAGATAAGGCACCGACTATGAAACTTGCCCCTAGGCGCTATCGGCTGGTCGATCTGCTGGCCGGAATGGATAGCGACAAAAGGCAAGCAGAAGCCGAATGGGGCAGGGCGGCTGGCAACGAGGTTTGGTAAAGGCCAACAAAGCCTTTGCCCGGAATGAAACCAATTTCGACTGAGATATCCCCCAACCCATTGAAGTCCCACATTCCGCTCCCCCATCTCCCCACCTGTGATCCCCATCACAAATCCATTCATCCCCGGTTCAGCTAGCCAAGCCTAGAAAGGACCCCGGAAAGGACAGTTGAGTTATGCGCCGGATCAAGCTCATCGCAGCGGTACTGGCTGCCGCCATGCTGGCGGCCGCGCCGGCGTTGGCGCAGGTCAAGGTCCAGACCTACCGCAACCCCAATCTGGTGAAGCCGCCGCTGATCCTGATGATCAAGCCGCGCCAGGCGATCCGGATCGCGCTCATGGCCCAGCCCATGGCCAAGCCGCTGGGCGTGCGGCTGCAGGGCCCCCTCTATATCGTCAAGCTGAAACAAGGTAATAGAGTGATGCAGGTGCGGATCAATGCCGCATCGGGCGCGATCCAGTAACCGCGCCATGACCTTGGGCGGGGATTGATCGCATGCGGCTGCTCGTCGTCGAAGACGATCCGGACTTGAACCGCCAACTGGTCTCCGCCCTGCAAGATGCGGGCTATGCGGTCGACAAGGCCATGGACGGCGAGGAAGGCCATTACCTCGGCGATACCGAGCCCTATGACGGGGTGATCCTCGATCTCGGCCTGCCGGTGCTCGACGGCGTCAGCGTGCTGGAAAAATGGCGCCGGGCGGGCAAGAAAATGCCGGTCCTCATCCTCACCGCCCGCGACCGCTGGAGCGACAAGGTGGCGGGCTTCGATGCCGGCGCCGACGATTACGTCGCCAAGCCCTTCCACATGGAAGAAGTGCTGGCCCGCATAAGGGCGCTTCTGCGCCGCAGCGCAGGCCACGCCACCAGCGATCTCTCCTGCGGCTCCCTGGTGCTCGACACCAAGAGCGCCCGCGTCACGGTGAACGGCACGGCGGTCAAGCTCACCTCGCTGGAATTCCGTCTGCTGGCCTATCTGATGCACCACAAGGGCAAGGTCGTCTCGCGCACCGAGTTGGTCGAGCATCTCTACGACCAGGACTTCGACCGCGACTCCAACACCATCGAGGTGTTCGTCGGCCGCTTGCGCAAGAAGCTCGGCGTCGACGTGCTGCACACCATCCGCGGCATGGGCTATTGCGTGTCCGAGCCGGATAATGCGGGTTAGGTCGCTTGCCCTCCGGCTGATCCTGTCATCGGCCGCCATCAGCATCATCCTCATTCTCGCGGCCGGCTTCCTGCTGGCGGGCCTGTTCCAGGCGGCACTCGAGCGCAATTTCGATGCAAGACTCCATGCCGTGCTCGATGGGCTCCTCGCCAATGTTGAGTTGGGCCCCGACGGCGCGCCCATAATCAACGGCCAGCTCGCCGATACGCGTTTCAGCCTGCCGCTGTCGGGCTGGTACTGGCAGGTGACACCGCCTCCGGACAGCAAGGTCGGCGGGCTCACGTCGGGCTCGCTTCTCGAACAGCAGTTGGCACCCGATGCCGCATTGCTGGCCAAGCGCGATGCCGATGGCGTCGCCAATTTTTATCTGACCGACGACAACGGCGCGCAGTTGCGGGCAATCGAGCAGAGCTTCAAGCTGCCCGGCAGCGATGCTGAATTCTCCTTCCTGGTGGCCGGCAATTTCGACGAGCTCAAGCAGGAGGCGGGCGCCTTCCGCTGGGCGCTCATTTTGGTGCTGACCCTGTTGGGCGGCGGGCTTCTCGCCGCCATTCTCATCCAGGTGCGCTTCGGCTTGCGGCCGCTGATCAGGATGCAGGAGAGCCTGACGGCGATCCGCGAAGGCAGGGCCGAGCGCCTGGAAGGCGAATTTCCCGCCGAAATCGAGCCCGTCGCCGAGGAGCTCAATCTTCTCATCCAATCCAATACCGAAATCGTCGAGCGGGCCCGCACCCAGGTCGGCAATCTCGCCCATGCGCTGAAGACGCCGCTCAGCGTGCTGACCAATGAGGCCGCTTCACGCAAAAATTCCCTGGCCGCCAAGGTGACCGAGCAGGTCAAAGTGATGCGCGACCAGGTGAGCCTCTATCTCGACCGGGCGCGCCTCGCCGCCAGGGCCCAGACCCTGGGTGCGGTCACCGAGGTTGAGCCGGTGCTCGCCGCACTCGCCCGCACTCTCGAACGCATCCATCGCGACAAGGGCGTGAAAATCGGCGTCGCTTGCCCGGCCGGACTTAAATTCCGCGGCGAGCGCCAGGACCTCGAGGAAATGGCCGGCAATCTGCTCGACAATGCCTGCAAATGGGCCAAGCGGCGGATTGCGGTCAAGGCGGAGGAGACGGGCGGCGACGGCCGCAACTGGCTCATCCTGACGGTCGAGGACGACGGCCCGGGCCTGCCGCCGCACAAGCGCGCCGATGCCCTGAAGCGCGGCCGGAGGTTGGACGAGACCAAGCCCGGCTCGGGGCTGGGCCTGTCGATCGTCAACGAAACGGCGGCCATGTATGGCGGCGGTGTCAGCCTGGACAAAGCCAGCCTCGGGGGCTTGC
Source organism: uncultured Aestuariivirga sp. (assembly GCA_964408555.1). Classification (GTDB taxonomy): domain Bacteria; phylum Pseudomonadota; class Alphaproteobacteria; order Rhizobiales; family Aestuariivirgaceae; genus Aestuariivirga. Next base: position 3,595 of record CAYOZR010000084.1, read on the forward strand.
GCATTCAGTTGAAACTGCCGGCGGTGTAGAGAATTGGGCCGGAAAATGGGGTCAGAGTCGATTTGTTGCCGAAGGTCGAGAGACAGCTTCAGCGTCCGCCATTCGCGGTAGGCCGGGCGGAAAAATTGACTTCAATACCAGCGGCCCTTGAGCTTGACCTGTGTTGCCGTTCGCCCTCTCATCCCGAGCGCCGCGCCACGGCGCGCGGTCGAAGGGCGGACGCCCTCAGGGCGAACGGAAAAGAGTCAACCATTCGGGCCGTTGGTATCACCCGTGCCAAGCGGCCCGGCTACGGCTTAATCGGCGAGGGCGACCTTCGGCCGTGCTTCACTGTTTTCGCGGTCAGGTTGGTGACGGACGACCCGCCGGGATCGAGGCAGGGCAACACAGTGTTGCCCACCCCGGAGAAAGAGTCGAAGGGGATGTCGTAGCAACGCACTTTATTCCCGGCGATGATGTTGCCCGCGCCTACACCAGGTCCGTCGGAGAGGCCATAGTTGCCGATGCCGATGTCGTAGAACCCGTCCGCCCCGAGGTCAAAGACGCGGTTCTTCTTCACGTCGGCACCGTTCGATCCGATGTAGATGCCGACGTCGGCATTTCCGCCGATGAAATTGATATTGTTGTCCTCAACCCCGACTCCCGGGCTTGCGTCATACAGGAGAATGGCCGTGGCGGCATCGCTCACGCAGCACCAGGTGTTGCCCTCGATCAGGTTCTCTTCGATGTCCCCCCTGCCGCCATATCCGATCTGGATGCTGTTGGCGGCCAGGTTCGCCTGGGTAGCGGAGGTTCCAATAATGTTGTTCTCGATGGACGCGCGGACATCCCCGTTGGCGACAATGCCCGTCTTCTGCCAGTCGAATATCCGGTTGCGCGAAATGGTAACCACTTTGGTAGCCGGATGGGTGCCGTCGAAGGGGGCGTTGCGCACCTCGATGGCGTTGCCTTCCTGGCAGCCGCTGGGGCCCTGATTGATGTTCACAACCGTGTTGTTGCTAATTTTTCCGGAAGCGCCATTGAACAGGATGCCGCGTAACCGGTCCGCGCCCCCGTCGCAAACATTAGCAAGGGCGGCGGTGTCAATAATCAGGTTGGTGACGTTCGCAGCCGCACCGGCATTCGAGACCACCCCGCCGACAAAGTGGCCTGCCGGGGGATCGACCGCGGTGATACTAAACCCCCGTCCATTCAATGTGAATCCGTCCGGAACGAGAAGGGTGGCGTCGGTGGTGCAATCCCCGGTGAGTCGCATCTGCGTTCCGTCGGTTGTAAACGTGCAGTCCGTTAGGGCGCTGGCCTCGCTGGGAAGCAAAACGAGCGCGACCGCGAACAAAAGTAGCCTCGTGTGATGTTTCATTTCCATCCTCCTTTAAGTAAGCTGGAATTTCCATTTTTTGACTTCCTGACCCCCCGGTAGTGTGCGCTTGAGCGCCTTGGAAGCCAACAGAATAAGTAGCGTTTCATGGTCAACCCGTCTTATTCACGAGGGCGGTGATTCTATGCCGGCGGATGTGGCGTAAGCCGCTGATTGCGAGCATGTTTCTGTTGTCGAGACAGAGTCGGCGTCGCGCTCAAGGAGCGCCACGCCTGCCATGAACGACGATAGCCTCCTTCGCCTTTTCTCCGCCAGCCGCTTGCCGCAAGAAGGTGAGCGTGGCCTTTGACGGCGGCCATGTATGGCGGCGGTATCACTTTGGACAAAGCCAGCCTCGGCGGCTTGCGCATTCAGTTGCGATTGCCGGCGGTGTGAAACGAAATTGCAGCGTAACTTTCCCTCGCCCCATGGGGGCGAGGGCGGGGCCCATTGCGTTAGCAATGGGAGGGTGAGGGGGATCAGGTCTCTCCCATTTGACATGCGCATCGAATGCCAGTGTGATCACGCGATGATCACCAGTCACGCCCGCGCCAGGCAACTCCGCAAATCTCAGACCGATGCCGAAGCGATCCTCTGGTCGCAGTTGCGCGGCAGGCTTTTGGCCGGCCGCAAGTTCCGCCGCCAGGTTCCGCTGCTCGGCTACATCGCCGATTTTGCCTGTCTCGAAGCCAAGCTGATCGTCGAACTCGACGGCGGCCAGCACGCCGAACAGGCCGAGAAGGACGAGAAGCGCACCCGTGAACTCGAAGCGGCAGGTTACGCGGTGCTGCGCTTCTGGAATGCCGATGTCTTCACCAATCTCGATGGCGTTCTAACGACGATCCACGCGGCGCTCGAGCCCGACGAATACACTGTCCTGTGAGACCTGATCCCCCGCACCCTCCCATTGCTTCGCAATGGGCCCCTCCCTCGCCCCCATGGGGCGAGGGAAAGTGATGAAATATCCCGCCGCCGTCACCCCACCTTGGCTTCTCCGATCACCGGTATTCCCCGCTCGCGGTAGGGCGTCCTGCCATAGAAGGCGCGGTAGCATTTGGAGAAATGCGACGGGCTGGAGAAGCCGCAGGCCAGCGCCACGTTGATCACCGACATATCGGTCTGCAAGAGCAGCGAGCGCGCCTTCTTGAGCCGCAGTTCGAGATAATAGCGCTTGGGGCTGCGGTCGAGATAGCGGCGGAACAGGCGCTCGAGCTGGCGCGTCGAAAGCCCCGCCTGCTTGGCCAAGAGGCTCGGCGACAGCGGCTCCTCGAGATTGGCTTCCATCTTCTCGATGATGCCGACGAGCTTCGGATGCCGGGCGCCGATGCGGGCCGGCAGCGACATGCGCTGATGCTCGCTGTGGTGCCGGATCGGCGAATGCAGGATGCCTTCGGCCACCTGCGAGGCAAGATCCGGCCCGTGCTGGCTGGCGATCAGGGTCAGCATCATGTCGAGTGCGGTGGTGCCGCCGGCACTGGTGAAGCGGTCGCGGTCGATCTCGAACAACCCGCCGGTGGCATCGATCTCGGGGAAAGCCTCGGAGAAACCGGGCAGATTTTCCCAGTGGATGGTGCATTTGTGGCCGTCGAGCAGCCCCGCCTCGGCCAGCAGATAGGCGCCGGTGCAGACCGCGCCGATGTCGACGCCCTTGCGTGCCGTCTTGCGCAGCCATGCGGTGAGCCGCTTGTCGGCATGGTGCTGCACATTGAGGCCGCCGCAGACGATGACGGTGGAATGCGCCGGGATGGCCTCGAGATCGCCGTCGACCATGGCGAGAATGCCGTTCGAGGCGGCGACCGGCTTGCCGTCCACCGAATGCATGGTCCATTTGTAGAGAATCTTGTCGGACAACCGGTTGGCGATCCGCAACGGCTCGATCGCCGAGGTGACCGGCATCATGGTGAATTCCGGCACCATGATGAGGGCAAAATGCTGCGGCAGTTCCTTGGGCTTGTCGCCGAACATAGGCTGAGGCTCCGTCCGGGGCGTGTCTGCCGCAGTTTTTACCCCCTGTCCATCCGCGTCATGTCGCAGCCCGAAAACGACGCGCGGTTCCCGGCCCCGGTCGCATTCGCAATGGCGCCGTCGCAAATATTCATGCGGGTTCGCCACAACTCACGCATGGTGGCCACGTTCCACCGATGGAGCCCGCCATTGAACGCCCCATTTCGCCACAGCAAAGCAACCGCCGTCATGACGCTTGATCCCGCCTCCGCCTTCCTGCAGCGGCTGTCGCTCGAGATCACGCCCAAGCAAGTCGACAAGGTCGCCTTCCTGCGCGAGCGGCTCAAGCCCGGAACCCGCGTGTTCATCGCCCTGATCGATCCCGCCGATATGCCGGGCCAGCTTCAGGCGGCCAAGGCGCTGCGCCAGGCGGGCCTCGAGCCAGTGCCGCATATACCGGCCCGCTTCGTCCACGATCTCGATGACCTGAAGTCGTGCATCGGCGCGCTCGCCCAGGAGGCGGGGGTCAGGGAGATGCTGGTGCTCGGCGGCGGCGCACCGCATCCCGTAGGCATTTACGATGCGGCGATCCAGATTCTCGAAACCGGCGTGTTCGAGGCCAATGGCATCAAGCGCATCGGCGTTGCCGGTCATCCCGAGGGAAATCCCGACATCGCCAAGCACCACGGCGAGGCGGCCCTGATCGCGGCGCTGAGAGAGAAGCAAGTCTGGCTGAAAGCCCACGGCATCGCCGGCTTCATCGCCACGCAGTTCCTGTTCGATGCGGGACCGGTGGCCGAATGGGCAAGAGCCTTGCGGGCCCAGGGCATCGATCTCCCCATTCATGTCGGCGTGCCGGGACCGGCGACCATCAAGACGCTGGTCAAATATGCCGCCATGTGCGGGGTGGGCAATTCCGCCCGCTTCATCAGGAAGCAGGCGATGAACGTCACCAGGCTCCTCAGCGTCAACACCCCGGATGAATTCGTGGCTGGACTGGCCAAGCTGCATTTCGAGCGGCCCGAACTCGGCATCGCCGCGCCGCATCTTTATCCCTTCGGCGGCTTCGACAAGCTGTTCGACTGGCTGGGGCCGAAGTTCAATGCGTGATACGCGGGATCGTTTCCGGCGATCTCGAACAAAGCGGACTTGACGATTCCGCCCCGCCGCAGCTGAGCGGAAAAGCAGGCAGTGGGTCATTTTGAATTTTTTGCTGGCGACTTTGCAACCTAAAATTAACTGATATTCTGGACTCAAGAAGGCTTGTACTCTATTAAGATTGACTTATATGTCAATTCGTGATGTCATAGATCACAAACTCGCAATTGGAATGCTCTTTCGGTTGCCTCAAAGATTGCGTTGGATCACGCCGTATCGAGCTATGCTAATTACCCCTCGACTGTTGGATTATCTTTCTGGCCCATGGATTTCCGTTGAGGAAGAAGACCGTGCAGCTCGTTTGCTTGCAGACCTAGAAGTCTTTGTAGGCGCCAACGCAATCGACCCTAAATACATCCGACGACTTTGGCCACCTCGCGACGATGTTTGGGAAATACGAAGCGTTAGAGACCAGCCATCACTACGAGTTATAGGAGCATTCGCTGAGAAGGACGTATTTGTTGCAACCAACCATGAACGAAGAGATGAGCTTGGAGGATGGCAATCACGTCAATGGCGTGATTGCAAACAACGCTGCAAAACCGATTGGAACAATCTGTTTCACGCCTACCCAAGACACACAGGAGCTACAATTCATGACCATGTTTCAGGTGCCATCGACGGAAAATACTTCCGCTAACGAACAACTAAGGCAGTTCGATATTTCGTATTTTCAACAGAGGCAGCGCAATCGCGTGTTTGAACAGGTTATTCGACACTTTGCTGAAAAGGCAAGGGCAGAACACATTTCAAAGAAACACTTGGCACAGAAGCTGGGGAAGGACCCTAGCCAAATTACACGGTGGCTAGCTGCTCCTACTAATTGGACATTGGATACAATCAGCGATTTGCTGCTTGCGATGGATGCCGAGATGAATTTTCAGATAGCGCCATTCTCTGAGCAGACAGTATCAAATTACTTTCACCCCATCATGGGGAATGACTTACCTATTCAAAATCCAGGGGTCCATTTTGCAACCCCTGCATCACTTACAATGGGTACTACTGGGACCCTTCATACTCCACACACTCCACAAGCGGCGTACGAATGAGCAAAGTACAACCACATTTTCGGGTCAGGAATGTCATTGTATGCGATGACATTCGCATGGAGAGCAATGGCAAACAATTGTTGATTGGAGTCTATACGATAGATATTCTTGTTGCAAGTTTCCCAGCAAGAATGAGGCTCAGTTTTTGGATTGACGTAGACCAATCTGAGCCCGGAAATATACCTTTTGAGATAAGGGGTTTGTTCTCCGACAAACCTGACCCCGTTTTCAACATCAAGGGCTCACTCGGGGCAATTGAACCAATTCCCTATGCTCAGATCGGTCTCCACGGTATTCCTATTGAATTCAAAGAACAAGATTCAATGCTCAAGCTGGAATTACGTCAGTACGCTGAAAAGTGGGAGGAAATAAGGTCCATTAAAATCAGGAAGAGACCTGAGGCTTCTTCCAGCGAGCCGCAGCCGCCTTCCGAGCAATTTCCGCCGGCCGCTCAGAACTAAGTACGGAGGCTCTTGCCTTACCGCCTTTCAACCCACCCTGACGCGCAAACTCAGACATTGGCTTTTCCGGTGGCAGAACAGAAACATCGACGACGCTGTCCACTATGGAATTTGCCAACTGGTTCGCATCGCGCGGGCGTTTGGGGTGCCTTGCGACATTCATAATATGGCATGAGTCCGGGGCAGTTTCCATGTTAGCTAAGAGCCGCCGACTTCAAGACGACCCACTACCGAAAAGTAACTCTCATTTTCGCCGTCCCGGCGGAAGCCCGGACTCTCGGAAGCCGAAGCCGCCCGGCAGGAAATTGCGTTAAACCGCGGCGTCTTGTTTTCCGAACAGCCTGATCTTGGCGGGCTCGCGCGCCGTGGCGAGGAGATAGTCCCAGGCATGATCGGCATAGGAGCGGAACACATAGACGTCGAAGACGTCGTCTTCGATCACATGCAGGAGGGCGGCGATCTCGGCGAAGCGCATGCGCCGCGCCGCGCCCGGGCCGTATTCGCCGGACAGCAGATCGAGCCCGCATCCCTTCATCAGCACTTCACGTGACCCTTCGCCTTCCAGCCGAATGATGGCGCGCATGTCGGAGACATCGACGGCCAGTGCATGAATGCCGGCGAGCGCCTTGCCGAGGGCGGCGAGAAGTTCCGCCACCTTGGCGCGGGGGCAGAGGATCAGCCACTGATCGATGGAGAGCCACAGGACCTTGATCTCGCCCCACGACACGCTGGTGCGCGGGCTCTTCGGAAGCTCGAGCCCAAGCGCCTGTTTCGCCGCCACCATGAACTTGCGGTCGGTTGCTAGGCCACGCAAATCGATCATGCCGCGGTCGGCGATCTCGCGCAGGCCGACGCTCAAGCCCTGGGGGGCCCCGCGATGGGCAAGCGGGCTTTCGAACTGAAGCTCAGACATTCTGCTTCGCTCCTTCCCTGTCGTAGAAGACGGGCTCGACGATCTTGGCCTTCACCACCTTGCCTTCAAGCGGGAAGGACAGCGTCTCGCCCATGCGGGCGCGGCCGTTCTCGATCAGCGCCATGGCGATGGAGCGGCCCAATGTCGGCGAGCGGTAGGACGAGGTCACATGGCCGATCGTCTGCATCGGCGGCTTGTCTTTGACTTGCTTTACCGCGTGCGCCCCGTCGGGCAGCACCTCGTTCGCATCCTCGGTCAGGAGGCCGACGAGCTGCTTGCGGTCCGGCCGCTTGAGGTAAGACTGCTCCAGCGAACGCTTGCCGAGGAAATCGGCCTTCTTCTTGGAGACCAGGCCCTCGAGGCCCACGTCGATGGGTGTGGTGGTGCCGTCGGTTTCGTCGCCGATGACGATGAAGCCCTTCTCGGCGCGCAGCACATGCAGCGCCTCGGTACCATAGGCCTCGATGCCGAATTCCTCGCCCGCCGCCAGGATCGCATCCCACAGGCCGCGGCCGTAATTGGCCGGGGTGGCAACCTCGAAGGAAAGCTCGCCCGAGAAGCTGATGCGATAGATGCGTGCCGGGTATCCCGCCAGCCTGCCCTGCTTCATCGACAGATGCGGGAAAGCCTCGTTCGAGGTCTCGAAATCGGGCTCGAGCTTGTCGATGACGGCCCGCGCCTTGGGGCCGGCGATGGCGAATTGCGCCCACTGTTCGGTGACCGGCGTGACGAACACCTTGTAATGGGTCCATTCCGTCTGCAGCCATTCCTCGAGCCAGGCGGCGATGCGGTCGGCGCCGCCCGAGGTGGTGTGCATCAGGAAATGATCGTCGGCAAGACGCGCGGTGACGCCGTCGTCGGTGAGGAAGCCCAATTCGTTCATCATCAGGCCGTAGCGGCAGCGGCCCACCTTGAGTGTCGAGAAGGTGTTGGTGTAGATGCGGTCGAGGAATTCCGCCGCATCCGGGCCCTTGATTTCGATCTTGCCCAGCGTCGAGGCATCGAGCAGGCCCACCTTGTTCCGCACACCGAGGATTTCACGGTCGATCGCCGCATGCTTGTCCTCGGCGTCACGCGGATAGGTATAGGCCCGGCGCCACTGGCCGACCGGCTCGAAGACAGCACCCGTCTCCGTGTGCCAGCGGAAGACGGGAGTCTTGCGCACCGGCAGGAACAGCGTCTTGGTATTGGTGCCGGCGATCGAGCCGAAGGAGAAGGGCGTGTAAGGCGGCCGGAAGGTGGTGATGCCGATTTCCGGAATGGGCTTGCCGGTCGCTTCCGACAGAATGCCGAGGCCGTTGAGGCTCGAGGTCTTGCCCTGGTCGGTCGCCATGCCGAAAGTGGTGTAGCGCTTGGTGTGCTCGACCGATTCATAGCCTTCGCGCTGCGCGAGTTCGAGATCGGCGGCGGTGACATCGTTCTGGAAATCGATGAAGTGCTTGTTGCCTTCGTTGTATTTGCCGGTGGCGGGCGCGAACCAGATGGGTTCGAGCGGCTTCTGTGGTTCCTGCTCGGCCTTCGCCGCCTTGAGCTTGGCGGACTTGAGCTTGGGCTTCGCTGCCTTTGCCGCCGACTCGCCTGCCGCATAAGCCTCGCTCAGCGCCTCGGCGAGACTGAAAGTGCCGTTGGCCGCCCCCACCGCCTGGATGGGATCGGCATGGCGATCCGGCCGGAAGCTCTGCAGCGCCTCGTCGAATTTGATCTTGCCGCCATTGTGGCACCACAGATGCAGGGCCGGATTCCAGCCGCCCGACATGGCGATGAAATCGCATTCGACTTTCTTTTCGGCAATGACGCGGCCCTGGCCCTTGCGATAGGCGGCGACCTTGACGTCGCCGATCGTCAGACCGCCGAGACTGGTATTGACGGCGGAGATCACCGAGCTCGTCGCGACATCGATGCCGGCGGCCCGCGCCTGGCCGGGAAGCGCTCCCTCGGCGCGGGCCCGCGAATCCACAACGCGCACGCCGATGCCCGCCTGCCTCAAGGCGAGGGCGGTCAGATAGGCATCGTCATTGTTGGTGAAGACCACGCCCCGGGCGCCGGGAGCGACGCCATAACGCTCCACCATGGCGCGGGCGGCTCCGGCGAGCATGACGCCCGGCCGGTCGTTGTTGGCGAAGGCGATCGGCCGCTCGATGGCGCCCGAAGCGAGAATCACCCGGCCGGCCCGCACTTTCCACAGCCGGTGGCGCGGCACGCCGGCGGCGATCAGGGCTTGATCGTGATCGGCGACGCGCTCGAACAGCATCAGGTGATTGTGGTGCCAATGACCGACGGCGGTGGTGCGGCTCAGCACATGCACGTTTTCAGCCTCGGCCAGGGCCTGCGCCGTGTCGCGCGCCCAGTCGAGCTGCGGCTTGCCGCCGATCAAGCCACCCGAAATATCGGCCAATCCGCCGAGGCGCGGGTTTTCGTCGGCGATGATGACCGCCGCACCGCTTGCCGCCGCCGCCTCCGCCGCCGCGAGACCGGCAACGCCGGCTCCCACCACCAGCACGTCGCAGTGGACGTGAATCTGCTCGTAAGTGTCGGGATCGCGGCCTTCCGGCGCATGGCCGAGCCCTGCGGCGCGGCGGATGAAGGGCTCATAGACGTGCTTCCAGAAGCGCTTCGGCCACATGAAGGTCTTGTAGTAGAAGCCGCCGGGAAAGAAGCGCGAGAACTTGTTGTTGAGCGCGCCGATATCGAAATTGAGCGACGGCCAGCGGTGCTGGCTCACCGCCACCAGGCCGTCGTTGAGTTCGACCTGGGTGGCGCGTAGATTGGGCTCGTGCCGCGCCCCGTCGCCGACACCGGCCAACGCATTCATTTCCTCGGCACCGATCCCCACCAGCCCACGCGGCCGGTGATATTTGAAGCTGCGCCCGAAGACCCGCTGGCCCGAGGCGAGCACGGCGGAGGCCAGCGTGTCGCCGGCAAATCCGGTCATCGGCTTGCCGTCGAAGCTGAAGTGAACCTTCCTGCTGCGGTCGATCAGGCGTCCGCCCGCCGCAAGGCGATAGGGTTTGCCGCTCATTTGCCGGTCCCCGCCTTGAGTTTGCCCTTGAAGAAGAGGGCCCATTCGCCGGTGGCCGCGAGCATTAACTCACGCGGCGGCAGCTCGGCGATGCCGTAGAAGGCCTTGAATTCCATGGTGAGTGTGTCGCGCGCCGCATGGAACCACTTGCCGCAGCCGCGGTCGCAGCGCCAGCGCTCGAAATGCAGGCCCTTCGGATTGTGGCGGATGAACAGGTAATCGCGCTGCTGCTCGTCGGTGATGTTGGCCGGATCGTGGGTCGCGGGGCGGCGGACATGCGCCTGGCCGCCGGCATGGAAATCGGTCTCGTCGCCTTGCGAGCCGCAGACGGGGCATTTGACGGTCAGCATACGGACGATCTCCTAATGCGCCACCGCCGCCGCGACGCTTTCGTCGATCAGGCGGCCTTCGGCGAAGCGGTTGAGCCCGAAGGGCTCGGCGATGGGGTGCGGGCGGTCGTTGGCGACGGTATCGGCGAACACCCAGCCGGAACCGGGGATCGACTTGAAGCCGCCGGTGCCCCAGCCGCAATTGACATAGAGCCCCTCGACATCGGTCTTGCCGATGATCGGCGAGCGGTCGCCGGTCATATCGACGATGCCGCCCCACATGCGCAGCAGGCGCAGCCGCGAGAGGATCGGGAAGGTTTCGACCAGCGCCGTCACCGTGCGTTCCAGCGCCGGGAAGGAACCGCGCTGCGAATAGTTGTTGTAGGGGTCGGTGCCGCCGCCGATGACCAGTTCGCCCTTGTCCGACTGGCTGATGTAGCCAT
>CAYOZR010000085.1:0-13734 GCA_964408555.1 uncultured Aestuariivirga sp.
GCCATCGGCGCTTCCCAGGAATAGGCCTTGTCGATGCGCTGGGGCCTGCCCTCTTGATCGACGAGCAAGTCTTCCGGCCCGGCGACAAAACCCAGGGGCGGGCCGGGCAGCGGCGTATTGGGCTTGACCTGGCCCGGCTTGCCGGCGGGCTTGACGCCGGGCGGAGCCGGCTTCGGGAACGGCGCCTTGTAGCGGAAGCCGCCCGGCACATCGATGGTGCCAAGCAGGATCTGCAGGAGATGGATGATGCGGCAGGTGTGGAAACCATTGGCATGGGCGGAGATGCCGCGCATGGCATGCATGGAAACCGGCCGACCCAGCATCTTGTCATGGCGGCGGCCGGTATAATCCGTCCACGGAATATCGAGCTCGATCTGTTCCTCGAAGGCGGTATGCGCCAGTTCGGCGGCGATGCGGCGGATGGTCGCGGCGGGAACGCCGCAGCGTTCCGCGACCGCTTCCGGCGCATGATCGGGGCCAAGGAAGCGTTCGGCGATCAGCTGGAAGCTGGTCACCGCACGGCGGCCGCCGGGCAGCTTGAAGCGGCCCATGAGCTTGGGCAGCGCATCGGGCGACAGCGCCGGCATGGGCGTTTCCGAATGAGCATCCCAGACGAGGCTCGAGCCTTGGGCATTACGGGCGAAGAGGCCGTCATCGGCTCCGCCCGGATTTTCGATCACCAGCCAGGGGGAATTGGTGTAGCGCAGGAGATAATCGGCATCGATTTTCTGCGCCGCCAGCAACTCATGGACGATGGCGGCGGCGAACAAGCCGTCGGTGCCGGGGCGGATACCGATCCATTCATCGGCGATCGCCGAATAGCCGGTGCGCACCGGATTGACCGAGACGATCTTGGCGCCCCTGCCTTTGAGCTTGCCCAGGCCGGTCTTGAGCGGATTGGAGGCGTGATCCTCGGCCACGCCGAAGAGAAGGAAATATTTGGTGTACTTCCAGTCGGGCTCGCCGAACTCCCAGAACGAGCCGCCGAAGGTGTAAAGCCCGGCGGCGGCCATGTTGACCGAGCAGAAGCCGCCATGGGCGGCATAGTTGGGGGTGCCGAATTGCGCCGCCCACCAGCCGGTCAAGCCCTGGCTCTGGTCTCGGCCGGTGAAGAAGGCGAGCTTCCTGGGGTCGGTGTTGCGCACTTCGGAAAGCCACATTGTGGCGGTGCGCAGCGCTTCTTCCCATTCGATCTCGCGGAATTCGCCGGAGCCGCGCTCGCCCACCCGGATCAGCGGCTTGGTAAGCCTTGCCGGCGAATAATGCTGCATGATGCCCGCCGCACCCTTGCCGCAGATCACTCCGTTGTTCACCGGGTGATCGCGGTTGCCGTCGATATATTTGACGGTGCCGTCCTTGAGATAGACTTTGATCCCGCAGCGGCAGGCGCACATGTAGCAGGTGGTGGTTTTTACCTGATCCCAGGTCTTCGGTGAAGTTTCGACGGCGGGCTCGGTCATCTCGGTCCATGCTGCGACGATTCCCACCTACCTTACGAGGAGGCTTGGTCCTATCATAGGTCCAGAAGGCTTATTCACAGGAACCAAAACTTTGCGCGACTGGCTCGTCCATATCCGCAGAAGCGAATATTCGAGCCTGCAGACGCAGATCCGCGAGGCGCTGGTCTCGGCCATTCTCGACGGGCAACTGGTCCGCGAGGAACCGATCCCATCGACCCGTAAGATGGCGAAAAGCCTGGGCGTTTCGCGCAACACCGTGGTGCTCGCCTATCAGGGGCTGCTCGACGACGGGTACCTCATGGCGCGCCAGCGCTCCGGCTATTATGTGGCGGAGAAGGCGCTCGACGGCGTGAACCGGGCGAAGCCCGCTGCCAGGCCCAAGACCGATCAAGGCGGCCTCGACTGGCCGGCCCGCATGATCAAGCAGCCGGCCGCCCAGGAAAACATCAGCAAGCCGCTCGACTGGCAGGACTACGCCTATCCCTTCATCTACGGCCAGGTGGACCACACGCTGTTTCCGCTGGCCGAATGGCGCGATTGCGCCAGGCAGGCGCTCGGCAAGAAATTCTTGGGGAGTTGGACCAACGATACTTGGGCGGCCGACGATCCCCTACTCGTCGAACAGATCCGCCGCCGCATCCTGCCGCGCCGCGGCATCATGGCCGGCGAGGATGAGATCCTGGTGACGCTCGGCGCCCAGAACGCGCTCTATCTGCTGGCGAGCCTCTTGGTCTCGCCCGAAACCCGGGTCGCCATGGAGGAGCCGGGCTATCCCGACATGCGCAATATCTTCCGGCTCAAGACCAAGCATGTGGCGCTGGTGCCGGTCGATCAGATGGGCCTGACGCTCAGCGAGGAGCTGGGCCGCGCCCAGATCGTCTTCACCACGCCGAGCCACCAATTTCCGACCACCGCCACCATGCCGCTCGACCGCCGCATGGAACTCCTCAAGCTCGCCTCGCAGCGCGACATGATCGTCATCGAGGACGATTACGAATTCGAGACCAACTACGTGAACGAGCCCTGCCCGGCGCTCAAGTCGCTCGATGACGAGGGCCGCGTTATCTATGTGGGCTCGCTGTCGAAGACGCTGTTTCCGGGGCTGCGGCTCGGCTTCCTGGTGGGGCCGAAGGCGCTGGTTGCCGAAGCCCGCGCACTGCGGCGCCTGATGGTGCGGCATGCGCCCAATAACAACCAGCGCACGGCGGCGCTGTTCCTGTCGCTCGGCCATCACGACACGCTGATCCGGCGCTTGCACCGGGCCTATCGGGACCGCTGGGAAATCATGGGGGCGGCGCTGCAGAAATATCTGCCCAATGCCAGCCGCATCCCCAGTTTCGGTGGCACCAGCTTCTGGGTGAAGGGGCCGGCGCGGCTCGACAGCGAGGTACTGGGCCGGGCGGCGACGGCGAAAGGCATATTGATCGAGCCGGGACGCATCGACTTCGGCACCGCCGAGCCGCCGCGCAATTATTTCCGGCTGGCCTTTTCCTCGATCGACGAGAAGAAGATCGAGCCGGGCATCAAGCTGCTCTCCGAAACCATCGCGGGCAAATAGATCACATGACGGGCGCGCATCGGGACAACCGCCTGCTGGCGATCGGCTGCATATTGGCCGCGGTCGGCTTCGCTTCAACCCAGGACGCGGTGGTCAAATCCATGTCGGGCAGCTACTCGGCCTATGAGACGGTGATGTTCCGCTGCGTGGGCTCGGTGCCGATTCTCGCCGTGCTGCTGCGGCGGGCCGGCGGGTTTTCCGCACTGGCAACGCCGCTGCTTGGCCGGGTTCTGCTGCGCTCGATCATCCTGTGTTCGGCGTATTTCGCCTTCGTGCTGTCGCTCGCGGCGATGCCGATCGCCAGTTCGGTGGCGATCTATTTCACCATGCCGTTCTTCGTGGCGGGGCTCGCCGGTCCGCTGCTCGGCGAGCGGGTGCGCATCCACCGCTGGCTTGCCATCATCGCGGGCTTCATCGGCGTCATCGTCATGGTGAGGCCCGGGGCCGGAGTGTTCGAGCCCGCCGCCCTGTTGGCGCTCTATTCGGCCTTCGGCTATGCTTGGGGCCAGATGATGGGACGGCCGCTCGCCCGCGAGGTACCGCCCGCCGTGATCGCCAACTGGCAGAACCTCGTCTATCTCGGCGTGGCACTGGCGCTGGCCCTCGTCTTCAATCTCTTCGATTTCAGCGGCCTCGGCCACAAGAGCCTGGTCTTCCTGTCCAGGCCCTGGGTGTGGCCGCCGGCCGGCGATGCGGCGGTGCTGTTCGCCAATGGATTTCTCGCCGCCTTCGGCATGTTCCTGTTCGTTTCCGCCTACAAGCACGCCGAATCGAATTTCGTCGCCCCGTTCGAATATTCCTCGATGATCTGGGCGGTGAGCTACGGGCTCCTGCTGTTCGGCGATTTTCCCGACGCCTTCGCCTGGCTGGGAGCGGCGGTGGTGGTGGCGGCGGGCCTCACCATGATCTGGCGCGACCGCCAGCTCGACCGGGCGATGGCTCAAAGCCCGTAGGCGCGCCACAGGTGTGCCGCCAGCGACCCGGCCGGGAACGGTGCTTCGGCATCGACGCCGCGCTTGGCCCAGATCGACTGGTACATGTGCATGAAGGGCGACGGCGGCGGATCGCGGGCCTCGAGGAAGTAAGCGGGCACGTTCCACCAGGCGACGGGATCGACGGTTTCGGGCGGCAGGATGGCTATCGCCGGGTCGGGCACCGCAAGCATGAGGCGCGACAGGAGATGGGGACCGACGCTTTCCCAGGGACGGTCATCGGGAGGCAGCGAGGCAACCGCGTCATGGGCGCGGTGCCAGAGATCGCCGGGGCGCGGGGCGGGATTGGCCATGAAGCAATTGGTCACCTGGATGAGCCTGTCGCCGGTGGCGCTCGCCTCCTTGTGGCGGAAGGGCCGGCGTTTTTCGGACGCAACAAAGGGGCCGCCGGGAAGATCGGGGCGCTGGGCGAGAGCGACGATATCCATATCCGACCAGATGCCGCCTTCGCTGGCGAGCAGCTTGTAGCGGATGAGGCTGGAGAGAGCGGCCATATCGCCGGCGCTGGGCGCCAACTCACCGGCATCGCGCAGCGTCGCGCCGCAGCCCGCGAGGGCGCGCGGATCGTAAGTCCACAGCGTCACCGTGAAGCCGCGCGCCAGAAAACTCGCGAGACTTAGCCGCGCCAGGCGCGACAGCTCGCCGGAAATCCAGAGCATGTGAACGGGGAGCGAAGCGGGCATGATGAGACTCGAACCTAAACCGGATAGCCCGCCCAGGCCTTGACGGTGCGCAGCGCCAGCGACGACTGGATGCGCTGCACGCCGGGAAGCCTTGAGATGTGCGAGCGGTGGATGCGCTCATAATCGGCGGCGTCGCTCGCCGCAACCCGCAAGAGATAATCGAACTGGCCGCTCATCAGGTGGCATTCGAGAATTTCCGGCACCCGCTGCACCGCCTTTTCGAAGCGCTCGAAGGCCTCCTCGGTCTGGGAGGAGAGCGAGACTTCGACGAAGAATTCATTGGCCAGGCCGAGCGCGGCGCGGTCGAGGGTGGCGGTGTAGCCGGTGATGGCGCCGGCTGCCTCGAGAAGCTTCACCCGGCGGTGACAGGCGGAGGGAGACAGGCCCGCCCTAGCAGCCAAAATGGCGATGGGTCGCTGGGCGTTCTTCTGCAGCTCTGTCAGAATGATCTTGTCGCTTCTATCGAATTCTCGGGATTTCATGCGAATTAATATGCCATTATTCGAATGACATTTCAATGCTGCGATGCTTTGGCGCGGGTTTTGGAAATTCATCCGGACATTTCTGGAGTATGTTTCCGGCCCATCCAAGGGAGGATATTCATATGCTCATCGGCGTTCCGAAGGAAATCAAGAATCACGAATATCGCGTCGGCATGACGCCAATTTCGGTGCGCGAGGCGGTGCGCCACGGCCACCAGGTGTGGGTCGAAACCAACGCCGGCGGCGGCATCGGGGCTGCCGACGAAGACTATACCCAGGCCGGCGCCCAGGTCATCAAGGCGGCGGCGGAAATTTTCGCCAAGGCCGAGATGATCGTGAAGGTGAAGGAGCCGCAGGCGGCTGAGCGCAAGATGCTGCGCGAGGGCCAGATCCTCTATACCTACCTGCATCTGGCTCCCGATCCGGAACAGACGAAGGACCTGGTCAAGTCGGGCGCCGTCTGCATCGCCTATGAGACGGTGACGAGCCCGCGCGGCGGCCTGCCGCTGCTCGCCCCCATGTCGCAGGTGGCGGGGCGCATGTCGGTGCAATCGGGCGCCCATTGCCTCGAGAAAGCGCAAGGCGGCCGCGGCGTGCTGCTCGGCGGCGTTCCCGGTGTCACGCCGGGCAAAGTCGTCATCCTCGGCGGCGGCGTGGTCGGTACCAATGCCGCGGCCATGGCGCTGGGTCTTGGCGCCGATGTGACGATCATCGAGAAATCGACCGACCGGATGGAAGATCTGGTGGCCCGCTTCGGAACCCAACTCAAGACGCTCTATTCGACGCAAGCCGCGGTGGAAGACGAATGCGCCGCGGCCGATCTGGTGATCGGCGGCGTGCTGATTCCGGGCGCGGCGGCGCCGAAGCTCATCACCGCCAAGATGCTCAAGGACTGGAAGCCGGGTTCGGTACTGGTCGATGTCGCCATCGATCAGGGCGGCTGCGCGGAAACCTCCAAGGCCACGACCCACGCCGCGCCCACCTATGTGGTGGACGGCGTCATCCACTACTGCGTGGCCAACATGCCGGGCGGCGTGGCGCGCACGTCGACCTTCGCGCTCAACAACGTCACCCTGCCCTTCGCGCTGGCCATCGCCAACAAGGGCTGGAAGAAGGCGCTGGCGGATGATGCGCACCTGCGCAACGGCCTCAACGTGGCGTTCGGCAAGGTCACCTATAAGGCGGTGGCCGATGATCTGGGCTATGATTATTCCCCGGCCGACAAGCTGCTGGCGGCCTGAGCCGACGCGTAATTACAAAGAAAAGCCCGCGCCGGGAGACCGCCGCGGGTTTTTTGGTCTGTTCAAGGGATGGACACGACAAAGCCGGCCCGGAGGCCAGCTGCGTTTCAGTTCGCGCCTAAGCTCAGACGTCGCTCTTGGCGGCGAGCACCTGGCGGCCGCGGTACATGCCGCTCTTGAGGTCGATGTGGTGCGGGCGGCGCAGTTCGCCCGACTTCTTGTCCTCGACCCAGGTGACGGTCGCCATCTTGTGGCCGGAGCGGCGCATGCCGATGCGGCTCTTGGTCAATTTCTTGCGTGGAACGGCCATTTATCGGAACTCCATGGGAAAACGGGCGTGAACGCCCGTTCCGGTTGGGCGGGCTTATAGCCAAGCTCAAGGTCCAAGACAAGTGAGATAGGGGCCCATGGTATTCATGCGGATCAGGATGCGGTTGGCGATGGCCGAGACCCGTTTGGAGGGCTTTCCGGCCTTGCGCTTGATGGGATTGGGCAGGACGGCGGCGAGCAGCGCCGCCTCGCGCCGGGTGAGCTTGGCGGCGGACTTGCCGAAATGGTGGCGGGCGGCGGCCTCGGCGCCGTAGACGCCGGGGGCCCATTCGACGATGTTGAGATAGATCTCGATCATCCGGCGTTTCGACCAGACCAGGTCCATCCACAGGGCCAAGGGCAGCTCGAGACCCTTGCGCAGGACGTTGCGGCCGTCCCACAGGAACAGGTTTTTCGCCGTCTGCATGGGAATGGTGCTGGCGCCGCGGATGGGGCCCTCGTCGTCGTCGAAGACGTCTTCGACCACGCCCTGCACCTCGACCCAGTCGACGCCGTAATGCTCGCAGAAGCGGGCATCCTCCGAGGCGATGACGGCGCGGGCGAGATTGGGAGACATCCGATCGAGGCTCACCCAATCCTTGTGCAGGCCGTTGCCGGTGAAAAGCCGGACGATCATGACATTGGAAATGGGCGGCGGCACCACGGTATAGACCAGCGTCATGACGATGGGCCAGGCGGCGAGCACCGCGAGAACCCACAGCGCGCGGCGCGGCCACGGGTCGAAGCGGGCCATAAGGCGGTTGAGCCTGGCATGGATGCTCAGGGTTTCGCTCCCGGCTGCGGCTGGTTGAGTTTCGGCGCTCATGTCACTACACAGGGCGGATTAGCACAGGACCAACGACTTGTCTTTCGAAGCCGCCCTTGCAGATTGCGCCCGCGACACCGATACCCTGCTCGACCGCCTGCTGCCGTCCGCCGGGCGTCTCGGCGAGGCGATGCGCTATGCGGCACTCGGGCCGGGCAAGCGGCTCAGGCCCTTCTTGGTTGTCGAGTCGGCGAAATTGTTTCAAGTGCCGCGGGATCGGGCGCTGCGGGTGGGGGCGGCGCTCGAATGCGTGCATTGCTATTCGCTGGTGCACGACGACCTGCCCGCCATGGACGACGACGACCTGCGGCGCGGCCGGCCGACGGTTCATAAAACCTTCGACGAGGCAACCGCCATCCTGGCGGGCGATGGGCTGCTGACGCTGGCCTTCGAAATCCTGGCGGGGCCGGAAACCCATCCGGACGGCGCGGTGCGCGGCCGGCTCATTGCCGAGCTCGCCGGGGCGGCGGGCCATGCCGGCATGGCGGGCGGACAGATGCTCGATATCCTCGCCGCAACGCAGCCCGCCGCTTCCCTCGATATGGTCGTGGCGATGCAGGCGATGAAGACCGGGGCGCTCTTCCGCTTCGCCTGCGAGGCGGGCGCGCGTCTCGGCGGCGGCGATCCGGCGCCGTTTCATCAGTATGCGGAGCATATCGGCCTTGCCTTCCAGATCGCCGACGACATTCTCGATGTCACCTCGAGCCCGGAGCGGCTCGGCAAGGGAACCCAGAAGGACAAGGACAAGGGCAAGGCGACATTCGTGATGCTTCTTGGACTTAAGGGCGCGCAAGCCAAGGCGGAGGCGCTGGTGGGGCAGGCTGTCGCCGCGCTGTCGGGATTCGGCGCGCAGGCCGATACGCTGCGCGCCGCAGCCCGCTACATCGTGGCGCGAAAGATCTGATCAACCCCATCTGTTCTCCACGTAATCCTCGACGATCTGCTTGAACTGGGCGGCGATGTTTTCGCCGCGCAGCGTCGTCACCTTCTTGCCGTCGACAAAGACGGGAGCCGCGGGAAGCTCGCCGGTGCCGGGGAGCGAAATGCCGATATCGGCGTGTTTCGATTCGCCGGGGCCGTTGACGATGCAGCCCATCACCGCGAGCTGCAGGGTTTCAAAGCCGGGATAGGCCTGGCGCCAATCGGGCAGGCGGGCGCGGATGAAAGCCTGAATGTCCTGAGCCAATTCCTGAAACACGGTGGAGGTGGTGCGGCCGCAGCCGGGACAGGCAATCACCATGGGCGCGAAGGCGCGAAGCCCCATGGTCTGGAGGATTTCCTGGGCGACCGTCACCTCGCGGGTGCGGTCGCCGCCGGGATCGGGGGTGAGCGAGATGCGGATGGTATCGCCGATGCCTTCCTGCAGAAGTACACCCAAGGCCGCGGTCGAGGCGACGATGCCCTTGGAGCCCATGCCGGCCTCGGTGAGGCCGAGATGCAGGGCATAATCACAGCGGCGGGCGAGAGCGCGGTAGACGGCGATCAGATCCTGGACCTCGGAGCACTTGGCGGAGATGACGATCTTGTTGCGCGCCAATCCCAGCTCCTCGGCGCGCGCCGCCGAAAGCAGTGCCGACTGCACCACGGCCTCGTGCATGACTTCGCGGGCATCGAGGGGTTCGGCCGATCCGGCATTGCGGTCCATGAGCCCGGTGAGCAACGCCTGATCGAGGGAACCCCAATTGACGCCGATGCGCACCGGGCGATCGAATTTCAGCGCCGTCTCGATCATCATGGAAAAATTGCGGTCCTTCTTCTCCTTGAAGCCGACATTGCCGGGATTGATGCGGTATTTGGCCAGCGCCTCGGCGCAGGCCGGGTGAGCGGCGAGCAGCGTGTGGCCGTTGTAGTGGAAATCGCCGATCAGCGGCACGTTAACGCCCAAGCGGTCGAGCCTGTCGCGGATATGGGGGACGGCGCGGGCAGCTTCCTCGCGGTCGACGGTGATGCGCACCAATTCGGAACCGGCGCCGGCGAGTTCCGCCGTCTGGCGCGTGGTTGCCTCGACATCGGCGGTGTCGGTGTTGGTCATCGACTGTACGGCGATGGGGGCGCCGCCGCCGATCGTCACATTGCCGACGGTGACGGCGACGGAGGAGCGCCGCGGATGAATGGCTGAATAGGTCATCGGCGCACTAATTGGTCTGCGGGATCGCCAGCGTCAAGACAAACAGCAAGCCGGCGGCGAGGACGATGGAAGGGCCGGATGCCGTATTGGCGAAAGCCGAGAGCATAAGACCGGCGATGACCGAAAGGCCGGCGAGCAGCGCCGCAATGATGGCCATGCGTTCCGGCGTCGCCGACAGGCGGCGGGCGGCGGCGGCGGGAATGACCAAGAGCGCGGTGATCAGCAGGAGGCCGACGATCTTCATGGAGATGGCGGTGAGGAGCGCGATCAGCAGGATGAAACCGAGTTCGACGCGCCGGACCTTGACGCCCTCGGCCTTGGCCAGTTCCTCATGCACGGAAATGGCGATGAGATCGCGCCACAGGAAGGCGAGGACGGCGAGGACGGCGGCAGCCCCCATCCAGACGATCGCCACATCCCGGGTGGAGACGGTGAGTACGTCGCCGAACAGGAGCTCCATGCGATCGGCGCTGGCGCCGGTGACGAGGCCGACGGTGATAAGGCCCGCTGCCAATGCGGTGTGCGAGAGAATGCCAAGCAGCGTGTCGGCGGCAAGCTGACGCTGGCGGCGCAGGACCAGCAGCAGAAGGGCCACGGCGACAGAGGTGGCGGCGGCACCCAGTGTCAGACTGAAGCCGAACATGAGGCCGAGCCCCACGCCGAGCAAGCCGGAATGGGCGAGCGTTTCGCCGAAATAGGCCATGCGCCGCCAGACGATGAAGCAGCCGATGGGACCCGCCACCAGCGCCACGCCGAGGCCCGCCAGAAGGGCGCGGCGGAAGAAAGGTTCGGAGAGAATGTCGAGCATGGCGGATTCAGTGATGGTGGTGATGATCATGCGATTCATGATCGTGGTCGTGGTGGTGGGTGTAGGCGGCGATCATCTTGGCCGCCGACGGGCCGAACAGCCGGGCGAATTCCGGATCCCGCTGCACTTTCTCGGGGCCGCCCTCGCAGCAGACATGGCCATTGAGACAGACAACATGGTCGCTCTCGGCCATGACCATGTGAAGATCGTGGCTGACCATGAGAATGCCGCAGCCGTGGCGGCGGCGGATCTCCGAAATCAGTTCATAAAGCCTGGCCTCGCCGATGAAATCGACGGCCTGCACCGGCTCGTCGAGCACCAAAATGTCGGGCTGGCGCAACAGGGCGCGGGCGAGAAGGGCGCGCTGCAATTCACCGCCGGAGAGCGAGGCGACGCCGGCATTCTTCAAATGCGCGATGCCGGTTTCGGCGAGGACCCGATCGATCTCCGGTTCGGTGGGCCTGAGGGTGAGCGACAGAAGCCGCCTGAGATCGAGCGGCACATTGGGAGTGAGCGGGAAGCGTTGCGGCACATAGCCGACGCGCAGATTTTTCTGGCGTTCGATGCGGCCCGAAGTGAGCGGCAAGAGGCCGAGCATGGCGCGCACCAAGGTCGACTTGCCGGCACCGTTGGGGCCGATCACGGTGACGATCTCGCCGGTCCGTACATCGAGATTGACGCGGTCGAGGATGGTGCGGCCGCCGATCGCCAGGGTTGCGTCCCTGGCACTGAGCAAAGCTCCCGTAGCCTTGAGCATGTCAGGCGCTCCCGGCGCAGGCGCCGCAGGTCCCGGCCATCTCGATCATGGTGCCGGAGGGGCGGAAGCCCTGCCCCACTGCCGCCTTGGCGAGACCGGCAAAGATCTGCGGCGCATCGAGTTCGGCCACCACGCCGCAGCGCTCGCAGATAAGCAGCGCGGCGGGTTCGCCCTCATGGGCGTTGGAACAGGCAACAAAGGCATTGCGGCTCTCGATCTTGTGGACGAGGCCGTGGGCCAGGAGAAAATCCAGTGCCCGGTAGACGGTGATCGGCGCGGGCCTGGGCCCGTGGGCCGCCATGCGCTCGATGATGTCATAGGCGCCGGCGGCGGAATGGCTCTCGGCCACGCAGTTGAGAATGTCGCGGCGCTGGCCGGTCAACCGGCTGCCACGGCGCTCGCAGATGCGCTCGGCCCGGGACAGGAGTTCGGCGGTGCAGCGGGCATGGTTATGCTGCGGATCGGGGAAAGACATAGATGTTATAATATAACAAGTTACCGCATTTGCCAAATGCCATGGCGGCGGCCAATCTTGGTTCAACGGTCCAGGCGAACTGGACCTTTGATGGGGCCAGATGGTGGCATAAGGAGAATGTCCATGAGCGGCACGGCCAAGGCTATAAAGCACATCGAAAACGCGCGGGTGATCGTCACCGAATACCGCTTCGCGCCGGGTGCCAATACCGGCTGGCACCGGCACGGCCACGACTATGTGGTGGTGCCGCTGATGGACGGGAAGGTGAAGCTTGAGACCAAGACCGGCACGAGCTTCGCCGAGATGAAGAAAGGCGTGCCCTATTTCCGCGGCGAAGGCGTCGAGCACGATGTCATCAATGCCAACGAAGGCGAATATGCGTTTATCGAAATTGAGCTGAAATAGCCGGCTGGCGGGATTTGCCGGCGGGAACTGGCGCTCGCATGTCATGCCTCCCCGGCATAGAACACTGCAAACACCACTCCTCTCTTGAAGGAAGCTCCCATGAAAATGACCACCGAAGAAGCTTTTGTGAAGACCCTGCAGATGCACGGGATCGAACATGCCTTCGGGATCATCGGATCGGCCTTCATGCCGATCTCGGATCTGTTCCCCAAGGCGGGCATCACCTTCTGGGACTGCGCCCACGAGGGTTCGGGCGGCATGATGGCCGACGGGTACACCCGCGCGTCGGCCAAGATGTGCATGATGATCGCCCAGAACGGCCCGGGCATCACCAATTTCGTGACCGCGGTCAAGACCGCCTACTGGAACCACACGCCGCTGCTTCTGGTAACCCCCCAGGCCGCCAACCGCACCATCGGCCAGGGCGGCTTCCAGGAAGTGGAGCAGATGGCGCTGTTCAAGGACATGGTGGGCTATCAGGAAGAAGTGCGCGATGCCGCGCGGGTGGCGGAAGTGTTGAACCGCGTCATCATGAACGCCAAGCGCCTGTCCGCTCCGGCGCAGATCAATATGCCGCGCGACTACTTCACCCAGGTGATCGACGTCGAGCTTCCGGCCATCGTCGAGTTCGAACGCCCGCCGGGTGGCGAGGACGCGATCGCGGCGGCGGCGAAGCTCCTTTCCGAGGCCAAGTTCCCGGTGATCCTCAATGGCGCGGGCGTCGTCATCGGCGGTGCCGTTCCGGCCTCCAAAAAGCTCGCCGAACGCCTCGATGCGCCGGTCTGCCTGGGTTACCAGCACAACGACGCTTTCCCCGGTTCGCACCCGCTCTTTGCCGGGCCCTTGGGCTACAACGGCTCCAAGGCGGCGATGGAACTGATCAAGCAGGCCGACGTCGTCCTGGCCCTTGGCACGCGCCTCAATCCATTCTCGACACTGCCGGGCTACGGCCTCGACTATTGGCCGAAGGAGGCCAAGGTCATTCAGGTCGACATCAATCCCAACCGCATCGGCCTTACCAAGAAGGTCACGGTCGGTATCGCCGGCGATGCCGGGAAGGCGGCCGAAGGCATTCTCGCGAAGCTTTCGCCATCGGCCGGCGATGCCGGCCGCGCCGACCGCAAGGCAACGATTGCCACCACGAAATCGCGCTGGGCGCAGCAGCTCTCCAGCATGGACCACGAGCAGGACGATCCCGGCACTACCTGGAACGAACGCGCCCGCAAAGCCAAGCCCGACTGGATGAGCCCGCGCATGGCCTGGCGCGCCATTCAGGCGGCGTTGCCGAAGACCGCCATCATCTCCTCCGACATCGGCAACAACTGCGCCATCGGCAATGCGTACCCCACCTTCGAGGAAGGCCGGAAATATCTGGCACCCGGCCTGTTCGGCCCCTGCGGCTATGGTCTTCCCTCGATCGTCGGCGCCAAGATCGGCCGCCCGGATGTACCCGTGGTGGGCTTCGCGGGCGACGGCGCCTTCGGCATCGCGGTGACCGAACTCACCGCGATCGGACGGCCCGAGTGGCCGGCGATCACCATGGTGGTGTTCCGCAACTATCAGTGGGGCGCGGAAAAGCGCAACTCGACGCTGTGGTATGACGACAACTT
>CAYOZR010000086.1:0-13733 GCA_964408555.1 uncultured Aestuariivirga sp.
AACCCCGCTGGTCGAGGAAGTCCCCGCCGCCTGACGCTCATCCATTTCCATAAGAGGACGAACATGGCCGAGATCACCGCCTCCATGGTGAAGGACCTGCGCGACAAGACCGGCGTGGGCATGATGGACTGCAAGGCGGCACTTGCCGCCACCCAGGGCGACATGGATGCCGCCGTCGATTGGCTGCGCGCCAAGGGCCTTGCCAAGGCGGCGAAGAAATCGACCCGCGTGGCCGCCGAAGGCCTGGTTGGCGTGAGCGTGGAGGCCACCACCGGCGCCGTCGTCGAGGTCAATTCCGAAACCGACTTCGTCGCCCGCAACGACAAGTTCCAGGCCATGGTGGCGGCCATCGCCCGGCTGGCGATCAAGGCCGGCGGCGATACCGAGAAGCTTAAAGTCATGAAATTCCCGGGCTCGCCCCATACGGTCGCCGAATATGTGGCCGAGATGGTGGCCACGATCGGCGAGAACATGACGCTGCGCCGCGCCGCCGCGCTCACCGTGCCGCAAGGAGCGATCGGTCACTATGTGCACAATCAGGCGGCCCCTGGCCTCGGCAAGATCGGCGTGCTGGTGGGGCTCGAATCCGCCGGCCAGATGGATGAGCTCAGCCGGTTCGGCCGCATGCTCGCCATGCATGTGGCGGCCACCAGTCCGGTGGCCATGGATCTGGCCGGCGTGCCGCCCGAAACGCTGGCCCGCGAGAAGGCCATTCTCGAGGAGAAAAACGCCGGCAAGCCCGCCAATGTCATGGAAAAGATCGTCGCCTCCGGCCTCAAGACCTATGCCAAGGAAAACTGCCTGCTCGAGCAGGTCTATGTCCATGACGCCAGCAAGACCGTGACCCAGGCGGTCGCCGAGGCCGCCGCCAAGGCGGGTGCGGCGATCAAGCTCGTGGGCTATGTCCGCATGCAACTCGGCGAGGGCATCGACAAGAAGAACGGCGATTTCGCCGCCGAGGTCGCCAAGGCGGCGGGGCAGGGGTGAGGCGCGTGATCCACGGCGCCGGCAATTGGCCAGACGAAGCTTGGCCGAAATCGTGATGTTGCATTTCGCCGTGCGTCGCTAAGCTCTACCGTCATTCCGGCGAAAGCCGGAATCCATGGTTAAGGCGAAACAATCGCGAATTAAATTCACTACACCGAAGTCCCGGCACCTTCAGTTCCCGCGCCCAGTGATGCGCCGAAGCGCAGGCCTCCAATCCGGCGCGGCAGGGTTCGAGCCTGGCGAAAAACGGCTACACCTGCGCCCGCTTCAGTTCCTTCTTCAAAACCGTCTTGCCTTCCGCGTCGAAGCCGTGAACGGCAAGACTGTTCTTTGCGATGTCAAGCCCGATGGCGGTAATCTCGCTCATGGTGGATGGCTCCTCTGTTGGATCGCGAAACGGACCCAGCATGGCACATCACATGCCGCGAGCGGGCGCCGTCCACCACATCACGGTAATTCGGATACCGTTCGATGCCGACCGCGCCCTCATGCATGAAAGTGGAGCGCCAGCCGCTGCACATCAGTGCGCTGTTCTTCCGTGACCTTCAACGCAGTCTTGCCCGCCATGATCAGACCTCCGAATCAATTTCGGAGATTGAATCACGGCGTGCCCCGGCGGGCAAATCATCACAGGTCTGCTTAGAGTCTGCTTAGATGGTGAAGAAGGGGATGATGACGCGGTAAAGCGTAATCCCCGCCAATATGGGTGGCGCGATAACCCCAAAGAACGCTACGAGCCGTTCACGGCCATGACTGGCGCGATACCCGCGCAACCATGTCACGAAGACGAAGATGTTGAGCACGATTTGGATTAGACCGGACACAATATTCAATCCCGTGAAGAAGTCCGTGAAGTTGGCGATAACGAAGAAGGCGAGTCCAGTCGCTGCCGAAACCGCCATCCATAGCCGATTATTGTGCATAGATAAGGACCTCCCGCCTCGTTCAGTCGAGCTCTAACGTTGATCGAAACTCCGGCCGGTTCATCAAATCCCTCAGAGCAGCGACGAAATTTGGTGAATTCTGAAACGGGTGATCGCGATAGACCTCGGCGTATGCTTCATCCAATCCCGTTATCTTATCGCTCACACGAGCTGCAACATCGCGCACGTGCGTTACGCGTTCTCGGGCAAACCTCAACTTGTTGGGGTCGATGTGCCCCGCCGTGATGAACCCCCGCGTCTTCTTGGCGCAACGGCAGGGGTTGCCGATGTTCACAAGCCCGCACTTGTCCTGCATGAAGTTCTGCAGGTCGCGGCGGGCTCGAGCGAGTTTCTGCCGAAAGTTGTCCCGACTCAGTTCCAGAAGTTCCGCGCCTGTAGCGTCGCTGACTCCGAAAATACTGCCGAGGATAAAGACCAACCGCTGCCCCCGATCCAGACACAACAGCATGCCCGACGTACACCCAATTCGCGCCTCCGCGATGAGGAGCTGCTCGTCGGCAGGAACTGCATGCGGGTCCGGCAGCTCCAGCTCCGCATCTGGAGTGTCGTCGAGATTCCGTCCGTACTGTTCGAACGTGATCCCTCTCGCCTCGGCGCGGCTGCGTTTCATATTCAGGAGGTGGTTAATGACGATCCGGTAAAGCCAGGTGCGAAACCTGCTGTGTCCCTCGAACGTAGAGAGTCTCGTGAATAGCTTTATCAAGACCTCCTGCGTGGCATCTCTAGCGTCCTCCGGATGACAAATCATGCGAAGCGCAAGGTTGTAGATCCAGGATTGATGACGTACGACCAGCTCCTCAAGGGCAGCCCGACTGCCTCCCTTGGCCAGCTGAACAAGGTCCCGGTCGCGTCCTTCACCTGCGGCGACCTCCGCAAACGGATTGGGGGCGTTCACCATCTCCTTCTCCATGGTGATCGTGGACATCACGACCTTCACACTCTCTTTGGCCATTCTCTCGCTCCAGTTGTCCATTCATGCTTGATTAGACCCACGCCGGACCCTTCCGTGACAGAAGGGCTGTTTGCGCCCCGTCAGTCCAGACTCGCGAGGGCATTTCGGTAACAGTGCAGTCAATCGTTTCAGTTCAGCAATCTTGCGGATTCACAACCCCAAGTTCTTGCCTTGGGAGCAAGATTTTTCTGAATTTGCCCCATTTCCGTCAGTCCGGCGAAAGCCGGACTCCATGGCCCTGGCGGACGATGATCGGCCGTGTCCGCCTGAGGACGGGGCAACAGAAGGCTCCAAACTCCGTCAAGACGAATCAAATGCCCGCCCGCTCGAATGTCTCGCACCTGTGGGGAACTCATTCCAATTCGGCAGCGGCATCATGGGCAAACTCGCCTACCAGCGCGCCCTACTGAAAGTCTCGGGCGAAGTGCTGATGGGGCCCCAACCCTATGGCATCGATCTCGAAATGGTGGGCCGGGTGGCCGACGATGTGATCGGCTGCGTCAAGGTCGGCGCCCTGTCCGGCACGCGCGTCAGCGCATTCCGGTATCGACGCTCAGCGTCACCGTCGTGACGCCCGTGGGCGCCACCGTGACTTCGGTCGGCTTGCTTGATGCGATTCCATCCGGCTTCGGCGGACGCGGCACGAACCAGTAGCGGCCGGGCGCCAGAGAGAATTGAAAATTCCCCGAACTGTCGGTGGCGACGCTCGTCACTGGCGTGGCGGGCATGGACCCGTCACTCTGGAAGGTGAATACGTCCACCGTCGTGGCAAACGGCTTTGACGGGCAGTCGACGCCGATTTGCGCCGGACCCGGGCACATCGGGCCCATCAGGACCTTGCCTTGCACGTCACTGGCAAGTGCCTTTCCCGTGGCGCCGATTGCGATAATGGCAACGGAGATGATTGCGATGGTGGGAGGCAATAGACGAAGCATGAACCAATCCTGCGGCTGCCGGCCGCGCAAAAAATACTATCATGAACCGAGTCAGGATTTCAAATTATGTCCCATCCTGTATTGTCGGGCCAAGCGGAGGCCGGAAAACAGCGCTAAGACGAATCAACGCTGCCACGACTAGAATGCGCGCCCTGATCGGGGCTCAATCATTTCCGGCACAAAAAAACCATGACCAAACTCGCCTACAAGCGCGTGCTACTTAAAGTCTCGGGCGAAGTGCTGATGGGGCCAAAGCCCTATGGCATCGATCTCGAGACGGTGGGCCGGGTGGCCGACGACGTGATCGGCTGCGTCAAGGCCGGCGCCCAGGTGGCGCTGGTGATCGGCGGCGGCAACATCTTCCGCGGGCTGGCCGGTGCCGCCAAGGGCATGGACCGGGTCTCGGCCGACCACATGGGCATCATGGCGACGGTGATGAATGCCCTCGCCATGCAGGGTGTGCTGACTTCCAAGGGCATCGACACCCGGGTTCTCTCGGCCATCGCCATGCCGACCGTTTGCGAATCCTATTCGCGCGCCAAGGGCATCCATCATCTGGAGCGGGGCAGGGTAGTGATCTGTGCGGCCGGCACCGGGCTTCCCTTCTTCACCACCGATACGGCAGCCGCGCTGCGCGCCGCCGAGCTTCAGTGCGAGGCCCTGCTCAAGGGAACCAGCGTCGACGGCGTCTATTCCGCCGATCCCAAGACCGATCCCGCCGCCCGCCGCTATGATCGGATCACCTTCGGCGAGATCCTGACGAAGGATTTGCGCATCATGGACCCGGCGGCCATCGCCCTTGCGCGGGACAACGGGATTCCGGTAGTTGTCTTCTCCATCCGCACCCCCGGCGCCGTCACCGGTATCCTGAAGGGCGCCGGACGCTTTACCCTTGTGACGAAGGACTGATGCCATGGCCCAGCCCGCTCCCTACAACGGCCCGGAACTCAAGCGCCGCATGCATGGCGCCGTCGAGGCCCTGAAGCACGATTTCGGCGGCCTGCGCACCGGGCGCGCCTCGGCAACGCTGCTCGAACCTATCCACGCCGACGCCTATGGCGCCTCCATGCCCTTGAACCAGATCGCCTCGATCACCGTGCCGGAACCCCGCCTGTTGCAGATCAATGTCTGGGACAAGGGCCTGGTGATCGCCGTCGAAAAGGCCATCCAGGCCTCCAATCTCGGCCTCAATCCGCAGACCGAGGGCCAGGTCATCCGCCTGCGCATGCCCGATCTGACACAAGATCGCCGCAAGGAGCTGGTCAAAGTCGCCCATCAATATGCCGAAAAGGCCCGTATCGCCGTGCGCAACGTGCGCCGCGACGGCATGGACCATCTCAAGGGGCTCGAAAAGGAGCACCTGATCGGCGAGGACGACCACAAGACGAAGGCCGACGAAGTCCAGAAGATGACCGACGAGACGATCAAGGACATCGATGCCGCCCTCAAGGCCAAGGAAGCCGAGATCATGCAGGTCTGACGGGATGAAGTGGGCGTGAGCGGTCAGTCACCTTCGGCTTGTATTCCCCGGCACGTCGCCCTCATCATGGATGGCAACGGCCGCTGGGCGGCGAGCCGCGGCCTGCCGCGTTCGGCCGGCCACCGGCAGGGCGTCGAGGCGTTGCGCCGGGCGGTGCGCGTGGCGGGAGATCTGGGTATCGAATACCTGACGATCTATTCCTTCAGCTCGGAAAACTGGTCGCGGCCGGCCGAGGAAGTTTCTTTCCTGCTCGATCTGTTGCGCCGCTTCATCCGCCGGGATGTCGCCGAACTCCACCAGGCGGGCGTCAAGATCAGCGTGATCGGCGACCGCCAGGGCCTCGAGCCCGGCATCGTGGCGCTGCTCGAGGATGCCGAGCGGCTGACCCGCGACAACACGAAACTGAAGCTCATCGTCGCCTTCAATTACGGCAGCCGTCAGGAAATCACCCGTGCGGCCCGCGCCATCGCCGAGAAGGCGCGCGACGGCCGCATCGATCCCGCCGACATCACGGCCTCGGTATTTGCCAATCATCTCGATACCGGCGGCATTCCCGATCCCGATCTTTTGATCCGCACCGGCGGCGAGCAGCGCCTGTCCAACTATCTCTTGTGGCAGTGCGCCTATACGGAATTTGTCTTCGTTGCCGAACACTGGCCCGATTTCACCGCCGAAGTGTTTGCCCGCGCCATCGCCGAATACCAGTCCCGCGACCGCCGTTTCGGCGGTATCAGGGCGCAGTCGGCCTGATGCCGGAGACGCCGCAACCGCCAACGAAATGGGCCGATCTCGGGGTGCGGACGCTCTCCGCCGCCGTGCTCATTCCCGCCGTGCTTCTCGATGTCTGGGCCGGCCACATCTGGTTCAATATTTTTGTGGCGCTCATCGCCGTGCTGATCGCCCATGAATGGACCGGCATGGCTCATGGCCGGAGTTCCGCCCAGTTTGCGCTGCATGCGGCGGCGGCTTTATGCGGCGCGCTGCTGCCGCTGGAGGTTGGAATCTGGGGCGCGGCCATGGCCGTTTGCCTGCTGTGGATTGCCTCGGCGCTTCTGGCGGGCGTGCAGGCGGGCCCGCGCAGTGTCTGGACTTATCTCGGCGTTCCCTATTCCGGTTTTCCGGCCATGGCACTGGTGCTGCTGCGCGCCGATCCGCGGCACGGCGTTGTGGCGATCATTTGGATTCTGGCCATCGTCTGGGCCGCCGATACTTTTGCCTATTTCGCCGGCCGCACCATCGGTGGGCCGAAACTCGCCCCCGTCATCTCGCCAAAGAAGACCTGGGCGGGGCTTGGCGGCGCCATTGTGGGAAGTGCCGCCGCATCGGCCCTCGTCGCGGCGGTGGCCGGTCTTCCGGCAATCGCCATACTCACGCTGCTGGCCGGCGGTCTTGCGGTGGTCGAACAGGCGGGCGATCTGTTCAAGTCGGCTCTCAAGCGCCATTTTGGCGTCAAGGATTCCGGCGATCTCATTCCCGGCCATGGCGGCATCATCGACCGGGTGGACGGCCTGGTCGCCGTTGCCGTCGCGGCGGCCATGATCGGCTTCATGCGCGGTGGCATGGAAGGCACAGGTCGGGGCCTGTTGCTCTGGTAACCATGTTTTGCCGAAATGTTGACGCAAATCCCCGGTGTTGTGGTTAATAATCGGTAAAACGCGTGGCGCCGCTGGCACAAGCCTTGCGGCGCCGGAAACCCGGTAGCGTTAAAGCGGGACGCCAGTGTCCCGTGGCGCGCCACGGGGGAACAGGAACAGGCCATGGATTTCTTGAGTATCGTGCAACTGCCCGCCACCACCTTGATCGTTTACGCGATCCCGTTTCTGGCGGCGCTGACCGTCATCGTTTTCATTCACGAGTTCGGCCACTTCCTGGTGGCGCGTTGGTGCGGCGTCACCGTCGAGGCTTTCTCGATCGGCTTCGGCAAGGAAATCGCCGGCTGGGTGGATCGCAAGGGCACCCGCTGGAAGCTGTGCTGGATTCCGCTGGGCGGCTATGTGCGCTTCGCCGGCGATGCCAATGCGGCGAGCCTGCCGTCCGCCGCTACCGCCGAGCAGGCGCGCGAGCCCGGGAATTTCCACGGCAAGCCCATCTGGCAGCGCGCCGCCGTCGTCGTGGCGGGTCCGCTGGCCAATTTCATCCTGGCGATTGCGATTTTCGCTGCGGCATTCTCCTTGATCGGCGTGCCGATGAGCGAGCCGCGCGTCGGAGAGGTCTTGGCCGGCAGTGCCGCCGAGAAAGCCGGCATCAAGCCCGGCGATCTGATCCGCAAGATCGACGGCCGGGACATGGAGAGTTTTTCCGATCTGCAGCAAGCGGTCATGACCCGTCCGGGCGAGCCCATGATCATTACCATCGAGCGGGCCGGGCAGATCATCGACGTCGAGGCCGTGCCCGACCTGCGCGAGGAACCGGATGGCTTTGCCGGCAAGGTCAGAATAGGCCTTCTGGGCATCAAGCAAGATCAGACGGGCGGCCTGCGCTATGAAAGGCTGCCGCTCGCCAAGTCGCTCACCAAGGGCGTGGAACGCACCTGGTTCATCGTCTCCACGACCTTCAAGTACCTGGGCAAGCTAGTGACCGGCCACGAGAGCGCCGGTCAACTCGGCGGACCCATCGCCATGGCCAAGGCGGCGGGCGATGCCGCCTCGATGGGCTTCTCCCAATTTGTCTCGGTTGTCGCCTTTTTGTCGATCAGTATCGGATTAATTAACCTGTTTCCGATTCCAATGCTGGATGGCGGACATCTCGTCTACTACGGCCTGGAAGCCCTGCGCGGCAAACCGCTGGGTCCGGGCACGCAGGAGTGGGGGTTCCGCATCGGGTTTTCGCTGGTCATCGCATTGATGGTGATCGGCACCTGGAACGACATTGTGCGCTTGATCGCCATGGCCTTCGGCGGCTGAAGCCCGGGCGGGCAAGTTTCGTTTGCAATCAAGGCGAAACCCGATAAAACACCGGGCGGGCGAGGGATTCTGGTGGGACGGCAACGCAAAGAAAGATCGGCCAATTAATGCGTTATCGGTTTGTAATTGTGGGGGTTATGGCCTTCGTGCTGTCCGCCGTCCTACCGCTGGCATGGCCGGCGATGGGAGTGACTTCCGCTTACGCCCAGACGGTCTCCCAGATCGTCGTCGAGGGCAACCAGCGGGTCGAGACCGACACCGTCCTGTCCTACATGCAGATCGCTGCGGGCGAGGCCTTCGATGCGGCCAAGATCGACGAGTCGGTGAAGGCCCTGTTCCAGACCGGCCTGTTCGCCGATGTGCAGATTTTCCGCCGCGGCAGCCAGCTCGTCGTGCGGGTCGAGGAAAACCCGATGATCAACCGGGTGAACTTCGAGGGCAACGACCAGGTCAAGGACGCCGATCTCGCCAAGGAAGTCGAACTGCGCGAGCGCATGATGTTCACCCGCTCCAAGGTGCGCGGCGACGTCGAGCGCATCATCGCGCTATACCGGCGCACCGGCTATTATTCGGTGCGGGTGGCGCCCAAGATCATCCGCCTGCCGCAGAACCGCGTCGACCTCGTCTACGAAATCCAGGAAGGGGCAGAAACCACGATCAAGAAGATCGACTTCATCGGCAACGACTCCTTCAGCGACGGCGATCTCCGCTCGGCAATCGCCACCACCGAACATAAATGGTGGAAGTTCTTCTCGCGCAACGACACTTACGATGCCGACCGCCTCGAATACGACAAGGAATTGCTGCGCCGCTACTATTTGAAGAACGGCTTTGCCGATATCGCGGTGATTTCGGCGGAAGCGGAACTAAGCCCCGGCGGCGAGGACTTCACCATCACCATCACCCTGCAGGAAGGCCCGCGCTATTCGGTGGCCGATGTCGCGGTCAATGTCGGCGACGTCAATCTCGATCCGCAGCGGATGCGCGGCGGTATCAAGACCGGCGTGGGCGATGCCTATGACGCCAGCAAGGTCGACAAGACGGTTGAAAATCTGACGCTCGAAGCCGCCCGCCAGGGCTTCGTCTTCGCCAAGGTGCAGCCCGACATCGCCCGCAACGAGGGCCAGAACACCCTCAACATCGTTTACAACATCGTCGAGGGACCGCGCACCTACATCGAGCGCATCGACATCGTCGGCAACACCCGCACCGAAGACGACGTGATCCGCCGCGAGTTGCGCCTGTTCGAAGGCGACGCCTACAACCGCGTTCTCGTCGACCGCGCCCGCCGCCGCCTGACGGCGCTGGACTTCTTCGAGAAGATCGATTTCCGCGAAGAGCCGGGCTCGGCCCCCGACAAGGTGGTGCTGGTGGTCGATCTGGTCGAGAAATCGACGGGTTCGCTCAATTTCTCCATCGGCTATTCCTCGACCGAGGCGGTGGTGGGCGGCGTCGGCGTGACCGAACGCAACTTCATGGGCCGCGGCCAGTACGTGCGCCTCAACACCACCCTGAGCTTCGTTCGCCAGGAGGTCGATTTCAGCTTCACCGAACCCTATTTCATGGGCATGCCGATATCGGCGGGCATCGACCTGTTCGCCACCGCCACCGACAATACCGATATCTCCTCATATCAAAGCACGCAGATCGGCGGCGCGCTGCGCAGCGGCTTCCGCCTCGACGAATATTCCACGCTCGGCTTCAACTACGGACTGATGTGGCGCGACATCAACGGCATCGATATCACGGAGGCGTCTCCCGCCGTCATTGCCACCGAAGGCTCGTCATGGAAGTCGGCGGCGGGCGCCAACTACACCTGGGACGGGCTCGACAATCCACTGCGGCCGACCAACGGCTTCCGCGGCGAAATCGACTCGGAGATGGCGGGCCTCGGCGGCGACGTTTACTACGGCCGGCTGGAAGGTCATGCGTGGTATTTCTTGCCCATCTACGAGGAATCGGTGATCCTCAAGCTTGAAGCCAATGCCGGCCATATGGAGCCGCTGCCGGGCGAGGACGTGCCGCTGCAGGACCGCTTCTTCATGGGAGCCGACACCTTCCGCGGCTTCGCCAAATCCGGCGTCGGCCCGCGCCAACTCGGCAACGACGGCATCACCGACGCAATCGGCGGTCAGACCTATGCCATCGGTACGGTGGAATTGAATTTCCCGATCGGCCTGCCGGATGAATGGGGTATCGAGGGCAGCCTGTTCTCCGATTTCGGCACCGTCTTCAATGCCCCGGAGAAGACGGTTCCAACCGGCACCGGCGGT
This sequence comes from uncultured Aestuariivirga sp., assembly GCA_964408555.1. Classification (GTDB taxonomy): domain Bacteria; phylum Pseudomonadota; class Alphaproteobacteria; order Rhizobiales; family Aestuariivirgaceae; genus Aestuariivirga. Next base: position 10,475 of record CAYOZR010000086.1, read on the forward strand.
TGCGGCATCCCGTCGGGCGCCAGTTGCACCGTGTTCGATACGGCGGCCTTGCGGGCCTCGATCGGCGCCGGCATCATCTGGCAATCGCCTTTCGGACCGTTGCGCTTCGAAGGCGCCTATCCGATCGTCAAGGCCGATTACGACGCGACCGAATGGTTCCGTTTCTCGATCGGCACGCGCTTCTAGGGCCATGACCGGAGAAGCGGCCGCCGCACGGACCCTCAAGAGCGCCGACATCGCGCGCATCATGAAGCTGTTGCCGCACCGCTATCCGTTCCTGCTCATCGACAAGATGATCGGCATCGACGGCGAGCAGTCGGCCACCGGCATCAAGAACGTGACCGTCAACGAGCCGTTTTTCCAGGGCCACTTTCCCGGCGCGCCGGTCATGCCGGGCGTACTGCTGATCGAAGCCATGGCCCAGACGGCGGGCGCCCTGGTTCTCGATTTCCTCGGCGAGGCACATGCCGGCAAGCTCGTCTTCTTCATGTCGATCGACAAGGCCCGCTTCCGCAAGCCGGTGGGCCCCGGCGACACGGTGCATTTTCACGTCAAGCTCGCCCACAAGCGGGCGCCGGTGTGGAAGTACTGGGCCGAGGCCCATGTCGACGGCAAGAAAGTCGCCGAAGCCGAAATCGGCGCCATGCTGATCGACCGGCGCGGCGGCGAATAGGGCGGGGGCTATTTCCCGTCAGGCCTTGCGTTGCCGGAGCGCGGTGAGCAATTCCGGCACCTTGTTGCGAACGATGTCCCTGAGGATCGTATCGTCGATGCCGAAATAGGCAGGGGCGACGATATCCCTGAATCCGGCGATACGGCGCCAGTCCACATGCGGTAGGAATGCTCGCTCGGCAGCCGGAATTCGCTTTGCCGCCTCACCGATAATTTCGAGATTACGCAAGACCGCGTCGCGGCTTTTCTCGTCGCCTGCGAGGGAGGCCGCATCCATCCCCGCCGTATAACGCAAAACCTTTTCGCCAGCTTCTTTCATGTCGGCAAGAAAGAGGCGCCAGTCACGCGACACGGACCGCATCCCGTTCGATTGCTTCGCGCAACTCCGGGCGCACGGCGGATTCGGTGACAAGATCGACCCGCACGCCCAGAACACGTTCGAGATGCAGTTTCAGGTCCATATAGCGGTCGAAGGTGGGCGGAGCGGAGAACCTGACGAGGAAATCCGCATCGCTGGTACCGCTCGCACTGTCGCGCGCCGCGGAGCCGAAGAGCCGCAGCGCCGAAACGCCCAATGCCTGCAATGCGTCGCGTTGACCGGCCAGCCTGGCGATGATGTCTGACTTGTTCATGTGGTGATTATAGATTGGAATTGGCCGGATTCAAATCCAGCTTTGGTGCCGCCCCGCTACTTCCCCCGCTTGCTCATCGGCATATAGTCGCGGCGGGCGGCGCCCGTATAGAGCTGGCGCGGGCGGCCGATGCGCTGGCCGGGGTCCTCGATCATCTCCTTCCACTGGGAAATCCACCCCACCGTGCGGGCCAGCGCGAACAGCACGGTGAACATCGAAGTCGGGAAGCCCAGCGCCCTGAGGATGATGCCGGAATAGAAATCGACGTTGGGATAGAGCTTGCGCTCGATGAAATAGCTGTCCGACAGCGCCGCCCGCTCCAGCTCGCGCGCCACGTCGAACAGCGGATCGTTCTTGAGGCCGAGTTCGGCCAGGACCTCATGCGCCGTCTTCTGCATGATCTTGGCGCGCGGGTCGTAATTCTTGTAGACGCGGTGGCCGAAGCCCATGAGCCGCACATGCGAGTTCTTCTCCTTCACCGTGGCGATGAAGGCGGGGACCTTGGCGGGATCGCCGATCTCGCTCAGCATCTGCAAGGCGGCTTCGTTGGCGCCGCCATGGGCCGGGCCCCACAGGCAGGCGATGCCGGCGGCGATGCAGGCGAACGGGTTGGCGCCCGACGAGCCGGCGAGCCTGACCGTCGAGGTCGAGGCATTCTGCTCGTGGTCGGCATGCAGAATGAAAATCTTATCCATGGCGCGCGCCAGGACCGGGTTCACCTGGTAGTCGTCGCACGGCACGGCAAAGCACATGCGCAGGAAATTGGCGGCGTAGGAGAGATCGTTCTTGGGATAAATGAACGGCTGGCCGATATGGTACTTGTAGGCCATGGCGGCGATCGTCGGCAGCTTGGCGATCATCCGCCGCGAGGCGATCTCGCGCTGGCGGGGATCGGTGATGTCGGTCGAGTCGTGATAGAAGGCCGACATGGCGCCGACCACGGCGACCATCACCGCCATCGGATGGGCGTCGCGGCGGAAGCCCTGGTAGAAGCGGGCCATCTGTTCATGGATCATCGTGTGATGGGTGATCGCATGCTCGAATTCGCGCCGCTGCGACGGCGTCGGCAGGTCGCCGTAATAGAGCAGATAGCAGGTCTCGATGAAGTCGCCCTGTTCGGCGAGCTGCTCGATCGGATAGCCCCGATACAGCAGGATGCCTTCGTCGCCGTCGATATAGGTGATCTTGGAGTCGCAGGCCGCCGTCGAGGTGAAGCCGGGACCGTAGGTGAAGACATGGCCATCACTATAGAGCTTGGCGATATCGACGACGTCGGGGCCGATAGTGCCGGAGCGCACCGGCAGCTCCAGCGACTTGTTGCCGATCGTCAGGGTCGCCGTCTTGCTTGCATCTGCCATGTCGGTCTCCCGCGGTAATCAGGGTGCATTATTGCACCGCAACATAGAAAGGTCAATTTAGCTGACCTGATCCCTCAATCGGGCCAGCGACTCCTCCCGGCCCAGAACTTCCAGCACGTCGAAGATGCCGGGCGATGTAGTGGTGCCGGTCAGCGCGGCCCGCAGGGGCTGGGCACAGTTCCCAAGCTTCAAACCCGCCCCCCCCCGAGCCCCGGCCATGCGAAAGACCTATCCCTTCCCCGCCCGGGCAGCCACCGTGTTCGCCGCCGCCGGCCAGTTCACCGACGCGATGCCCGAGATCCTGATCGGCCGCACCGACGGTCCGGTGGGCGCCGCCTTCGCGAACATGATGGCGCAGAGCAAGGGCCACACCGCGATGTTCGCGATCCGTGCCTGCAACCAGATGGTTCGACCCGCCACCATGATCGTTCCCAAGGTGACGATGAAGTCGGGCGCCTATGTGAACTTGTTTGGCGGGGTCGTCCAGTCGGCGACCGCCGACGCGGTGCTCGACTGCGTTATTGAAGGCATACTGCCGCGAGCCCAGGTCAATGACCTGATCATGGATCTGGTATCCTTGTCGGATCAGCGGGGGAA
>CAYOZR010000087.1:0-13700 GCA_964408555.1 uncultured Aestuariivirga sp.
CCAGGCAGCAACAAGCAGTGGGTGGAACGCCGCGCCAAGGCCGTTTCCCGCGGCATCAGCGCGGGTGCCCCGGTCATCGCGGCACGCGCCGAGAATTCCGAGATCTGGGACATCGAGGGCAACCGCTACATCGACTTCGGCGGCGGCATCGCGGTGGTCAATACCGGCCACCGCCATCCCCTGGTGATGAAGCGGGTCTATGAGCAGCTGGAAAAATTCACTCACACCTGCGCCATGGTCATGCCCTACGCGCCCTTCATCGAGCTGTGCGAGAAACTCAATGCGGTTGCCCCCATGTCGGGCGAGAAGAAATCGGCGCTGGTCACCACCGGGGCCGAGGCGGTCGAGAACGCCATCAAGTTCGCCCGCGCCTATACGGGCCGCTCGGATGTGATCGCCTTCCACGGCGGCTTCCATGGCCGCACCAATCTCACCATGGCGCTGACCGGCAAGGTGGTGCCCTACAAGGCGAAGTTCGGACCCTTTGCCGGCGGCATCTGGCATGTGCCGTTCCCGGTCGCTCATCACGGCATCTCGGTAGACGATTCGATCCATGCCATCGAGTGGCTGTTCAAGGCCGATGTGGAGCCGGCCCGCGTTGCCGCCATCATCATCGAGCCGGTGCAGGGCGAAGGCGGCTTCTATGTGGCGCCCAAGGAATTGATGGTGCGCCTGCGCCAGCTGTGCGACGAGCACGGCATTGTGTTCATCGCCGATGAAATCCAGTCGGGCTTCGGGCGCACCGGCAAGTGGTTTGCCATGGAACATTTCGGCGTCGAGCCGGATCTCGTGACCGTCGCCAAATCGCTGGCCGGCGGCTTCCCGCTCGCCGGTGTGGTCGGCCGCGCCAAGATCATGGATGCGCCCGATCCGGGCGGCATCGGCGGCACCTATGCCGGCAATCCGGTGGCCTGCGCGGCCGCACTCGGCGTCTTCGAGGCCTTCGAGACGGAAGGACTCCTGGCGAAAGCCGAGAAGCAGGGCAAGACCATCATGGAGCGCTTGAAGGCGATCAAGGCCAAGGGCAAGGGCATGCCGATGGGCGATATCCGCGGGCTCGGCGCCATGTGCGCCTTCGAAGTCGTCACCGAGCATGGCGGCAACACGCCGGATGCGGCCGGCGCCAAGGCGCTGGCGGCGAAGTGCCTGGAGCGCGGGCTGCTGATCCTTACCTGCGGCGTCTACAGCGACACGATCCGGCTGCTCACGCCGCTGACCGCCTCCGACATGATCCTCAAGGAAGGTCTCGACATTCTCGAAGCGGCGATTGTGGGGAATTGAGGTATTGCCAGGCTCCGGCGAAAGGGATATTCTTACACATCTTCTATCGATTAGGAAACGTAAGATAATGACCGCCATCGCCAAGCTTTCCAGCAAGTTCCAGATTTCGATCCCGAAGGAAGTGCGAGAGCAGGAAGGCTGGAAGGCCGGCCAGCGGTTCGTCTTCATCCCGAAGGGCAAGGGCGTGCTGGTCATGCCGGTGCCCGAGGTCGAGGAAATCTTCGGCATCGCCAAGGGAGCCGACCCGGCAAATTACCGCGACCGCAAAGACCGGTTCTGATGCGGCTCGTCGATTCCTCGCTGTGGATCGAGGCGTTTCTCGGCACGCCGCTGGGCGCGGCCGCCAAGCGGGAAATCGCGCCGGTTGAAACCTGCGTCGTGCCGACGCTGGTGCAACATGAAATCTACAAATGGCTTTGCCGCGAGCGTTCGCAAGCCGAGGCCGAAGGGGTGATCGCCCTGACCATGACCTGCAATGTCGTGCCGCTCGATTCGGCAATCGCGCTGCGGGCGGCCGACGTGGCGCGCGAACACAAGCTGCATACGGCGGACGCCATTATCTATGCGACCGCCCTGGCGGCGGATGCCGAGCTGCTAACGTCCGACGCGCATTTTCAGGCGCTGCCGCGGGTGCGCTATTTCAGGAAACAACCGGAGCAATGACATGACCAAGCTTTCCAACATGGCGGTGCGCGATATCGAGACGGTCATTCATCCCTATACCAATCTTGCCCGCCATCGCGAGACGGGGCCCTTAATCCTCAACGAGGGGCGCGGCATCTATCTCTATGACGACAAGGGCAAGCGCTATATCGAGGCGCTGGCCGGGCTGTGGTGCACCGCACTCGGCTACGGCAACGAGGAGCTGGTGGAGGCGGCGGCGCAGGCGATGCGCAAGCTTTCCTTCACCAGCGTGTTCGGCGGCAAGTCGCACGACGGGGTGATCGAGCTTTCCGAGAAACTCAAGGAATTGGCGCCCTGCCCGGCTTCCAAGGTGCTGTTCGGCGCTTCCGGATCGGAAGCCAACGACATGCAGGTGAAGCTCACCTGGTATTACAACAACGCGCTCGGCCGCCCGAACAAGAAGAAGATCATTGCGCGGCTGCGCGGCTATCACGGGGTGACCGTCGCCTCGGGCTCGCTCACCGGGCTGCCGATGGTGCACACGGATTTCGACCTGCCGATCAAGAATATCCTGCATACGTCCTGCCCGCACTATTACCGCAACGGGACGGAAGGCGAGACGGAAGATCAATTCGCCGACCGGATGGCCAAGGACCTCGACGATCTTATCCAGAAAGAAGGGCCGGACACGGTCGCCGCCTTCATCGCCGAGCCCGTCATGGGGGCGGGTGGCGTCGTCATCCCGCCTTCCAGCTATTTCCCGAAGATCAATGCGGTGCTGGCCAAATATGACGTGCGTTTCATTTCCGATGAAGTGATCTGCGGTTTCGGCCGCACCGGCAACTGGTTCGGCGCCCAGACGTTCGGCATGAAGCCGACTTCGATCTCCATGGCCAAGGCGATCACCTCGGCCTATTTCCCGATGAGCGCCATCACCATCGAGGAGCCGCTTTACGATGCGATGGTGGAGGAGAGCAAGAAGATCGGTGTTTTCGGCCATGGCTATACCTATACGGCCCACCCCGTCGGTTGCGCCGTGGCGCTCAAGACCATTGAAATCTACGAGCGCGACAAGATCGTCGAGCATGTGAGGAAAGTGGCGCCGGTGTTCCTGAGCCGTCTCAATAAGCTCGGCGAGCATCCGCTGGTAGGCGAGGCGCGCGGCGTGGGCCTGATCGGTGCTCTCGAACTGGTGGCCGACAAGAAAACCAAGCGGGCCTTCGACCCGAAGAAGGCGGTGGGGGCTACTTGCGTCGAGTTCCTGCAAGAACTCGGGCTGATCAACCGGTCGATGGGCGATTCCGTCGCCTTCTGCCCGCCGCTGATCATCACCACCGATGAAATCCACGAAATGTTCGATGTGGTGGAAGCGGCCCTCGACAAGACCGAGGCCTGGGTGCGCAAGGAAGGCCTGCGCGGCAATTGATCCCGGTCAAGGAGGCAGGTACCGTTCCGCCCGATAAGACAGCATGGACCCGAAACTGCTTCCTTTCGCCCGGCAGGATGTGCCGCGCTACACGAGCTATCCGACAGCGGTGCAATTCCACGCCGACTTCCCGGCAGGCTTGGCCGACGAATGGCTCGGGAAGCTGGCGCCCGATGCCTCGCTGTCGGTCTATGTCCACATCCCGTTCTGCCGGCAGCTATGCTGGTATTGCGGCTGCCATACCTCGGTTCCCAACTCCTATGACCGGGCGGTGAAATATGTGGACCTGCTGATCCGCGACATCCGGCGCAGCGCCGCGCTGGTGGCCGGCCAGGGCGCCCGCGTTAAGCATGTGCATTTCGGCGGCGGCACGCCCACCTATCTCGAAGACCGCCACATCGGCGACATTCTGGCAGCCATCGATACCGGCTTCGGCCTCGCCAGCGGCGCCGAAGTGGCACTGGAATCCGATCCCAGAACCCTGACCCGCGAGCGGGCGAAGACGCTGGCCGGCTTCGGCTTCAACCGCATCAGTTTCGGCGTGCAGGACTTCGCCCTGCCGGTGCAGATGAAGATCAACCGCCTGCAGACATATGGGCTGGTCGCGGCGGCGACGGGCTACCTGCGCGATGCCGGATTTGCCTCGGTCAATTTCGATCTCATGTATGGCTTGCCGGCCCAGACGCAGGACAGTGTCGCGGGAACGGCGCGGCAGGCGGCGCAGCTTGCGCCCGATCGCATCGCCGTCTTCGGTTATGCCCATGTGCCGTGGTTCAAGAAGCATCAGAAAATGATCGATGAGGCGGAACTTCCGGGCGTCGCGGAACGCTACGCGCAGGCCCGGACCATCGAAGCGGCACTCACTACCGCGGGCTATGCGGCGATCGGGCTCGATCATTTCGCCCTGCCCCATGACGAATTGACCCTCGCGGCCGCCCGCGGCGGATTGCGGCGCAATTTCCAGGGCTATACGACGGATGCCGCCGACGCGCTCATAGCCTTCGGCGCCTCGTCGATCGGTGAGTTGCCGCACGGCCTGGTGCAGGCGGCGCGCGATACGCTGCACTGGTCGGAACGGATCGAGCGCGGCGAAAGCCCGGTGACCCGCGGGCTGGTGCTGACGGCGGAAGACCGCATGCGCGGCGAGATCATCGAACGGCTGATGTGCGACCTGACCGTGGATTTCGGCCCCATCCTGCAACGCCATGGTTTTGCGGCAGGCGCGCTTGGCGACATCGCCGAAAAACTACAACCGATGTGCGAGGCCGGGATTGCCTCGCTCGCTGGAACGCGGATCAGCGTGCCGGCCCAGCATCGCCTGTTCCTGCGCAACGCCGCCGCCGCCTTCGATGTCTATTTCGCCCCGGCGCCGAACCGCCACGCCAAGGCCGTCTAGCGCCGCCGGAGCGGCGTTGCATGGCGCCTAGAGCATGATTGTCTTTGATTGAAGCACGGAGAAACTTTCCCTCGCCCCATGGGGGCGAGGGTGGGGCCCATTGCGTTAGCAATGGGAGGGTGAGGGGGATCAGGTCTCGCAATTGAAGCACCTGGTCCCCCGCATCCTCCCACGCCTCCGGCGCGGGCCCCTCCTTCTCCCCCATGGGGAGAAGGAAAATAGATTCAGGCCGGATCAAAGAAAAACGAACTCGCTCAAAGCCCCGCCAGGGCCTGCCCGAGATCGGCGATCAGGTCGTCGACATGCTCGATGCCGATGGACAGGCGGACCAGATTGTCGGGGACCGGGCTGGCCGGGCCTTCCACCGTCTTGCGGTGCTCGGCGAGGCTTTCGACACCGCCCAGCGACGTGGCGGGGACGATCACCTTGAGGCGAGTGCACAGCTGCCTGGCGTCGTCGAAGCCGCCACGTACCAGAAGCGATAGCATGCCGCCGAAGCCATCGGTCATCTGCCGTGCGGCGACGGCATGGCCCGGATGCGACGGCAGGCCCGGATAGAGAACCTTCTCCAGCTTCGGATGATTTTCAAAATGCCGGGCAATCGCCAGCGCATTGGCCGAAGCCTGCCGGTAGCGGACGAAGAGCGTGCGCAGCCCGCGCATCAGCAGCCAGCATTCGAGCGGCGGCAGGGGCGAGCCCATCTTGGTGCGCAGCATGGCGATTTGCTGCCAGCGTTCGGTCTTGGCGCGCACCACCAGAACGCCCGCCAGCACGTCGGAATGGCCGTTGAGATATTTGGTGGCCGAATGGAACACGATGTCGGCGCCGAGGTTCAGCGGCCTTGTCGTGACGGCGGCCGTCGCCGTGGCGTCGACGGCCAGAATGGCGCCCGCCGCATGGGCGGCTTGCGCCGCGGCCGCGATGTCGATCACATCCCAGGTTGGATTGAGCGGCGTCTCGATCCAGACGAGATCGGTCTTGCCCTGCCGCAGCGATGAGGCCAGCGCCGCCGGATCGCGCGGATCGAAGAGGGTGAGCCGGATACGGCCAAGGCTTTCCAGCCGCTTCAGCCAGTCGCGGGTGCCGTAATACATGACATCCGGGGCCACGACATGAGCGCCTTGCGGGATCGTCTCGCAGAGCGTCGTGATGGCCGCCATTCCGGAGGCGAAAAGCAAGGCCTCGCCGCCCTGCTCCAGCGCCGCGATCGCCGCCTCCGCCTGCCACAGGGTCGGGCTGCCATTGCGAATATAGTTCTCCCTGAGCTTCGGAACATAGTTCGCGTCGCGGGCATAGGTCGAGGATGTGTAGATCGGCGGCACCACGGCACCGGTTGCCGCATCGACCGCTTTCAGCGCATGGGCGGCGATGGTTTCCGGCCTGAGACCGGAATTAGACATGCTGGCCGCCATTGATGTGCAGCTCGGCGCCGGTCACATAGCTCGAGGACTCGGTGCACAGGAAATAGATGGCCCTGGCCACTTCCTCCGGCTGACCGAGCCGGCGCTGCGGGATCTGGGACACGATCTTCTCGGTGCCGGGAGACAGGATCGAGGTTTCGATCTCGCCCGGTGAAATGGCGTTGACGCGGACACCGAGGGGCCCGAAGTCGGCGGCCATTTCGCGGGTCAGCGCGGCAAGCGCCGCCTTGGACGTCGAATAGGCCGCTCCGGCAAAGGGATGGACGCGCGAGCCGGCAATCGAGGTCACATTGACCACGGCACCCTTGGCCGCCACCAGCTCGTCGAGCAACCCGCGCGCCAGCATGATGGGGCCGAAGAAATTGATCTGGAAAACCCTCTTCCAGTCTTCTTCGTCGGTATTGATGGTGTTGAGCCTGCCGCCATTTTCCATCTTCGGGCTGATGGCCGCATTGTTGACAAGCGCATGAAGCCGGGACCCTTGCGCCCTGAGCTTTTCCTTCATCAGCACGATCGCCGCAGTCGTATCCTTTGAAGAGGCGAGATCGACGACGATATGGTCCTCGGGGCCGGCGTCCCAGGGGCAATCGTCGGGAAAGGGATGGCGCGAACAGGTGATCACCCGCCAGCCGGCGGTCGAGAAGCGCTTCACCGTGGCGTGGCCAATGCCGCGCGAGGCACCGGTGAGGATGAGGGTCTTGCGTTCGCTGTCGAGAACTTGGGTCATTTTTTCCGGCATTCAATCCGATAGCAGATCGAGAGTCACATTCATCCGCTGATGAAGTATCCTGACGATACGAAGTTCCCCGGATTCGATCAAATAGTAGATATGATGGGAACCGCGATAAAGAGAACGGATGCCAGTGCCGAGTTCCGGTCTCGCCAATCCCAACATTGGATGCCGGGCAAGTTCGCCGTGGATGGCGGATTGCAAGTCTTCGAGGTAGCTGTCGGCGCGTTCAATTCCGAATTGGACAATGCCTTCTGCAAAGATCGACACAATGTCATCTTTCGCCTCCGGCGAAACGACAATCCGGCGGATCATCTATGTGCGGCAGCGGTCGCGGCCTGTTGCTTCAGCCGTTTCCAGAGTTCGGGGGTCAATTCCTCGCCCCGGCCATGGCTAAGACTTTCCGTGCCCTTGGCGATTTCCGCCTGCAAGGCCCGGAGCTCGGCGATGTAGCCGAGGATATTCTGGCCGATTTCGTCCTGAACTTCGTCAGGTAGTTGGCTTATCGCCTGAATGGCCGAAGATAGGGTGCGTGTCATGATGATTATTCTAGCACAAGCGTTTCATGGATACAGCCGCGTCTTTGTCCACGGGCCATCGGGCTTTTCGCGGCGGAAGACGACGCGGTCGTGCAGGCGGAAGGGGCGTTCGTGCCAGAATTCGATCGACAGCGGCTTGATGCGGAAGCCCGACCAATAGGACGGGCGCGGAATGCCGCCGATCGCATATTTCGCCGCGTACATCGCGACGGCAGCCTCAAGCGCGAAGCGGCCCTCGAGCGGCCGCGACTGCTTCGAAGCCCAGGCGCCGATGCGGCTGTCGCGGGGGCGCGAGGCAAAATAGGCGTCGGCTTCGGCCTGGCTCACCTCTTCGACAGGCCCGCGCACCCGAACCTGGCGGCGCAGGCTCTTCCAGTGGAAACACAGGGCGGCCTTCATGGTTCCGAGAATTTCCTGGCCCTTCTGGCTTTCGAAATTCGTGTAAAAAACGAAGCCGCGCTCGTCGAAGTCCTTGAGCAGCACCATGCGAACATCGGGCAGACCTTCCTCATCCACGGTGGCAAGCGCCATGCCGTTCGGATCGTTGGGCTCGGATTTCTCCGCATCCTTCATCCAGCCGGCAAAAAGTTGAAACGGATCGTCGCGCTCGGTGAAACCGAGGGCGGCGGTGAGGACGGGAAGGTCGCTGAAGCTCATGTCCATCGTTCACAATTGCTCTGGGCCGATCTTGCATGGGGGCCGCCCGCGGTTCAAGGCGGCGGCCAGGCGATTTTCTTTCCTGTGGACCTGTATCGGCAGTTGTGTCAATTAACCCGCCATTCGGGGCGCGACGGCACTCTTTTCACGGAAATAATCATGAGCGAAAACAAGGCCTTAATGGCGGGCAAACGCGGACTCATTATGGGGGTCGCGAACAATCGCTCAATCGCCTGGGGCATAGCCAAGGCGTGTGCCAAGCATGGCGCCGAACTGGCCTTCACCTATCAGGGCGATGCGCTGAAGAAACGGGTCGAGCCGCTGGCCGCCGCGATCGGTTCCAAACTCGTGCTGCCCTGCGATGTTACCGACATGGCGTCGATCGATGCCACATTCGATGCCATCGGCAAGTCCTGGGGCAAGCTCGATTTCCTCGTGCACGCCATCGCCTTCTCCGACAAGGACGAATTGACCGGCCGCTATGTCGACACGACGGCCGACAATTTCACCAGGACCCTGTTCATCAGCTGCTACAGTTTCACGGCCATCGCCCAGCGGGCCGAAAAACTGATGAACGGCGGCGGCTCGCTCCTGACGCTGACCTATTACGGCGCCGAGAAATGGATGCCCCATTACAACGTCATGGGCGTGGCCAAGGCGGCTCTGGAAGCCTCGGTGCGCTACATGGCGGCGGATCTCGGCCCCAAGAACATCCGGGTCAATGCGATTTCGGCGGGACCGATCAAGACGCTCGCCGCCTCGGGTATTGGCGACTTCCGCTACATTCTGAAGTGGAATGAATACAATTCGCCGCTGCGGCGCACGGTGACCATCGACGAGGTGGGCGATTCCGGCTTCTATCTCCTGTCCGATCTCGGCCGCAGCGTCACCGGCGAAATCCTGCATGTGGATGCGGGCTATCATATCGTCGGCATGAAAAACCCCGATGCGCCCGACATGACGGTTAACCAGGACGGTGATTGAGCCCAATCCGCCGATCTATTTCGTCCGTCACGGCGAAACCGACTGGAATCGCGAACGCCGCATCCAGGGCCAGATCGATATTCCGTTGAACGATTTCGGCCACCGGCAGTCGGCGGCTATCGCGCGGGGGTTGAAGGAATTTCTGGGCTCGGCGCCAGTCGCGCGGTTCATCGTCAGTCCGTTGACGCGGGCGCGCCAGACCATGGGCTATGTGGCGCGCGAATTTGGCATTCCGGAAGCGCAGGTTCAGGCCGAGGCGGCAATCACCGAACTTGCATTCGGCATCTGGGAAGGCAAGACCTTTCAGGAACTCAAGACCCACCCCTCCTATCCACCAACGCCCGAGGCGCGCTTCCTCTGGCGGCCGCCGGAGGGTGAAAGCTATGCCGACGGCCATGAACGGCTGAAGCAATGGATCGGGCGCATCGACGGACCCACGCTGATCGTCGCCCATGGCGCCATCGGCCGCTGCCTCATCGGTCTGGTCTCCGATCTGGCGCCCGCCAGGATCGTTTCAGTCCGAACCCCGCAGGGCTGCTTCTGCCGCCTGCGGAATGGCCGGATCGACTGGTTTGACGCGGGCGGCGCCGCGGCCTAATCAAGGCCCATGTCGCATAATACATTCGGCCATCTGTTCCGCATGACCAGCTTCGGCGAGAGCCACGGGCCGGCGATCGGCTGCGTGGTCGACGGCTGCCCGCCAGGCATCGCGCTGACGCCCGCGGATATCCAGGCCTATCTCGACAAGCGCCGGCCCGGGCAATCGCGGTTCACCAGCCAGCGGCGCGAGCCGGATGAAGTGAAAATCCTCTCCGGCGTGTTCGAGGATGAGAGCACCGGCGGGCCGGTCACCACCGGAACGCCGATCATGCTGATGATCGAGAATGTCGATCAGCGCTCCAAGGATTATGCGGAAATCCGCGACAAGTTCCGCCCCGGTCATGCCGACTGGACCTATCACGCCAAATACGGAGTGCGGGACTATCGCGGCGGCGGCCGCTCTTCGGCGCGGGAGACGGCGGCCCGGGTGGCGGCGGGCGCGGTGGCACGCAAGGTTGTCCCCGGCGTCACGATCCGCGGCGTGCTCGTCCAGATGGGCCCGCACAAGATCGACCGGACCAATTGGGACTGGGCCCAGGTCGACAAGAACCCGTTCTTCACACCCGATGCCAAGGCCGCGGCACTGTGGGAGGATTATCTCGATGGCGTGCGCAAGACGGGCTCGTCGTGCGGCGCCATCATCGAAGTGACCGCCTCGGGGGTTCCCGCCGGCTGGGGCGCGCCAGTTTACGGCAAGCTCGATCAAGACATCGCCGCCGCGATGATGAGCATCAATGCGGTCAAGGGCGTGGAGATCGGCGCGGGCTTTGCCGCCGCCGAACTTTCGGGCGAGGAAAACGCCGATGAAATCCATATGCGGCACGGCAAGCCGGAATTCCTCACCAACCACGCCGGCGGCATTCTGGGCGGCATTTCCACGGGACAGGACATCGTGGCGCGCTTTGCCGTCAAGCCCACATCCTCGATCCTCAGCTCCCGGAAAACCGTCACCGCGTCCGGTGAGGACACCGGCGTTATTACCAAGGGCCGCCACGATCCTTGCGTCGGCATCCGCGCCGTTCCCATCGGCGAGGCGATGATGGCGCTGGTGCTCGCCGATCATTTCCTGCGGCACCGCGGGCAGGTTGGCTGACAGCCACCGCCCGAACGGAGTTCGTCTCGCCTGATCCTAGCTTTTCTGTGATCATCCGATGCAAGTGATTCGGCTTCGATCCCGGGAGATGCAAACGTGTCGGCCAGTCCAGCGACCGGAGAGCTTGCCGCCCGCCGCCTCAAGGTGTTGCTCGGCCTTTTTCTTGCGATCCTGGCCGGAGCACTCTTCGCCTACCGGCACGACGGCGCACTCAGCGATCCCGACAGCTGGTGGCACATCAAGTCGGGCTCCGACATTCTGTCCTCCGGGCATTTTCCGGTCACCGATTCCTATTCGCATAGTTTCTTCGGCAAGCCCTGGATCGCCAAGGAATGGCTGGCGCAGATCGTCCTGTTCCTGACTTACGCGGCCGGCGGGTGGAACGCCGTGACCCTGCTGGCGGCGCTGGCAATCGCGGCGGCGTTGTTTGCAACGTATTTCTATCTTGCGTCAGAGCTGCGCCCGCACCTGGCCGCCGTCATCGCGGTCATCGCCATATTCCTGTCGAGCACCACATTCGTGGCGCGCCCGCACCTTCTGACAATAGCGCTTGCCGTCGTCTGGACCGCCGGATTGTTCCGCGCGGCGGACAAACCGAAGCCGCCGCCCTTCGGTTTCCTCGCGCTCATTGCGCTGTGGGCCAATCTACATGGCAGTTTCACGCTCGGGCTGGCAGTCGCGGGTTTTGCCATGCTGCACGTATTCGAGCAGGTGCGGCTGAAAAACATGCGCCTTATGATAAAATGGGCAGTTTTCGTGCTGCTTTGTCCGCTTGCAACGCTGGTTCACCCCTACACCTACCAGCCCTTCATGATCAGCCTCGAAATGGCAAGAGGCAACGAGGCGGCGCGGTTCATCAGCGAGTGGCAACCTTTCAATCCCCAGGATAACCGGATTCTCGAGGCCGGTTTGCTTGCGGCGCTCATGGCCCTGCTGATGCTGCGATTGCGCCTGAGCTGGAGCAAAGCGGCATTCGCGATCTTCGCGCTGCACATGTTCCTGGTGCATGCCAGATTCGGCTATGTGTTTTTCCTCCTGGTGCCCATAGCCATGGCGACGGAAATTTCCCGGCGGTATCCCGCGGTCTCGATGGCCGTGTGGAAAACGCAGAGCCGCGATTGGCTCGAGCGGTTTGCCGCGGAACGATTTGTGCCCGCCGCTTCGGTGCTGGCAGCGGCGGCGGTGATTGCCGCCGGCTCATTTGCAGTCCTGTTTCCGGTCACGCCCCCCCAGAAGTCGGCTCCAGTGGACGCAATCGCCTACGTCAAGAGCCATGGAATATCCGGCAATGTTCTCAATTCCTACAATTTCGGCGGGGTGCTGATTTTTCATGACATCAAGACGTTCATTGACGGCCGGGCCGAACAGCTCTTCCTCGGCGGCTTCATAACGAAAGTCATGGAGACGGCGGAGGCGGGCGGGGAGACGCTATTCGGGCAACAACTGCAAGACTACAAAATCGATTGGACGATTCTTGAGCCCACCGATCCAAGGATCGGATTGCTCGACAAGATGCCAGGCTGGCAACGCGCCTATGCGGATGAATTTGCCGTCGTCCATGTGCGGAAACTTCCGGGGTCGTAACGGCTGACGGAAATCCGCCCTTCCCACGGCGCATCGCCGGTTTGGATCGGCGCTTCCGCGCGGCAATCAGAAATTCGCGGTTGCCATCGCCGCCCGCCACGGGGCTCGGCGTGAGACCGATGACCCGCCAGGCCTGCCGTTCCAGAAAGTCGCCGATCGCCCCGCAGACACGCTGGTGAACGGCGGGATCGGCGACGATGCCGCCCTTGCGAACCGCCTCGCGGCCAGCCTCGAATTGCGGCTTGATCAGCGCCACGAGACTGGCGCCCGGCGCCGCCAAGGCCAGCGCCGGCGGCAGCGCCAGCTTCAGGGATATGAAGCTCACATCGCAGACGATCAGATCGGGCGGACGGGCGAGATGAGCCGCCGCCAGATGCCGGGCATTGAGGCCCTCAAGCACTGTCACGCGCGGATCGGCACGGAGTTCCGCCGCAAGCTGATCGTGGCCCACGTCAATTGCCGTGACATGGGCGGCACCCTGTTCAAGCAGCACCTGGGTGAAGCCGCCGGTGGAGGCGCCGATGTCGAGGCAATGCTTGCCCACCGCGTCGATGTGGAACTCGGCGATGGCATGCTTGAGTTTGAGGGCGGCGCGGGAGACGTAGCGTTGGGCCGGATCGTCGATAACAAGTTTGGCCTGTTCGGCAACCGCTTGCGCGGGCTTCGATGCGACGGCACCGTCGACGCGGACGGTTCCGCGCCGGATCGCATCCCGGGCCCGCGCCCGCGTCGGATAGAGGCCGCGGGCGACGAGGAGTTCATCGAGCCGCCGGCGCGTCACTCCACGTCCAGCGGCTCGGTTCCGGACACCGTGCCGTCCGGCTTCAAGGTGATCTTCTCGATGCGGGCTTCGGCGTCCTTGAGCAGCTTCTCACAATGCTTCTTCAGGGCCTCGCCGCGTTCGTAGATCGAGATCGATTGTTCGAGATCGACCTTGCCGGATTCGAGCTTCTCGACGATGCTCTCCAGTTCGGCGAGCGCCTTCTCGAAGGACAGGTTCGATATTTCGGCGGCGGTCATTGCAAATCGTCCTCGGTTTCTTGCTCGGCAGTACCGTGCATCAGCGCCTGCACATGGATGCCGGCCGATGCGGCCAGTCCTTGCAAGTCATAGCCGCCTTCGAGCACGGAAACAACGCGGCCTCCGGCATGCTTGTCCGCCGCCTCCATGATCCGCAATGTCACCCAGGCGAAGTCCTCTTCGGCGAGTTGCAGGCTGCCGAGAGGATCGCGGCGATGGGCATCGAAGCCGGCCGAGACAATCACCAGCTCGGGGCCGAAGGCATCGAGGGCCGGCAGGATCACCGAGCCCATGGCCTCGCGGAATTGCGGCCCGCCGTCTCCTGCCCGGAGCGGCGCATTGAAG
>CAYOZR010000088.1:0-13496 GCA_964408555.1 uncultured Aestuariivirga sp.
AAATGCCGGATGCTGGCGGGGGGACCCGCGGCGATCACCGGAGCAATCGAGGTGGTGAAGATGAAGCCCGGCGCGAATGAGCGGTTGGCATCGACGATTTCTCCCTTGGCCGCGATATAGCCGCCCTTCAGGCCGAAGGCCTTGGCGAGGGTTCCCTCGACGATGTCGATGCGGTCCAGGTGGCCATCGCGCTCGGCGATACCGCCTCCCCGCGGCCCATACATGCCGACGGCATGGACCTCGTCGAGATAGGTGAGCGCGCCATAGCGGTGGGCCAGATCGCAGATTCCGGTGAGCGGCGCCACATCGCCATCCATCGAATAGACCGACTCGAAGGCAATGACCTTGGGCCGCGCCGGATCGACAGTGGCAAGTTTCGCTTCGAGATCGGCGAGATCGTTGTGACACCAGACATGTTTCTCGCAATGGCCGTGGCGAATGCCCTCGAGCATCGAGGCGTGGTTCAATTCATCCGACAGGATCACGCAACCGGGCAGCAGCTTCGCCAGGGTCGATAGCGCCGCCGCATTGGCCATATAGCCGGAATTGAACAGGAGGCTCGCGTCCTTGCCGTGCAAGTCCGCCAGCTCGCGCTCGAGCTCGACATGATAATGCGTGGTTCCGGAAATGTTGCGGGTGCCGCCGGAGCCGGCGCCGACGCTGTCGAGCGCCTCGTGCATGGCGGCGAGCACATCGCGATGCTGGCCCATGCCGAGATAGTCGTTGGAGCACCAGACGGTGACTTCCTTCTCGCCGCCGCGGCCACGGTAAAGCGCCCGCGGAAAGCGGCCCTGGATGCGGCAGATATCGGCGAATTCACGATAGCGGCCTTCGCGGTGAAGGCCGGCAATCGCATCGGCAAAATGCCGGTCATAATCGGGAGCGGTCATGGCGCCCCCTATACGCCGGCCGCGCGGCAAATCTTCAGTCGCTATTTGCCGCAGTCTCGGCCGGCTGCTTGCAACCCTTCGGCAGCTTGCCGACGGCGTCCGGCTGGCACTGCTGCGCCGCCGGCTCCACCTTCTTGGCGGCAGCGGCATGCGCGTCCGGCTTCAGGATCTTCTTCTTGCCGGCGATCTTCTGCTTCTTCTTGCCGTCATCCTTGGCCGCGACGGGTTTCTCAAGTTTCTTTTTCACGGCAGGCTTCGATTGATTCCAGTTGCCGGCGGCAGGCTTCTCCGCCTCGGTGGTTTCCACCTGCTTGTCGCCGCGCTTGGACGGCTTAAAACCGAACAGGAAGAAGCCGTCGGCCTCGGCCGCTTCGACTGCGCCGGGCTGGCGCGGCACCGGCGTCAGCACGAAGCGCTGGCCGTCTTCGCCGACTTCGCCCACCGGTAAGGGCTGGCCCATGATGAAGCCGGTGCCGTCGAGCTCATAGATGTCGGGCCGGAAATTCACTTCGCCGCGATTGTTGGTCCAGGCGGTGAGATAGACCACGCGCAGCTGCGGCGGGTTGACCAGCTTGACGTCGACCCGGTCCAGGGATTGGGCCAGTTCGGCGATGCGGCTCTCATCGACCAGACCCTGGCTGGTCTCATCGAAATAATCCTGGCTGCTCAGAATCCAATTGAGGAAAATCTGAACCCGCTCGACGCGCACGCAGCCGGAACTGAAGAAGCGCGCGCCCGCCGCGAAGAGATGCTTCTCCGGCGTATCGTGAAGGTATATGCCGAAGGGGCTGGGGAAACTGATCTTGGCGGTGGCCATGGCATTGCTGCCGCCCGGCTCCTGGCGGAAATGATAATCGTCGGGAACGGCGGTCTTCCAATCGACGCTCTCGGGATCGACCTCCGGGCCGCCGACACCCTGGAACACCTTGATGTTCATCTGCTTCAGAACATTGGTGGCGCCGCCCTTCAGCATTTTCGGGATGATGTCGCGCTCGACGATCGAGGCCGGGGCGTTCCAGTAGGGATTGAAATTGATTTCCGACAGGGCCGTCATCACCACCGGCGTGGGGCGCGACGGCCGGCCGACGATGATGTTGTGGCGTGAATGGACACGGCCGTCGGCCACCGTCTCGAGCTGCGCGGCAGGCACGTTGACGGTGATGTAACGGGGACCCAGGTCTTTGGAATATTCCGCCAGCCGCGGAATGTTGGCGCGGATGGTGGCCAGACGCGCGGCGGCGGGAACATTGAGGGCCTTGACCGTCGCCGAATCCAGTGTGCCCGAAATCCTAAGCCCGTGATTGCGCTGGAAGCGGCTCAGCGCCTCCGCCGTCGCGGTGGTGAAGACGGCGGCGAATTCGCCCTCGGTGGCTTCCTGGCGCACATAGTCTTCGACAAACAGGCGCCGGTTGAGCACGGCGACGGCTTCACCCTGCGCGCCTTTTTTCAGTTTCTCGTCGGGCACGGCGGGCCAGCCGCCCGAGGCGGCGATCTCTTCGTAGCGCACCCGTGCGGCTTGCAGGCCGAGCGCCCCCACCGGCGACAGCATCGGACTGACATTGCCATCGGTGACGATTTCGGTGACGGTGGTCGCCTTGCCGCCGGAGGGCGAATTCTGCCAGTTGTTGGCGGACGGCAAGAAGTCGTCGTCGGGCCGCTTTTCGGCGGCAGCGGCGGTCTCCGGCTTGTTCGGCTTCTTCTTGTTCCACAGCCATAGCGGATTCTCGCTTTCGGCATGTGCCGGCGCGACCGAAACTGCCGGCAGCGCGAACAGCGCCACCAACGCCACCGAAAGCGCCCAAATGGGAAATTTCACGCGAAAATGTCCGTTCATCCGTATCCGCCGATCCAATATACCACACCCCCCGCGTCGCAATGGGGGCGCGCGGCGAGATTTCATTCGAACTGTAACGGGATTTTGTACCAGCCCCGGCACGGCTCGTCAAAAGCCGTGACCAACCCGGCGGCGTGAATTGTCCGGAAATTGGGCAAGATTGCGGACGGCGGCATGACGTAAGCGGCGTCCGCCACGGATAAAGTGACCCCTGCGGCTTTTCCGCCACAGGAGCCGGTCATGTCAGCCTCTCAAAGGCGGTAGAGAATCTGGTCGGTCCAGAACCGCTCGAGGCGGGTCAAGGCCTTGTTCAAGCGGTCGAATTCATCAACGGTGAGGCCGACGACTTCTTCCACCGCCTGAAGCTGGCGATTGTAGAGGGCATCGATGCGCTCGCGGATCGCCTGACCCCTGGGAGTCAGTTTGACGCGCACCGAGCGCTTGTCGGAGTTGGAACGCTCGTGATTGACGTAGCCGGCTTCCACCAGCTTTTTCAGATTGTACGAGACGTTCGAGCCCTGGTAGTGGCCGCGGGTCTTGAGTTCGCCGGCGGTCAATTCCGAATCTCCGATATTGAACAGCAGCAGGGCCTGCACCGGGTTCACCTCCGGTTCGCCGGAGCGCTCGAAATCGTCCTTGATCACATCGAGCAAACGGCGATGCAGCCGTTCGATCAGAGTGAGCGCTTCCAGATAGCGATGCTTGACCGGATTGCGGCTGGCTTCGGCAGCCGCGGGGCGCACTGCCCCCATCACTTGAGTACGCATGTTTTCCACCTATCCCTTGTCGTTTGGAGGCCGGCTTCTTGTAAATGGCCGCTCCTCACACGCCCAAACGTAAGGCCGGGGAACTTAAAATCGGATCAATCGGTTGGGTAAATTTGTTCTTATGTTTTCGAAGATTTGGCGTTGTTTGAAAGACAGTTTACCGAGTCTTTTTTTGGGGGCCCTAACGCCGCCGCGGCCCCGCCACAAAAGGATCGCGCGGGAAACGGCCCCACCCGTTTGCCCGCGCGATACCGCCCCCGATCCCCGGCGGCTCACCGCCTGCGCACGGCAGGCGGCGAACTCGAATTTGCCGCCCAAGGTTAACGGGCGAAGATTAAAGCGTGTAAAAATCCGGACGAATTCCACGGATTTGGTTAAGCTAGCCTTGCCGGCGCGTCGTGCGACCATCGGACGGTTCAACCGGGCACTGGGACTTGTTAGATATAAAGCCATGAACAAGAACGAGCCTTTCCCGCAACCATCGCGCCGCGCCGCCACCGAGCCCGGCTATCCGGCACTGCGCATGCGCCGCAACCGGCGCACCCGGTGGTCGCGCGATCTGGTGCGCGAACACACATTGCAGGCGACGGATCTGATCTGGCCGGTCTTCGTTATCGACGGCGAGAACGCTCGCGAGCCCGTGGCGTCGATGCCGGGGGTTGAACGTTACTCCGTGGATCTGGCGGTGAAGAAGGCGGAGGAGGCGGCGGAACTCGGCATTCCGGCCATCGCGCTGTTTCCCAATACGCCTCAGGCGCTGCGCAGCGCCGATGCCCGCGAGGCCGTCAATCCGGATAGTCTGGTGTGCCGGGCGGTGCGGGCCGTCAAGAAGGCGGTCCCCGACATCGGCATCATGTGCGACGTGGCGCTCGATCCCTATACCAGCCATGGCCACGACGGCCTGTTGGAAGGCGGCGAGATCGTCAACGATGCCACCGTCGAGGTGCTGGTGCGGCAGGCGCTGGTCCAGGCCGAGGCGGGTTGCGATATCGTGGCGCCCTCCGACATGATGGACGGCCGCATCGGTGCCATTCGCCGCGCCCTTGAAGCCGGCGGCCACGCACATGTGCAGATCATGGCCTACAGCGCCAAATATGCCTCGGGCTTCTACGGTCCGTTCCGCGACGCGGTCGGCTCCTCGGCCACGCTGGTGGGCGACAAGCACAGCTATCAGATGGACCCCGCCAATTCCGACGAGGCGCTGCGCGAAGTGGCCCTCGATATCGCCGAGGGGGCCGACATGGTGATGGTGAAGCCGGGCCTGCCCTATCTCGACATCGTGCAGAGGGTGAAAGAGACTTTCGGCGTACCCACCTTCGCCTATCAGGTCTCGGGCGAATACGCGATGATCATGGCGGCCTGCGAACGCGGCTGGCTCGATCCCCGCAAGGTGATCCCGGAGAGCCTGATCGCCTTCAAGCGCGCCGGTGCCGACGGCATTCTCACTTATTTTGCGTTGGATGTCGCCAGGTCGCTGCGGGCTCGGACGGGATAGGAATAGGCGCGGAAATCCTGCGCGAATATGGTGGCCGCCAACCGCCGCGTGTCGGCATCGTAAAAGGCATCGTAGCCCGGCGTCGCCGCTGCCGGAAAATCGGCGCTTGAGACCATGCGGGCGGCCAGGCTTCCCACCGGTGCCGGCATTTTGCGGCGATGATGTCCCGAGGTGGTGAGCTCGGCCAGCGGCGACGGTTTGAGTTCGAATTCCCGTTCGATGGCCGCGATTTCGGCATCGAAGTTCTCGAGCCGCACGATGCGATCGCGCAATTGCTCCTCGCCCGCCTGGTATTGCTGGGCGACGTGGCGGTTGAGACTCGCCGAGGCCGCGCCGATGACCGCCACGCCGCGCAGGAATTGATGGAAGGAGAGGCAGCCGGGCGGCGCCGTCTCGCCAATCTTCCTGAGAATGCGCGTCCTGAGCTTGCGCGTCCAATCGCCGGTGGGGTTGCCCTGCAGCTTGAGCACTTGCGCGAAGGAACTGACGGCGCGGTCATGGGGATCGCGCACCAGCTTGATCACCGGCACCTCGCCCGCCAGCATCAGGCCGAGGCCCTCCATGAAATAGCCGTCGCGCTTCATGAAGACGTCCTGGCGATAGACATGGACGAAGGGATGGTGCGCCAGCGCTGCGTCCAATTCGCCGGTCTGGAAGAAGAACCATTTGACCAGCGAGGTGCAGCCGGCCTTCGGCGTCCACAGGAAGGCAACGGGCATGTCCTTGTGATGCAGGAGTATCGGCCAGCGGGCGACCTGGACAGCGGAAATTTGGGGGTCGCGCCGCACGGCCCGCCGCTCAGCGCTCAAGCCGGGCGAGCAGGCTTGACGTATCCCAGCGCCTGCCGCCTAGCTCCTGCACATCGGAATAGAACTGGTCGACGAGCGCGGTGGCCGGCAAGTGGGCGCCATTGCGGCGGGCCTCGTTGAGGCAGATCCCCAGATCCTTGCGCATCCAGTCGACGGCGAAGCCGAAGTCGAACTTGCCGGCGATCATCGTCTTGTGGCGGTTCTCCATCTGCCAGGAGCCGGCCGCACCCTTGGAAATGACTTCGATCGCCGCCTCCATGTCGAGCCCGGCCCGCTTGCCGAAATGAATGGCTTCGGCGAGGCCTTGCACAAGTCCGGCGATGGCGATCTGGTTGCACATCTTGGCAAGCTGGCCCGCTCCCGGCGGTCCCAGCAACTTCCGCATCCGCGAATAATGGGCGATCAGCGGCTCGGCCTTGGCGTAATCGGCCGCATCGCCACCGCACATGACGGTGAGAATGCCATTCTCGGCGCCGGCCTGACCGCCGGAGACCGGCGCATCGACGAAACCCAGGCCGTGGCGCTTGGCCTCGGCGTGCAATTCGCGCGCAACGCCGGCCGACGCGGTGGTGTGGTCGATGAAAGTGGCGCCCCGTTTCATGGTATGGAAAGCGCCTTCGGGGCCGAGCGTTACCTGCCGCAGGTCGTCGTCATTGCCGACGCAGGCGAAGATGAAATCGCTGTCTTCCGCTGCCTGGCCGGGCGTCGCGGCCGTGGCGCCGCCATGGGCGGCCTGCCATTTTTCGGCCTTGCCCGGGCTGCGGTTATAGACCGTGACGGCGAGGCCGCCACGCTTTGCCAGATGGCCGGCCATCGGAAACCCCATCACGCCTAGGCCGATCCAGGCGGCACGAACGGTCATTGCGCTTCTCCACGAGCTTGATGCCGGGGCTTGGTAGTCGATGCGCCGGCAAATGACAAATGCGGGTGCTTTCATAATCCTCTTGATCGTCCATGCAGGCACGGCAATATGGCAACCATGAGTCGTGTTGCGGAGCGGATGCGGTGAGCGTCGAACGGCGAAATTTTCCTCAATTCTTCATAACCGCCCCGGCGCCCTGCCCTTATCTGCCGGGCCGGGTCGAGCGCAAGGTTTTCACCCATCTGATCGGCCACGAGGCGCGGGCTCTCAATACCCAGCTCTCGCACGGCGGCTTCCGGCGCAGCCAGAACATCGCCTATCGCCCGGCCTGCGACGGCTGTGCGGCCTGCGTCTCGGTGCGGGTACCGGTCAATTCCTTCGAACTGCGGAGGTCCTTCCGCCGCGTCCTGAAGCGCAATGCCGACATCGAAAGCAGCGTCGGCAAGGCGCGGGCGGCGCATGAGCATTATTCGCTGTTCCGCGGCTACATCGACGCCCGTCACGGCGAAGGCGGCATGGCCGACATGACGGTTCTGGATTTCGCCGCCATGGTCGACGATAGTTTCGTCGACAGCCGCTTGGTCGAGTACCGTTTCAAGCCGGATACCCCGCGGGTGGGCGCACTGGCCGCAGCGGCGCTGATCGACATTCTTGGCGACGGCATCTCGATGATCTACAGCTTCTTCGATCCGGAGCTTGAGCATCGCAGCCTTGGCAGCCTGATGATCCTCGACAACATCTGCCGCGCCAAACGGCTCGGCCTGCCCTATCTCTATCTCGGCTACTGGGTGAACGGCTCACCGAAGATGAATTATAAGGCGCAGTTCCTGCCGCAGGAGCGGCTCACCGCCGAAGGTTGGGTGCTGCACCGGAGTTAAGAACTGTTCCGTGTGCTGATTATTAATCAATTGATTTGACTGGGGTATCTTGAACGGTTGACGTAGCGTCATAACTGCGGCACTATAAGCTGGATGGTTCGGATGAACATTGCGGTAGTATAACTAAGCGTCAAGGACATTGTGATGATAGTTCAGACAAGCCAAGCGGCGCAATTTACAGTTGACTTCAGAATGCAGAGCCAGAGGCGACATGGCGGATAGCTCGGAGATGAATAGCGGGACCGTCCGCCTGGGACTGCTGATCACCACCCTGGGCGGTTTGCTGTTCACCCTCGATCTTCCGCTCCTGCGGCTGGCGGCCAGTGACAAGTGGACGCTGGTTTTTGCCCGCGGCCTGTTCCTGTTCATCGCCATTACCGCCGCCTGGTACGTCATCCGGCGCTTCACCGGCAGCAAAGCGCCCTATATCGCCGGCGTGGCGGGCCTTGCCGTCATCGCCACCAACACCGTCGCCAATATCACCTATATCGGCGCCATCGTCGAAACCACGGCCGCCAATGTGGTGTTCATCACCGCCCTCATTCCGATCATCACCGCCATGCTGTCGCGCATTTTCCTCGGCGAGCGCGTCCATGGCTGGACCTGGATCGCCGCGACGCTTGCCTTTGCCGGCGTCAGCATCATCGTGTGGGACGGCATCAGCCTCGGCAAGGCATTCGGCGACGTCCTCGCCCTCGTTTCCGCAATTTGTACCGCCGCGGCCTTTACCATTATCCGGGCAAGCAAGAAGAACGTGGCGACCAGTCTCGCGGTCGGCAGCCTCGTCTCCGCCCTGGTTGCACTCATCTTCTTCGACGTCTCACCGGCTTCGCTTGCCGCGCCGGCCAGTTTCGGAGTTCCCGGCTGGGCTTGGGTTGCCCTCAACGGCTTGGTTGCCATCCCGCTCGCATCGACACTCATTGCCAACGGGCCCCGCTTCCTGCCGTCGGCGGATGTCAGCATGTTCTTCCTGCTGGAGACCGTTTTGACGCCGATCTGGATCTGGATGATCTTCGCCGAGGCCCCGACCGGGACGGTTCTGATCGGCGGGTCGGTCGTCATCCTGACCTTGGCCGCGCACAGTTGCTGGCGCCTGCAGACAACCTTGCGTGGCAGCGGCGAGACAGCATCGGCAGGTGCGGAACCCTAGGTCATCTGGTAGTCTGAAATAAATGAAACAGCGGAGGAATGCGGGCCGCAGGCCCGTCCGCCGGGTTCGAAACGTGGCGTAGTTGGGGAATTCGATGGGACAAGACGGAGTCCGGGATCCGCTGGGAACGGCACGGGTAGTCGCGAGCCTTGCCGCCGAGCTCGAACAGCTCGGTTATGCGGTGTCGCTGAACGACGATCTTGCGCAGTTTGCGGCGATCAAGCGGACGGTGAATGACGGCCGCGCGTCGCCCTTCTTCGATCCCGAAGTCAATACCCTGCCCGGTGACCGGGTGTTCTGGATGCAGCTCACCGCCAAGGACGGCGCGGCGTGCGGATTGCAGGCGTTCCGGCTCGATACGGTCGACTCAAGCCTCGCCGATTGGGGACCGTCCTACACCATAGGCCTCTACATGCGCCGCCAGGAAGTGCTGGTGCCGATGCACCCCTCGCCGCCACGCGGCAGTGTCGCCGAGCGCATCCGTGGGCGCCTCGTCTATCAAGGCGAATTGTGGCTCGACCGCGCCGTCCGCAATCGCCGCATTGTCGAAGTGTTCGGCCGCCTCGGCCTGCTGCTCAGCCTGATCCGGTGGAATCCCGATGCGGTCTGGGCGCTGACCAGCCAGACCATGGCCACTCACGGCCATCTCAACCGCATGGGCTTCAACTATCTGGAACGCGGCTTCTTCCGCTGGCAATGGGGCTCGGAAGGCATCGACCCGGTCGAATGGATCGCCATCGCCGAGCGCCGCGGTCTCGAACAGATGGTCGAAGAGATGCTGACTACACCACAGCAATTTCGACAGGCCTGATCTCGCTGACCACCGAAACCAGGCGATGGCGGCTGCGGCTCGCCGGATGGCGCATGACGATACGCTGGTAGGGGATCCAGGCGACTTCGCCGTCCGGCCCCATCATCGCGGCATAGATGTGGTCGTAATGCGGCTTGCCGGTGCGCAACACATCCGCATAGGCGCGAGAGACGACCGTATCGTAGGACGTGCCTGAGAGGCATGGTGTCGATACCGGCGACATGCCCCACAACTTGGCAATCGGCGAGTGGCTGCCGATGCGTTCCACCTTGACCCGGCCGGTGGCATCGTCAATCGAGCAATCGATCGAGATCTCGGCCGGTGCCGTGCCCGTCACGAGGCAGGCCCGCAGGCTTTCCGGCAGATCATGCGCGGTGGGATCGAACTCCTTCACATAGACCCGCGACGACAGATGCACGTCGCTCTTCGACATGATGATGTCGATGCGGTCGCGCGCCGACCCGGCATCGCCCGGTGTCTCGGTGAACCAGCCGGACATGTAATAGTGCAGCGTATAAGGCCCCGCGCACGTGCCGATCCAGCCCTTGACGAAATGCAGCGAAGACCAGTTGGCGGCGGCCGCGTGCCATTTGACGGTCACACCGCCATCGTCGAGGGTCACCTTCACCAGATTATGGCGATCGAGCAGTACGCGTTCGGGAAGGCCGGCCTCGCCCGGACCATCGGGCCGGGCGGCGATACGTCCATTGGCAATCCAAAACTCAAGCTTTTCCATACGCGAGGACGCAGACCGCATCTTTCTTCAGGTTGACCCAGTTTTACCGGCAATCGGCCGCCCGCGGAAGGCCGCGCCCTTCATCGGATCGCATGGAATGTCCAAAGAAACTGTAAATTTACCATGCCCGCCGAGCGCTTATGCGGTTGTGCCGCAGTCACACGATGCGGATATCGACGTTGGCGATTTCGGTGACGATGGTTACCGCCCGGCGCTTGTCGCTGGCATGCATCGGCATGATCACCCGCTGATACGGAATCCAGGTGACGGTATCGTCCGGGGTCAGCATGGCGGCGTAAACGTGGTCGTAGCGCGGCCGTCCTGCCTTCAGCACGTCGCTATAGGCGGCACTGACGATGCGGTCGTAGGAGCCGCCGTTCGTGCACGGGTAAGAAACCGGCGTCAGCCCCCAGAGCCGCGCGATCGTCGATCTCGGGCCGATGCGGTCGACGCGGAAGCGGCCGGAGCTTTCCTCGTATACACAGTCGACGGAGTAGTCGGCGGTAATCGCGCCGTCGAGCCAGGCGTGCTGCAGGAGCGGCGGCATCGCCTTGCCGTTTGGATCGGCTTCGCGCACGAAGGCCCGCTTCACCAGATGCAAATCGCTCTTCGACAGGATCTCCTCGACGCGGCGGCGAGCGGCGGCGGCGGTGTCGCAGATTTCCTCGAACCATCCGGCAAGAAAATAGCGCAGCATGAAGGGGCCGCGCAGGCCGGTGAGAAATTCGGCGGCGAAATAAAGCGAGGCAAAATTCGGTGCAAACACCGACCAGCGGATTTCGGTTCCGAGCTCTCCCGTCGACACCCGCACGCAGCCGTACCGGTGCATGAGCGCGTCGTCGCTCTCGGTCCCGGCCACGCATTGCGGCCGGTCGCGGGCGAGCGTGCCCTTGTCGATCCAGTAGATTTGCCCGGTCACCGTGCCCATACGGCCTCGAAATTCTGATGGTTTGCACCGATTGCCATGATGGGCTGTGGTCCCAAAATGTCGAGCCAAAGTATTTTCATTAGATAACAATGCATTAAGGGCGAGGCCCGCATTAACCATTTGTTATCAATTTGGTTCAAGTCCCTAATAAGGGCAGTTAACTTACGCAGGCGTCATTTTAAGTTGACATCACGTCCACTTCTGTGAAGTTGCGGCGCGGGGACCGTGTCAGGCGTGAGTGAGGGAGAGGGGCCATGAGTGTTGTCCAACCGATCAGGCCGTCGGTTCAGGTTAATGCCGGTAATTCGTTTCTCGACAACAACGGCAAGCCGCGGCGGGATTTTCCGGTCTGGCATTTCGCCATGGTCAACGACCAGCCGCGCAACGAGGCCATCGAGCGCGCCATCGCCTTGCTCGATCTCGCCGGCAAGACAGTCGTGGAAATCGGAACCGGCACCGGATTGATCGCCCTGCTCTTCGCAAAATACGGCGCGGCGCGGGTCGTCTCCTGCGAGATGAATGCCAATCTGGCCGGCGTGGCGCAGCGCATCGTCGCCGCCACGCCCTATGCCGATCGTATCGCCATCGTCAATGAATCCTCCACCGTGGCGATCCAGCGCGGGCTCATGCCGCGGCGGCCGGATGTGATCTTCACCGAAACGCTCGACTGCGGCGTGGTCGGCGAAGGCTTCATGCCGATCGCCGAAGACATCAGGCGGCTGGCCGGGCCGGCCACGATCATCATGCCGCGGGTGGTCACGCAATTCGCCGCCCTGATCGACAGCGACAGCCTCGCCAATCTCAACCGGGCGGGCTTTGCCTGCGGCTTCGATCTCAGCCTGCTCAACGACTATGCGACCGGCAATTATTTTCCGGTGCATACGGAATTGCATCCGCACCGTTTTCTCAGCGCGGCGGCGAAGCTGCGCGATTACACCTATATCGGCTGTCCGGAGGCGAGCCCCGTGCCGGTCAGGGCCACATCGTCGGGCACCGCGCATGGCCTGTTAAGCTGGTTCAGCGCCGAATTCGGCAGCGCATCGGTGGCCAACGAGCCCTTCAGCGGCGGCCACTGGCACCAGGCCTTTCATCCCCTGCCGGCGGAAATGACGATCACCGAGGGCGAGGACATCTCGCTGCTGATCGACGATGGCGGCTTCGCCTTCGCCAGCCGCGGCCCTAGCGCGCTTTCCGGCGAAGTGGACTCACTTCGCCGAAAAGAAATCGCGCCAGGTTAATTACTTGGAGCATGTTCTTATCGCCAAAGTGCGCGCATTTTGGCGGAACATGCTCCGAGCTCAGTCCAGCGTCACCTTGTAGCGGCTGAGCGCCACCACCGAGACGATGACGAGGATCATCGCCAGGGCCGCGAGTTCGGGAGCTATTTCCAGGAAATTGGCGCCCTTCAGCATCAGGCCGCGCACGATGCGGAGAAAATGGGTGTTGGGCAGCGCTTCGCCGATCGCCTGAGCCCACACCGGCATGCCGCGAAACGGAAAGGCGAAGCCCGACAGCAGGATCGAGGGCAGCAGAAAGAAGAACGACATCTGCATGGCCTGCAACTGGTTCTGCGCCACCGTCGAGAAGGTGAAGCCGAGGGCCAGATTGACGGTGATGAACAGCAGCGTGGAGAGAGTGAGAAGAAGCAGGCTGCCTTCGAAAGGAACGCCGAACAGCAATTTCGCCGCCGTCAGCACGACGGCGACCTGAACCCCGCCGATCAGTATGTAGGGTGCTATCTTGCCGGCCATGACTTCGACGGGCCGCACCGGCATGGCTAGCAGATTCTCCATGGTGCCGCGCTCGCGCTCGCGGGTGACGGCAAGCGAGGTCATCATCACCATGGTCATGGTCAGGATGACGCCAAGCAGTCCCGGCACCACATTGTAGCGGGTGATGCTCTCAGGGTTATAGCGCCGGTGCAGCAGCACCTCGACCGGCCCGTCGCGACCCCGCAGATATGAAAGCGGACCGGCGAGATCGCGCGCCAATGTCTGGGCGATCGCCTGGTCGACGGCGCCAAGGGCATTGCCGGTGGTCGCCGGATCGGTGGCGTCGGCTTCGATGGCGATTTGTGCCCTCTCCTGCCGCACCAAGCGCCGGGTGAAGCCCGGCGGAATGGTGACGACGAATTGCACTTGCCCACGCTGCAGGAGCTCATTGGCCTCGGCTTCATTGGCGGCAAGCCGCACGATATCGAAATAGCCGGTATTGCCGATGGCGCTCACCAGCGACCGGGTGATGGCGCTGTGATCGGCGGAGAGCACCGCCGTGGGCAAGCCCTTGGGATCGTTGTTGATGGCATAGCCGAAGAGTACCAGCTGCATGATCGGCAT
>CAYOZR010000089.1:0-13279 GCA_964408555.1 uncultured Aestuariivirga sp.
GTGTTGAAGCCGACATTCAGCCCTTCGACGCCGAGCAGCGGCGCAATCGTCATTCGAAGACAACACGCGGGAAATAGAAGGAGACGACCCAGTTCGGAATATCGACGATCTCGCTGATCCTGAGGTCGCCGCACACGCTGCACAGCATGTAGGCGTCGACCGGGCTCATCTTGTAACGCCGGGACAGAAGATCGATCATGCCGGAGACGGCGGCCTTGGCTCCCGCCATGAGATCGGGCCCGATGCCGGTCGTCACCTCATAGCCCTTGACGTCCATGTGCCGCGCCACCGGCCCCGGCGTGGTGAAGCGCGGGAAGGCGAGATTGGCGTTCTTGACCAGCCCGAATGTGGCGGCCAGCGAGCATGGGCTCTCGATGGCGGTGCCGCAGACTTCGCCATCACCTTGCGTCGCATGGGTATCGCCGACGCTGAACAGGCCGCCCGCCACCTCGACCGGGAGATAGAGTTCGGTGCCCGCCGCCATATCGCGGATATCCATGTTGCCGCCCATGCGGCGCGGTGGCACGATGGAGTGAAGGCCGGGTTCGGCGGGGGCCAGCCCGATGGTGCCGCAGAAGGGCTTGAGCGGAACGCGCCCGCCGGGGCCATACATGGCGGGCGCCAGCGTCCGCGCATCGTATTTCCAGATATGCAGGGCCGGGTCCTTGAACTGCTCGGCCAGGAGGCCGAAGCCCGGAATATTCGCGGTCCAGCCCCAGCCCGATGGCGCGAAGTGCAGCAGCGTCACCTTGATGGCGTCGCCGGGTTCCGCACCTTCCACATAGACCGGCCCCGCCACCGGGTTGACCTTGGCGAAATCGAGGGTCGCGATGTCGGCAATCGTGGACTTTGGCGTGAGCTGCCCGCCCGAGGAATCGACTGGATGGAACTCGACGGTTTCGCCGGGCCCAATCCGCACCACCGGCGGATTGTCCCGGTTCCAGCCGAAATGGCATTGGTGCTGGTGAATGGTGTGCTTGTGCATGACAAACCTTGAGCGGGACGATTGCGGATTGAGCCGGAAAGCGAGTTCTCCCTCCCCCTTGTGGGGAGGGATTGAGGGTGGGGGTCGCTCCGGCCTATCAGCTACTTTTTTTCAATATAGTTGCCGGCACCACCAGACCCCCACCCCTAACCCCTCCCCACAAGGGGGAGGGGGGAATGACGATGCGGCCTGGACCCATCACAGTCTAGCAGTCGTTCCCACCGGTGAGAAGGGAACGACGATTGGCCGGATTGCTATTGCGCGTCCTTGGCGAAGATGTAGTCGTAGTTCACCGGAATATGGATCGGGTCGGTGAACAGCGCCGGATCGCCGCCAAGGCGTTCGGAATGATAGGTGAAGCGCTTTTCGTTGAAGATCGGCGCCCAGGGCGCATCCTTCAGAACGTCGTCGAAGATCGCCTTCCACTCGGCGGTGCGGGCGGCCGCCTGATCGTCTTTCGCCATGGCGTCGGCCTTGCCGGCGCGGGCATCGAGATCCTTGTTGCAATATTTCGACCAGTTCCAGCCGCCTTCAACGGCTCCGGCGCAACCCAGAATGCCGTAGTAGAAATTGGCCGGGTCCGGGAAATCGGCAATCCAGGCCATGCCGCCCGACCAGATCATCGGCGCCTTGCCCGAGCCGCCGGCGGCGATCACTTCGGCCTGGGCCAGCGAGCGGATTTCCGCCTTGATGCCGACGGCGGCCAGGTCCTGCTGGATCGCCTGGGCGATGCGCGGATTGGGATCGACGTTCATCGTATAAAGCTCGGTGGCGATGTCGCCCGCCCCGGCTTCGGCCAGCAGCTTCTTGGCGGCCTCCGGATCATAGGCATAGCCCTTGTTGTCGGCGTTGTAGCCGGGCATCGCCGGCGGCAATGCCTGGCTGGCCGGGGCGGCGCGGTTGTTGATCAGCCGCACGATGCGCTCCTTGTTGATCGCCATGTTGACGGCCTGACGCACCTTGAGATTGTCGAAGGGCGGCTGCGTCACGTTCATGGTCACATAGCCGGTGTGCAGCTGGTTGCCCTCGGCGATCAGGTCCTTGTTGGCCGCATCGGCCATGATCTCGGCGAACTGGGCCGGCGGAATGCCGTCGCCGACGATGTCGATTTCGCCTTTCTTCAAGCGCAATACGGCAACCGTCGGGTCCTGGCCGAATTCGAAGGTGATGGCGTCGAGGTAGGGCACGCCGGCGCGGAAATAATCCTTGTTGCGTTCGAGCTTGATGTTCTGGCCCGGCACCCATTCGACGAACTTGAAGGCGCCGGTGCCGACCGGCTTCTTGCCCCAGTCGGCGCCGGCCTTCTCGACTTCTTCCTTGGGAACGATGTAGCCGAAGTTGATGGCCATGAGATGCAGGAACGTGGCATCGGGCCTTGTCAGCGTGAACACCACCGTCTTGTCGTCGGGCGTGGCGATGCCGGAAAGCCCGGTGGCCTTGCCGCCCACCACGTCGTCATATCCGGCGATCATGCCGAAATAGCCGCCGCCGGGGCTTTGGGTGGCGGGATTGACGGCCCGCTCGAAGGAATATTTGACGTCTGCGGAAGTCATCGCCCGGCCATTGTGGAACTTGATGCTGTCGCGCAGCTTGAAATTGTAGGTCAGGCCGTCGTCGGACACCGTATAGCTTTCGGCGAGATCGGGCTCGAGCTCGGTGGTGCCGGGCTTGTAGTCCATGAGACCGTCGAAAATCGACTTGATGACCGACCAGTTCTGCCAGTCGTAGCCCACCTGCGGGTCGAGCGTCGTCAAGTCGTTGTTGAAGGTAATCGTCGCCGCGCCTCCTTGCTTGGGTGCGTCCGCGAAGGCCGCGGGGGCCGCGACACAGAGTGCGAGGGCCGCCGCCGCCGAAATCAGTAAGCGCTTCATGTTTTTCCTCCCTGATGGTCCTGTTGCCGTTGGTAAACGCCCGCAGCCATATCAGCCCAAGCGGATGCGCGGGTCAATGAGCGGCGAAATCATATCGGCAATGAGATTTCCGAGGACGATGAAGCAGGCGGCAATTGTCGTCACCCCCATGATGATCGGAATATCGAGCGACTGGATGGCCTGCCACATGAGCTGGCCGACGCCGGGCCAGCCGAAGACATTTTCGACGACCACCACCCCCGACATGAAAATCCCGACGTCGAGGCCGATCATGGCGACGATCGGCAGGATGGCATTGCGCAGTCCGTGTTTCAGGATCACCCGCCATTCCGGCATGCCCTTGGCGCGGGCGGTGCGGATATAGTCGTTGCGCAGGACTTCGATCATCGACGAGCGCATCATGCGGGAATACCAGCCGCCGCCGGCGAGGCCGAGCGTCAGCGCCGGCAGAATCAGATGCGAGACGCTGCCGTAGCCTCCCAGCGGGAACCAGCTCAACAAATAGGCAAAAAGGTAGAGCAGGGTCAGCCCGACCACGAATTGCGGCG
This sequence comes from uncultured Aestuariivirga sp., assembly GCA_964408555.1. GTDB lineage: Bacteria > Pseudomonadota > Alphaproteobacteria > Rhizobiales > Aestuariivirgaceae > Aestuariivirga. The sequence goes on from CAYOZR010000089.1 coordinate 3,405, forward strand.
TCGATACGCCGAGGAAGGACAACGTCATGGCAACCTTGTCGCCCAGCCGGCCGCGGCGGCTGGCGGCGTAGATGCCGGCCGGCAGCCCGATCAGGAGTTCCGCCGCAATGGCCCCGAGCATCAACAAGAGTGTCGGCGGCAGGCGCGAGACGATCAGTTCGCCGACATCGGATTTGCGGGCATAGGACTTGCCGAAATCGCCCCGCACCAGCCGTCCCAGGTAGCGGACATATTGTTCCGGCAGCGGCCGGTCGAGGCCCAATTGGTGGCGGATCTGCTCGCGCACTTCCGGCGTCGAATTGCGCCCGGCGATCATCGCCACCGGGTCGGCCGGGATCATGAAAGTCAGCCCGAAGGTCACGATGCTGACACCCAGCAGAATGACCAGCGAGGCCGCAAGCCGCCTGGCAAGATAGGCCGGCATCAGCCGCGCCCCCTTTGGGTGGGATCGAGGGCATCGCGCAAGCCGTCGCCCACCAGGTTGAAGGCCAGCGCCAGAATGAGAATGGCCGCCCCTGGTATGAACACCAGCCACGGCGCATTGAGGAAATAGGATTGGCTTTCGAAGATCATCATGCCCCAGGCGGGGGTGGGTGGCTGCACGCCGCGGCCGAGGAAGGAGAGCGTCGATTCGAGCAGCACCGTGGTGGCGATGCCCAGCGTCGCGTAGACGATGACGGTCGGAACCAGATGCGGCAGGAGGTGGCGCAGCAGGATGCGCGCCGGTCCAGCCCCCATGGCGCGCGCCGCTTCGATATATTCGCGCTCCGAGAGTCCGACCGCTTCGGCATAGATCACCCGGGCGATCTGCACCCAGTTCACCAGCGCGATCACCAGAATGACGATGTTGAGGCCGGGCTTGAGGATGGCGGCCAGCGCGATGGCCAGAAGCAAGGGGGGAAAGGCCATCATCAGATCGGTGAAGCGCATGATGGCGGCGCCCAGCAGACCGCGCGCATAGCCGGCCACAAGGCCGAGCGTCGTGCCGATCAATACCGCGATGCCATTGGCCACCAGACCGATGAGCAGCGAGGTCTGCGCCCCATAAAGCAGGCGGGAGAACTGGTCGCGGCCATTGGTGTCGGTGCCGAACCAGAACCGCGCATCGGGGGACAGCGGCGAACCCTCCAGCGTCAGGCCGTCAAGGAACTGCTCCGATGGATTGTATGGCGCAAGCCACGGCGCCAGAATGGCCGCCGCCAGGAATGCGACAATGGTCGCCAACCCGAAGATGGCGAGCCAGTCACGCCGGAATCGTTTCCAAAACTCACGCATGCCGGAATATCACGTCGAATTGCATTCCGGTCAATGCGAGGAGTCCCGATGGATGGCAAGTCCCGGTGCATTTCGACGAGACGGTGGAGCCTCCGGCGGCCACAAACCAAGCGACGCAGTTTCACCGGTTTGACGCTTTGGCCGCAAAACTGAGCGACCCCCGTGGCGTCATAGAGTGAAGCGGTCCCTCTTGCGCATGAATGCGGGCGGCGGCGCGGCCGCTTGCCCGGATGTGAAAGTTCAAAATGCCCCCCCGTCTTGGCCCTTCGCCGGCCGGCCGGAAGCCGAGAGGCAATGGTTCGCCGGTTTCACTCGAACGCATTGCCGGCTTTGAAGCCGAGGCGCTTGAACACCATGGCGGCCGGGCAGAAACCGGTAAATGCCGACTGCAGCATGTTGAGCCCGGCAAAAGCGGCGAGCAACAGCCATGCCGGATGATACAACTGCGACAGCGCAAGACTCACCAGAACGACACAGCCAGCAAAAGCCAGCACGGCGCGATCGATCGTCATCTCTTTACTCCCCTATCAAGCCGTCTTGTGGATTTCCTTGAGTTTCCCGATTCCGAGGAGATCGAGCGCCAGCCGCTCATGGCAGGCCTCGCTTGCAAATCAAACTTGAATTATCATGCCAGCATGGACAATCCGAAACAAGATCCAGATCGGCGCAAGGCTCGAGGACCGAAGCTCTATTCGGCACGATTTCCGGGAAATGGGGGAGCGATGCTCATTCCGTGGTTCCTGCCGTGCTGCCGGGCCGCGGCGCTGGCAATTCTGTTTGCCGCGCCGGCTCATGCCGCGGAGACGTTGACGGTCCGCAGCCAGGCTGTGGCCGATTCCAAAGCGGTCTTTGCGACCGTCGAAAGCATCAATGAAGCGCCGGCCCGGGCACGCATCGGCGGCACCGTGACATCGCTGCCGATCGACGAAGGTTCGCGCGTCACCAGCGGTCAGATCGTGGCGACGGTCGTCGACGAAAAGCTGGCGCTGCAACTGAAGGCGCTCGATGCGCAGATCAAGGCGCTCGAAGCGCAGCTTGCCTTGCTGCGGACCGAACTTGAGCGCGCCGAGAGCCTGTTCAAGTCCGGGACGATCGCCAAAGCCCGCCTCGACCAGGCGCAGACCGCCGTGGAGAGGGCATCGAGCGACCTGCGGGCGCGGATTGCCGACCGGGCCGTCATTGCCCAGCAGTTCGCGGAAGGCGAGGTGCGTGCGCCAGTGGCGGGCCGCGTCATCGATGTGCCGGTGACGGTCGGAACCGTGGTGCTGCCGGGCGAGGCGATCGCCAGGATCGCCACCGAAAACTTCATCTTGCGCCTGAAACTTCCCGAACGGCACGCCCGTTATATCCGGGAAGGCGACGCGGTGAGCCTCGGCGGCGGCGACTTCGCCAGCGCCACGGCCAGTCAAGGGCGGATCGTCAAGGTCTATCCCCGCATTGACAATGGACGTGTCGTCGCCGACGCCGAAGTCGAGGGGCTCGGCGATTTCTTCGTCGGCGAACGGATCAGGGTGAATGTGACGACGACCGAGCGCAGTGTCCTTGCCGTCCCCGAATCCTACATCGCAAACCGCTTTGGCGTCGACTACGTGCTGGTGATGGGAAGCGGCGGCACCCCCGTTGAAGTCGCGGTGCAACGCGGGCGAGCTCTTCCCGGCGGCGATGCAACGGCCGCCATCGAGATCTTGAGCGGCCTTCGCGACGGCGACGTGCTGGTGCGCCCATGACACCCGGCTTGTCCGGCCGCTTGACGCGGGCTTCCATCGGCTCGCCGTTGACGCCGCTGCTTCTCATCACGGCCCTGGTGCTCGGCGTCTTCGCGCTGCTCACCATTCCGCGCGAGGAAGAGCCGCAGATCAGCGTGCCGATGGTAGATATCCATGTGCGCGCCGACGGACTCAAGGCGAGCGACGCGGTCGAACTCGTCACCAAGCCGCTGGAGGCGATCGTCAAGGGGATCGACGGTGTCGAGCACGTCTACAGCCAGACGGTCGACGACCGGGCGACGGTGACGGCGAGATTCTTTGTCGGCACCAATTCGGACGACGCGATCGTGCGCATCCACGAGAAAATCCGGGCCAATTTCGATCGCATCCCGACCGGCATTCCGGAGCCGCTGATTATCGGCCGCGGCATCAACGATGTCGCCATCGTCGTCGTGAGCCTGACGCCCAAGCCGGAGGCCGCGGCACGCTGGGACGACAACGGACTGTGGAAAGTCGCCAACAAGCTGCAGACCGAACTCGTCAAGATACCGTCGATCGGCCTCAGCTACATCTCCGGCGGGCGGCCCGATCAAATCCGCGTCGAACCGGATCCCGAGAAACTTTCGCTGTACGGCATCACCCTGCAACAGCTCCTTGCCAAGGTCGAAGGCGCCAATCGTTCGTTCCTGGCGGGATCGCTCAGCGATGGGGAGCACACGGTTCCGGTTGCCGCTGGCCAAACCATGACGGGCATCCCCGATATCGGGTTGCTGCTGCTTACGGCGCGCGACGGCAGGCCCGTCTATGTGCGCGATGTTGCAACCGTCGCCGCCACGCCCGAAATCGCGTCGCATCGGACCTGGCGATTCTCCAGGATGCCGGACGGTAGCTGGGCCAAGGCGCCGGCGGTCAACCTTGCCATCGCCAAGCGGCCGGGCGCCAATGCGGTGAAGATCGCCGAGGCGATCGTCGAGCGGCTCGCCGAAATCAAGGGCAAGATCGTGCCCGGCAGCGTCGATATGACGATCACGCGGAACTACGGCGAGACCGCCAACGAGAAGGCCAATGAACTCCTGTTCCACCTCGGTCTCGCCACGATCTCGATCGTGGTGCTGATCGCCTTCGCCATCGGCTGGCGCGAGAGCCTCGTGGTGCTGATCGTCATCCCGACAACGATCCTGCTCACCATGTTTGCCTCGAACCTGATGGGCTATACCATCAATCGGGTCAGCCTCTTCGCGCTCATCTTCTCGATCGGCATTCTCGTCGACGACGCCATCGTGATGATCGAGAACATCGCCCGCCACTGGAGCATGGATGACGGGCGCAGCCGCACGCAGGCCGCCATCGAGGCCGTGGCGGAAGTCGGCAATCCCACCATCGCCGCGACATTGACGGTCGTCGCGGCGCTTTTGCCCATGCTTTTCGTGTCCGGCCTGATGGGCCCCTATATGGCGCCGATCCCGGTCAATGCCTCCGCCGCGATGATTTTTTCCTTCGTCGTGGCGGTGGTCATAGCACCTTGGCTGCTCGTCAGGTTTGCCGGTAAAGCCGACATGCACGGTCATAAGGATAGCGCGGGCGGGCGGCTGGGCCGGCTCTATCGCGCCGCCGCCCGGCCCATCATCAAGACCCGCAAGCGGGCGCGTCTCTTCCTGGCGATCGTCTCCCTGGCCACGATCGCCTCGATGCTGTTCTTCTACACCAGGGACGTGACGGTGAAGTTGCTGCCCTTCGACAACAAATCGGAGTTCCAGATCGTCGCCGACCTGCCCGAGGGATCGAGTCTGGAAGCCACGGAGCGCGTGCTGATGAATGCGGCGGAGCGTCTGAAATCCATATCCGAACTGGTCTCCATCGACGTCAATGCCGGAACGCCGGCGCCATTCAACTTCAACGGCCTGGTGCGGCACTACTATCTGCGCCAATCGCCGGAACTCGGCGATCTGCAGATTGTGCTGACGCCCAAGGCCGAGCGTGAACGGAATAGTCACGACATCGCCCTCGAGGCGCGGCAACGGTTGAAGGACCTGGATGTGCCGGCGGGCACGTCGATAAAGATCGTCGAAGTGCCGCCCGGTCCGCCGGTGCTGTCGACGCTGGTGGCGGAAATCTACGGGCCCGACGCCGCGACCCGCCGCGCCGTCGCGGGCGAGGTCGAGAAAATCTTCCGGCAAGTCCCCTTCATCGTCGATGCCGACAATTCCTACGGCACCCAGCAGCCGCGCCTCCGGCTGTCGATCGATCAGGACAATCTCGAATATTTCGGCGTCGAGCAGCGCGACGTCTACGATACCATCGCGGCACTGCTCAAGGGCGTTCCCGTCGGCTATTCGCATCGCGGCGAGGGTCGCTACCCGGTCGAAATCATGCTGCGCCTGCCGGCTTCCGGCCGCACCTGGTCGGAGCGCCTCGCCTCGACGCCGGTGCCGGCCAATGCGCTTCCCGGAAACCGCGCGATCGTGGAATTGGGCGATGTGGTGCGATCCAGCCTCGAACCGGGCTCGTTTTCGATATTCCGGCGCGACGGCTACGACGCGGACATGATCACCGCCGAAATGGCCGGTACCTATGAGGCGCCGATCTACGGCATTCTGGCCGTTAACGATCTGATCGCGAAACACGACTGGGGCAATCTTCCCAAGCCCGAGATCCGGTTCGCCGGCCAGCCCGCGGATGAAAGCAGACCGGCGCTTCTGTGGGATGGCGAGTGGGAGATCACCTACGTGACATTCCGCGACATGGGGGCCGCCTTCATGGTCGCCATTGTCGGCATCTATATCCTCGTCGTCGCGCAATTCGGCAATTTCAAGCTGCCCATCGTCATTCTTCTGCCGGTGCCGCTGACGCTCATCGGCATCGTCTTCGGCCATTGGCTGTTCGGCGCGGCTTTCACGGCGACGTCGATGATCGGCTTCATCGCGCTCGCCGGCATCATCGTGCGCAATTCCATCCTGCTGGTGGATTTCATCCAGCAACGCCGAAACCCCGAGACTCCGTTGCGCGAGGTGTTGCTCGAAGCCGGCGCCATCCGCTTCAAGCCGATCCTGCTTACCGCCATCGCCGCGATGATCGGCGCCGCCACGATCCTGCTCGATCCCATCTTTCAGGGCCTGGCCATCTCGCTGCTGTTCGGCCTGCTATCATCGACCTTGCTGACGGTGCTGGTCATCCCGGCCGTCTATGTCTGGCTCCGCGACGACGGACGGGCGTTCGATCCGAAGCGGCAAACATGATCGTCATCGGTTTGCGAGCATCGGCTTCACCGGTTTTTTGAAATCCATTTGATTCTGTCTTTTGGATGTGTTGTTCTGGCGCTCCGGATCGGGGAACAGACATGGCGCTCAAGGGGACCAACCAGGAATTCGGACGGCCCTACAACCGGCGAATCGTCCTGGAGACGATCCGGCTGCACGGGCCGATCGCCCGCGGCGACATCGCCAAGCGGGTGGGCCTCACGGTGCAGACCGTCTCCAACATCATCCGCGAACTCGAGGAGCAGGGTTTCATCGCCGGAGCCCGCGAGGCGCCCAAGGGCCGCGGCTATCCCGCCACCAGTCTGACCATCAGCCCGGACGGCGGCTTCGCCATCGGCCTGCATGTGACGCCGCTTGACCTCGAAGCGGCGCTAATCGACCTCGCAGGCTCGGTGATCGCGCGCGAGAAGCGCCACATGCCGCATGCCGGACCCGCCGCCGCCTTCCGCGAAATCGCGGCACTCGTCGGGGACCTCAAGGCCCGCCGGCCGGGCAAGCGGATGCTCGGTATCGGGCTCGCCATGCCGGGGCCCTTCGACGTCGAGTCGATGAGCTTCGTCGGCCCCACCACGCTGGAAGGCTGGAAGGATGTGCCGGTCGAGCGGCGGCTCGCCGAGGCCTCGGGCTTGCCCGCCTTCATCGAAGTCGACCATGCCGCCGCCGCTCTCGGCGAACGGCTGTACGGGGCGGGTCACGCCTTCCGCGATTTCTACTATCTCTATTTCGGCGTCGGCCTCGGCGGCTGCATGGTTCAGGACGGCCAACCCTTGCGCGGCTCGTTCCGCAATGCCGGCGAAATCGGGCATCTGCCGCTGGTGCCCGGCGGCGAGCCTTGCCCCTGTGGCAACCGCGGTTGTCTCGAGCGTTATCTTTCGCTCGAAGCCTTCGAGCGCCGCTCCAGGGCGGTGGGCGTTGCCGGGTGGATGGCCGAAGCGGCACCCTTGTTGCGCGCGGCCATCGTCGCCATCGAGAATCTGTTCGATCCGGAAACCGTGATCATCGGCGGTCTGGCGCCGGAGGCCATCCTGTCGCGGCTGCTGGCGGCGGCGGAACCGCTGCCCAATTCGGTTTCCCAGCGCCGTGGCCGCGCCGCGCCGCGTATTTCGCTGTCGACGGGCGGCCCCGATGCGGTGCTGCGCGGTGCCGCGGCACTGGCGGTGGCGGGCGTGCTGTCGCCGCGCTTCGGCACCATGTTCGCAAACGACAGCGCCCGCAATGGCCGCGATCCGATGTTCGGCGGCGTGGAGGCGGCATGACGGAAACCCAACCCCTGCTCCACCTCGACAACATCACGCGCAATTTCGGCGCCATCGAGGCGCTGCGCGGCATCAGCTTCGACATTGCGCGCGGCGAGGTGGTGGCGCTGCTCGGCGACAATGGCGCGGGCAAGTCGACACTGGTCAAGATCATCGCCGGCGGCCTCGCGGCCACTTCGGGGCGGATGATCTTCGAGGGCGTCGAACGCAACTTCGCATCCCCCGCCGAAGCCAAGGCGGCCGGCATCGAGACGGTCTACCAGGACCTGTCGCTGTGCACCAATGTCGATGTGGTGGCGAATTTCTTCATGGGCCGCGAGATCGTCAAGCGCCGCTTCGGCATTCCCATTCTGCAGGAAGGCGAGATGCAGGCGGCGGTGGAAAAGGCCATGGCCAATGCCGGCACCAAGTTCCCGTCGCTGCGCATCAATGTCGAGCACCTGTCGGGCGGCCAGCGCCAGGCCATCGAGCTCAACCGCTTCGTCCATTGGGGCGGCAGACTGGTGCTGCTCGACGAGCCCTTCGCGGCACTCGGCGTCGAGCAGACGCGGCGCGGCCTCGATATGATCAAACGCATTGCGGCGCAGGGCATCGGCGTCGTCATTATCACCCACATAATGGCGCAAGCTTTCCAGGTGGCGGACCGCATCGTGGTCATCCGCCAGGGCATAGTGGCGGGCGACGTGGCGCGGGCGAAGACAAGCCCCGATGACGTCGTCCGCATGATGACCGGCGAGGCCCGCGCGGGCCCCGCCCAAGAAACGAGACCGAATGGTCCAAAACCAAGAATGACAACAGGAGATGCTACATGAAAAGATTGCTCAGTGCATTGATGGGCGCCTTGGCGCTTGCCGCCGTGGCGCTGCTTTCGCCGGCCTTCGCCGCGTCGAAAGGCACGATCTACTACATGGTGCCGACACTGCTCGACGAGTTCCAGACCGAGTCGGTGAGCGCCATCGAGAAGTTCCTCAAGGAGGTCGGCTACGAGCCGATAACGCTTAACGCCGACAACAAGACCGACCTGCAGCAGAGCCAGATGAACGACGTGATCATCCTCAAGCCCGCCGCCATCATCCTCGCCGCCGTCGACTTCAACGCCTTGAAGCCGTCGATCGAGAAGGCCCGTGCCGCCGGTATCCCGGTGATGATCTTCGACCGCCAGATCACTTCGACGCCGTCCGACTTCACCTCGGTCGCCGGCACCGTCGAGATCGGCTACGTGGCGGCCGGCGAAAGCCAGCGGCTGCTGAAAGAGAAGAACGGCGAGGTCAAGGGCAAGATCCTGCAGGTGCTCGGCGACCCGGCCGATCCCTACACCCTCGACATCCAGAAGGGCTTCGAGGAGAAAATGGCGGGCTTCGCCGGTGTCGAGATCATTTCGCTGCCCGCCATGCAGTGGGAAGCCTCCAATGCCGGAACCATCGTCTCCGACCAGATGGTGGCAAACCCCGACATCGACCTGATCTTCGTGCATGCGGCGCATCTCGCCGTCGCCGCCGTCGCCTCGCTCGAAGCCAAGGGCAAGAAGCCCGGCGACGTCATGCTGGTGTCGTCGAACGGCGCGCCCGTCGGCCTCGATCTCATCCGCAAGGGCTGGGAGAATGTCGAGGTCGAGCAGCCGCTCTATGCCCAGGCCGCGGCCATCGCCATGTTCGCCGACAAGGTGGTGAACAAGCAGGAGCTCAAGCCGGGCTCCTACAAGGTGCTGGGACTCGACTCCACTCTCACCGTCGAAGCCTGGGGACCCAACCTCAAGATTCCGGGGGCGGCGATCACCAAGGATAACGTCGACGAAGCGCGCTTCTGGGGCAATCTCAAGGCGCCCAGCGATCCGGTGACGCCGGTCGAATAATCCCGCCACACCGTAAACCCGGACCGCACCCAGCGGTCCGGGCAACTTCACCGGACGGAACCGATGATTTCCACCCGCCAAAGAGCGATTGTCGAACTCATTCTCGACAATCTCGTCTGGTTCATGCTCGTCGCCGTGCTGGCGGTGTTCTCGCTGACCATCCCGAACTTCTTCCAGATCGGCATCTTCGCCAACATCGTCGAGCAATCGACCTTCGTCGGCGTCATGGCGATCGGGCTCGCCATCGTCATCATCGCCGGCAACATGGATTTGTCGGTCGAATCGATCGCGGCGCTTACCGCCATGGTGACCGGCATCCTGTTCTGCGCCCGCGGCATCGGCCTCGGCTACACGCTCACCCCGGAATGGCTGGTGCTGCCGGTATCGCTGTTGATTTCCCTCGCCGTGGGCGGCGCGGTCGGCGCCCTCAACGGCTGGCTGGTGGTCGGGCTCAAGATGAATGCCTTTATCGTCACACTCGCCTCCTATATCTGGGTGCGCGGCCTGGTCGTGGCGATCTCCGGCGGCC
>CAYOZR010000090.1:0-13199 GCA_964408555.1 uncultured Aestuariivirga sp.
ACGGTCATCCTGGTGCCAATGATGCTGTCGCCTGCTGTCGTCGGCAATTTCTGGCGCTTCCTCTACGAGCCGCAGATCGGGCTCTTCACCTATATCGTCTCCTTCTTCAGCGGCATTCCGCCGTGGGAGATCGCGATGCTGTCGTCGGTGAAGCTGGCGCCCTGGGCGATCATCATCGTCGATACGTGGATGTGGACGCCCTATGTGATGCTGATCTGCCTCGCGGGGCTGCGCTCCATACCCGACTACATCTATGAAGCCGCCGAGGTGGACCGCGCCTCGAAATGGCGGCAGTTCTGGTCGATCACGTTGCCCATGGCGATGCCCTTCATCATGCTGGCGGTGCTGTTCCGCGGCATCGAAAATTTCAAGATGTTCGACATGGTGTTCCTGCTGACCGGCGGCGGACCGGGCTCGACAACGGAACTTGCCTCGATCGCGCTGAAGCGCCAGGCCTTCGAGGCGTTCCGCACCGGCTATTCCTCGGCCTTCGCCATCATCCTGTTCGTCGCCGTCTTCGGTCTCGCCAATATCTATGTCAAAGCCTTGAACCGGGTGAAGCAGAGATGAGCGCCGCGCTCAGCACCGCCCACTCGGTCGTCGAGCCGTCGCCCACGACGAAGCGCGTGGCCGCCTCACTTGTCATCCTCTACGCGCTCATCTCCATGGTGCCGCTGTTCTGGATTTTCGCCACCGGCTGGAAGACGCCGCCCGACTCGATTTCCTATCCGCCGAAGATCGTCTTCAACCCATCGCTCGAGGGCTATTGCAACCTGTTCACGACGCGCACGCGGCAGACGGCCGAATATATCCAGGCGCTGGGACCGCCCAAGGGTGTTTGCGACGAGGTGACACGGCGGCGCGAGATGGTGATTGCGGGGTCCTCCAACTACGTGCCACGCTTCGTCAACTCGCTGATCATCGCCTTCGGCTCGACCTTCCTGGCGGTGACGCTCGGCGTTTTCTCGGCCTATGCTTTTTCGCGCTTCAAGATTCCGCTCGCCGACGATCTCCTGTTCTTCATCCTGTCGACGCGCATGATGCCGCCGATCGCGGTCGCCATCCCGATTTATCTCAAGTACCGCGAGCTCGGCCTGTCGGACACAGTACTCGGCATGATCCTGCTCTATACGGCGGTCAACGTCTCGCTCGCCGTCTGGCTGCTCAAGGGTTTCATCGACGAAATTCCCAAGGAATACGAGGAGGCGGCAATGATCGACGGCTATACGCGGCTCGCTGCCTTCTTCAAGGTCGTGCTGCCGCAGGCGGCGACCGGTATTGCCGCCACCGCCATCTTCTGCCTGATCTTCGCGTGGAACGAATTCGCCTTCGCGGTGCTGCTGACTTCGGGCGCGGCGCAAACGGCTCCACCCTTCATCCCGACGATCATCGGCGAAGGCGGCATGGACTGGCCGGCGGTGGGCGCGGGCACGACGCTGTTCCTCATTCCGATCCTGGTATTCACCGTGCTGCTGCGCAAGCATCTGCTGCGCGGCATCACCTTCGGGGCGGTGCGCAAATGAACGATCTCCTGACAAAGTTCCTGCACCTGCGCCGCAGCCCGTGGGAAATTCTCGCGACTATCATCATCGCTGTGGGCGTGCTCATGCTGCTGCAGCCCCTGTCGCTGACACTTTACACCTATTCCTTCATCACCACGCTGGTGGGCACCATCATGTTCATCGTCGTGTCGAAATTCCCGGAATGAGCCATGGCTGAAATCCGGGTGCAGAATCTGCAGAAGAAATTCGGCGAGTTCATCGCGGTGAAGGATTCGAGCTTCACCATTCCCGACAAGTCCTTCTTCTGCCTGCTCGGACCCTCGGGCTGCGGCAAGACCACCACGCTGCGGATGATCGCCGGGCTCGAACTGCCGAGTTCCGGCAGCATCTTCCTCGGCGGCGGGGATGTTGCCTTCAAGCGCGCCTCGGAACGCGACATCGCCTTCGTGTTCCAGCTCTTTGCCCTCTATCCGCACATGAACGTGCGCAAGAACATCGGCTTTCCGCTGCTCTGCCAAGGCGTTTCAACCGCCGAAATCAGGTCGCGGGTCGAGGAGACGGCGAGGCTGCTTCGTATCCATCATCTGCTCGACAAGCCGGTCTCGGGACTGGCCGGCGGCGACCGCCAGCGTGTGGCACTCGGCCGCGCCATCATTCGCCGTCCGCTCGCCTTCCTGATGGACGAACCGTTGGGAACCCTCGATACGGAGTTCCGCGACCTCATGGTGCACGAGCTGCGGGCTCTGCACAGTCGCATCGGCGCCACCACGGTCTACGTAACCCACGACCAGCATGAAGCCATGGCCCTGGCCGACCTGATCGCCATCATGAAGCACGGTGTCATCGAGCAACTGGGGCCGCCGCAGGAAATTTATGACCAGCCCGCCACCATGTTCGTCGCCGACTTCGTCGGCTCGCCGCCGATGAACCTGATCCCGGTTGTCGGAAAATTGGCGAAGGGCGCCCGGACGATCGAGGTTTCCGGCACCCGCGTCGCGATTCCCCAGACTCGGGAAGATGCGACTTCCGGCGAACTCGTCATCGGCGCCAGGCCCGAGCACATCCGCTTCGACGACAAGTCGAAATTCCGCGGCGAAGTGTTTGGGGCAGAATATCTCGGCACCACCCAGATCGTCACGGTCACGACCTCCCAGGGCCGGATCAAGGCGCGGCTTCCGGCGCGCGAGAATGTCAGGGCCGGCGAGACGATCGGACTGAGCTTCATGGGCGAGCGGCTGTCGCTGTTCGACAAGGCATCGGGCCGGGCCATACGCAGCGCGTTGCATGACGGAGGTACGCGTGGCTGAAATCTCGCTCAAGGCCATCGGCAAACGCTTCAAGTCGGTCACGGCGGTGGACGATCTCTCCCTCGACATCGGCGACGGCGAATTCGTCGTGCTGCTGGGGCCGACGGGAGCGGGCAAGACCACCACCTTGCGCCTCGTTGCCGGTCTTGAGAAGGCCGATCGCGGCGAAGTGTGGATCGGCGGGCGCAATGCCGAAAGCCTCGATCCCGCGGCGCGCGACGTCGCGTTCGTGTTCCAGCAATATTCGCTCTATCCGCATCTCTCGGTGTTCGACAATCTCGCCTTCCCACTGCGCTCGCCGGCGCGGCGGCTGCCGGAGCATGAGATCAAGGAGCGGGTGGAGAAAGTTGCCGAACTTCTGCGCATACCCCACAAGCTAAACAACAAGTCGACGCAGCTTTCCGGCGGCGAGATGCAGCGCGTCGCCATCGGTAGGGCGCTGGTGCGCCAGCCCGCGATCTACCTGATGGACGAGCCGCTCTCCTCGCTCGATGCCAAGCTGCGCGCCGAGTTGCGGCTGGAACTCAAACGCATCCAGCAGGAGCTGGGTGCCACGATCCTCTATGTCACGCACGACCAGACCGAAGCGATGACCATGGCGAACCGCATCGGCGTCATCAACGAAGGCAAGCTCATGCAGGTTGGCAGCCCCCGCCAGGTTTATGAGGATCCGGGCTCGGTCTATGTCGCCCAGCGTCTCGGCCAGCCGCAGATCAATCTGTTGCCGGCGGATTTGCTGCCCAACGGCAAGCTGCCGGCGGGAGCTGCAACGTTGGGAATACGCACCGAGCATCTTGTCATCGCCAAGGCGAAATCCGGTCAGGGCACGGTCGAGCGGGTCGAACATCTGGGCGACCAGACCCATCTGCATGTCAAAGTAAATGACCACCGCATTGTGACACTGGTGCCACCCGACTCGCCGCTCGCGGCCGGAGACCGCGTGTCGCTCAAGCCGGTTAAGCCCCTCTACTTCGATCGCTCTGGCAACAGGATCGGGGGATGAAGATGGCGCTCGACCTGGCTAGACTCCTCGAGACCGCGGCAAGCCGCATCATCACCCATGCCGATGAGCTGACCGCTCTCGACTCCGCCATCGGCGACGCCGACCACGGCCTCAACATGAAGCGCGGCTTTGAGGCGGTGCTGGCGGACAAGGCCAATATCCTGGCAAAGCCCCTGCCCGAAGCATTGAAGGCCATCGGTATGGCGCTAGTGATGAAAGTCGGCGGCGCCTCGGGACCGCTCTACGGAACTCTGTTTCTGTCACTCGGCAAGGAGCTGCCCGCTGAACCAACTCCGGCCGACGCGGCAAGGGCGCTGGCGGCCGCAGTCGCGGCGATGAAGGCGCGCGGCAAGGCCGATCTCGGCAACAAGACCATGCTCGACGTGCTGGGGCCGGCGGCGGCGGAATTGGCGGGCGGCCGCGCTACATTCGGCAGTATACGGAGGATCGCCGCCGCCTCGGCCGAAGCCACCGTGCCGATGAAGGCGATCCGCGGGCGCGCATCCTTCCTCGGCGAACGCTCCATCGGCCATATGGACCCCGGCGCGCGCTCGAGCCAGTTACTCATCGAGGCTGTCTGCGACGTCCTGGAGGGCAAGCCATGAGCGGCAAGGTCGGAATCGTCATCGTCTCGCATTCGCCAGATGTGGCGAAAGGCACCGCCGATATGGTGCGGCAGATGGTGGGCAGCGACGTGCCGTTAGGTTTCTGCGGCGGCAATCCCGATGGTGGGCTGGGAACCAGTGTCGAGAAAATCCTCGCCGCCATCGATGCAGCCTGGTCGGAAAAAGGCGTTGCCATTCTGGTCGATCTCGGTGGTGCCGAGACCAACAGCGAAATGGCAATCGAGATGCTGCCGCCGGAACGGCAGGGCAAGGTGGTTGTGTGTAACGCGCCCATCGTTGAGGGTGCCGTCATGGCGGCGACCGAGGCCTGGGGCGGTTCCAGCCTCGAGGACGTCAAGCGCACCGCCGAGGAGTTGTCGCCGCAATGACCGGCTGGATGCAGGGAGAAGTTCCCGTGACCCACGATCAAGGCCTGCATGCGAGGCCGTCGGTGCGGCTCACCAAGCTTGCCAAGGGTTTCGCCGGCGCCATCGAAATATCAGGGTCCGCCGAAGGTCCCTGGGTCGATGCCAAGAGCATCGTCAAGGTGATGGGGCTGAAGGTGAAACAAGGTGCGATGCTCCATGTCCGCGCCAAGGGCGATGACGCAGTGGCCGTATTGGCAGCGGTCACAGGCCTGGTGCAGCGCGATTTCGACGAGGATCTGGCCCATGCGGCCAGCGGTTGAGTTCAAAGGCCGCCCGGCCTCGCAGGGAATTTTCGCCGGACCGGTCGCCGGATTGGGCGGTGCCCGAGCGCGGCGGCGGCTGCCTGGCGATCCTGCGCGGGAACATGCCGATCTCGAAGCTGCCATTGCCGCCGCCGGCGCCGCCATCGCCAGCCTGATGGAACGGACAGAGGGCGAAGCCGCCGAGATGCTCGGCTTTCAACTCGCCATGCTCGAGGACGCAGCCCTCGCTGCTCCGGCACTTGCCGAAATCGATCGCGGACGCGCCGCCGATGCCGCATGGCATGGAGCCCTCGGACACGAGATCGCCGGTTACGAAATGTCGGAAGACGAATATTTCCGCGCCCGCGCCGCCGACCTTAAGGATATCCGCGACCGGGTGCTGCGCGCCTTGACGGGCGAGACGGGCGCCGCCTCCCGCAGTGGTGCCATTCTGGTGGGCGACGATCTGGCGCCGAGCCTGTTTCTCGAAACCGACTGGACGCAGGGCGGCGCCATAGCACTTACTGCCGGGAGCGCCTCGAGCCATGTGGCAATGCTGGCGCGCTCGCGCGGCATACCGATGGTGGTGGGCCTTGGTCCGTCATGGCCGGGCGACCACAGCCGGGCCATCGTCGACGGCGGCGCGGGACTTGTCGTCGCCGATCCGCCAGTGGAAACCGTCACGGCCTATGTGCGGCGCGCGGCGGCATTGGCGGCGCGCAACGATGCCGAGCGGCAGTACCTTCATCGCCCCGCCCGGCGCAAGGACGGAACTAGGACCGAAGTTCTGGTGAACGTCGCCGGCGCCGATGAGCTTGCCTCGATCGATGCGGCAAGCTGTGACGGCATCGGTCTGATGCGCTCGGAATTCCTGTTTCGCGACGGCGCGGAACTTCCCAATGAAGAACGGCAATACCGCACCTATCGCGCACTTCTCGAATGGGCGGAAGACCGGCCGGTCACCGTCCGCACGCTCGACATCGGCGGCGACAAGCCGGTTGCGGGCCTTACGCCCGAAGGCGAGAAGAACCCCTTTCTCGGTCTCCGCGGCATCAGGCTTACCCTGGCGCGACCCAATATTTTCCGAGTGCAGCTTCGCGCGCTGGCCCGCGCCGCGGTGCATGGCAATCTCAAGGTGATGCTGCCGATGGTCACGGTGCCGGAGGAGATCGGCAGATCGGCAGAACTTCTCAAGCAATGCGTCGAAGAGCTAAGGAGCGAGGGCATGGCCTGCGCCCTGCCGCCCATCGGCATCATGGTCGAGGTTCCCGCTGTCGCCGTCGCGCCCGAGCTGTTCACGGCCGCCGCTTTCTTCTCGATCGGCAGCAACGATCTCACCCAGTATGTGACCGCGGCCTCCCGCGACGAGCCGTCGGTGGCGAGCCTCAACGATCCCACCCACCCGGCCGTCGCACGGCTCATTACGGCGGTGGCCCAATTCGGCCGCGAACGCGGCATTCCGGTCAGCCTGTGCGGCGACATGGCGAGCGAGCCACGGCACCTGCCGCTGCTCATCGAGGCCGGAGTCACGTCGCTGTCGGTGGCGCCCGCGGCGCTCGCGCGCGTCAAGGCGGCACTGGCGGAGCTCTGATCATGGCCATGCTGCCGGAGAAACCGGAGATTGTGTCGGGCGAAGCGGTCGCCGCCTACAAGCGTATCCTTGCCGCCGTGCTCGACCGCAGGCCGTCGGGCACGCGCCAGCGGCTTGCCGCGGCACTCGCCAAGAATCGCAGCTTCATCAGCCAGATTTCCAACCCCGCCTATCCCACACCCATCCCCGCCAATCATCTCGAGGCAGTGTTCGACATCTGCCATTTCTCGCCGGCCGAGAGGAAGCAGTTCATGGAGGCCTATGGCCGGGCGCACCCGAAGCGTCTCGCCCTCATCCATGGCGCGCACCGCCTCAAGCCACATACTGTCTATCTGCCGGATCTGGGCGATGATACCCGCAACGAACGGTTGCACGCGATGGTCACCGATTTCGTGCGCCAGATGGCGCAGCTCATGGAACAGGAACCGCGGAAAGGAAAGCGCCGATGAAGAAGCTGATCAACGATGTGGGTAGCGTACTCACCGAAAGCCTCGACGGGTTTGCCGCCGCTCATGCGGACATCGTCAAACTCGGTGCCGAACGCAAGTTCGTGCAGCGCGCCAGGCTCAAGTCCGGCAAGGTGGGGCTCGTCTCCGGCGGCGGCTCCGGCCATGAGCCCCTGCATGCGGGCTTCGTCGGCCCCGGCATGCTCGATGCCGCCTGCCCGGGCCAGGTCTTCACCTCGCCGACACCGGACCAAATGATCGCCGCCGCCGAAGCGGTCGATACCGGCGCGGGTCTCCTATTCATCGTCAAGAATTACGAAGGCGATGTGATGAATTTCGATATGGCGCGGGAGATGAGCGGCAAAACCATCGCGACCGTCATAACCAACGACGACGTGGCGGTGGAGAATTCACTTTACACGGCGGGCCGGCGCGGCGTTGCCGGAACCCTGGTGGTGGAGAAGATTGCAGGTCATGCCGCCGAACAGGGTGCCGATCTCAAGACGCTCAAGGCCCTGGGCGACCGGGTCAACAAGGCGACGCGGTCGATGGGCGTGGCGCTGACGAGTTGCACGGTGCCCGCCGCGGGCAGGCCCACTTTCGCCATCGGCGAAGACGAGATGGAAATGGGAGTGGGCATTCACGGCGAGCCGGGCCGGCGCCGAGTCAAGCTGAAATCCGCGCGCGAGATCGCCGAAGAGATGGTGGGCGCCATTCTCGGCGATTTCGAAAATGCGGGCGGCGATGCCTTGCTCTTCGTCAATGGTTTCGGCGGCAGCCCCGTGATGGAACTTTATCTGGTCTACGAGAATGCGCGGGCGATTCTCGAAAAGAAGAGCGTGCGCGTGGTGCGCTCACTGGTCGGCAGCTATGTCACGTCGCTCGACATGGCCGGGTGTTCGATCACCGTCACCAAGCTCGACGGCGACCTCGTCAGGCATTGGGACGGCGCCGTTCACACGGCGGCGCTGCGCTGGGGCATGTAGGGTGCTGCAATCCGGAAACTCGTGCTGATCTATCGGCTTTCGAGCGAATAGCGCCGGGCGAGATCGCGGAACTGCATCTTGACAACGGCAGCGTCGCGTATGCCCCCGAGCTCGCCCTTGCCGATGCCGTCATCCGAGACGACGGTGATGGCGTCGCCGTCAGGAGTCGAAAGATGGGCGGCCTCAGGCCCGCACAGCCTTCGCTTTCAACGCAAATCGCGTTGCGATGGCGCCAAGGGCGTGAATGAGCGTAGTCGCCGTGACGAATCCGAAACCACAAATCCTGGCGTCGGCCATCAGCGGCAATTCCGCGCATGGCCATACCTGTTGCGCCGCGTTCACGCTTGCCGGCGACGGCTCCCACGGGTTATCGGGAGGCCATGTTCCGCCACCCCAAGTTCCGATGACAGATCTTGCCGCCTATGCCGGCCTGTTCGCCGCCGCCTTCGGCGCCGCAACGATTCTGCCGCTGCAATCGGAAGCGGTCTTCGCCGGGCTGATGCTGACTGGTGCCTATCCCCTGTGGGCACTGCTCCTCGCCGCCAGCACCGGCAACATTGCCGGCTCGGCGGTCAACTGGCTCTTGGGCCGTGGCGTGGAACACTTACACGGCAGGCGCTGGTTTCCGGTTGGGCCGCAAGCGCTGGCGCGGGCACAGCATTGGTACCGCCGCTACGGCAAGTGGTCGCTGCTATTGAGCTGGGTTCCCATCATCGGCGATCCCCTCACACTCGCCGCCGGGATCATGCGTGAACCGTTTCCGGTCTTTCTCGCCCTCGTGGCCGTGGCCAAGACCGGGCGCTATGTCGTCCTCGCAGCCTTGGTGTCGGGATGGCTTTGACTAACCGCGCAGATATTTGATCAGGGCGGCGATCGCCAGGACCAGCAGAATCAGCAGCAAGGTCCCGAACAGTCCGGGGCCAAATCCGTATCCCCACCACATGCCGTCATAACCTTGCATCATAGGACGCTCCCTTTCAGATGCGCTCGATTACGCGTTTCAATTTTTCCGCGACTTCGGCCGCGATGACACTCACATCCGGATTGCCGACGAGTTGCATGCCGATGCCCGGATCGATTGCCGAGACCTCGACCTGTCCGGGACCTGCCTCCTGCACGACGACGTTGCACGGAAGCATGGCGCCGATCTTGGGTTCGGCGGTGAGCGCCCGATGGGCAAGGGGTGGATTGCAGGCGCCGAGAATCCGGTAAGGCCGGAATTCGACGCCGAGCTTGGCCTTGAGCGTCGCGGCGATGTCGATGTCGGTCAAAACGCCGAAACTTTCCGACTTGAGCGCCGCAATGGTTCGCTCGACAACGTCGGGAACATTACCGCTGACGGTGCGGTCGATGGTGTATGGCATGACGGAAATCCTCTGCTTGAAGAGTTGTTCAACTTTCCGATGACCGCGCCATGCGGTTATAGACGAGAGCCATGCTGACGGCCGATACCCAGCCGAGCACGAAGCTCCACACAACGCCGTCCACCAGGTTGCGCAGGCTGCCCGGTGCGGTTGTCGAAAACAGGCCGAGCCAGGCATGGGCCAACTGCACGCCGGGGAAGACGAGTGCGGCCGCGGCACAGAGAACGAATAGCAGAACGAGTGTCGCCGACAGCGCCCAGCCGAGCGCCATGGCATCCAGTTTCCGGTCAGTTTTCATTTTGATCTCCTTTCGTTTGCCGATTGGCCGGCGGCTTATCGCCGGCACCGTGGTCATGACGATGCCCGCCATGCATGAGCACGTGGAGGAGCGGACAGGCGAGAATGACGAGAAACGGCAAGGCCGCCGCCAGGTGGACGCCGTGCCAGATCACCAGATAGAGGCCCAAGGCGGCGGCTGCCGCGACGAGCAGCCAACCACGCGGCGAGTTGAAACAGGCGAACACCGCTCAGCCCCCGACATAGCGGATGGCCGCCATCATGCCGCTCGCCATGTGGTACAAATGATGGCAGTGGAAGGCCCAACTCTCGCCCGGATTGACGGCATCGAAGGCGAAGGCAAGGCGCGACATGGGCGGCACGGCCACCGTGTCGCGGACGGCGCCGCCGATCGCCACACCGTCGATGGTAACGACTTGGAAGTGGTGCCCGTGCAAATGCATGGGATGGGTCATCATGGTGTTATTGCGCATCTCGATCAGAATGCGCTCGCCGCTTACGGCAACGAGATCGCGCGACGCAATCATGCCCCAGGCATATTCGTGCATGCCACCGACGAGATCGACCGTGTAGCTGCGATCGGCCTGCCGCGCGGTAATCGGTGCTGCGGCAACCAGCCGCTTTTCCATGTCGAGGGACAGGATCGGGCCCGGCTGCTCGCTCTTGTCCGCCAGCCGCGCGACGGTGGCGCCGGGGCTTGCGAAAATAATGCCAGTCCGCTGCGGTCCGCCTTCGCGCAGGGCGAAGACAGGAAAGGCGCCTCCCTCCTTGGGGAGAGCGAGGCGGATGTCGACGCGCTGGCCCATTGACAGCGGGAACTGACGCGCCTTCAGGGGCTCAATGTTCTGGCCGTCGACGGCAATGATCTCTCCTTCCAGAACGCCGGTGTCGATAGTGAATGCGGTGGCCGTCGCGCCATTGATGATGCGCAGCCGCACCCGACCGCTTCTTTCAGTCCGCACGACCTGCGGGTCGTTCAGAGTGCGGTCATTGGCAAGATAGGCGTCATATTCGATGTCGCTGAGGTCCATGCCCATCATGCCACCGCCCGTGCCCTGCATGTTCATGCCCGACATGCCGCTTTCGGACTTAAGCTTGGCCAGCAGTTCTTCGGCCGGCGTGAAGGAAAAATCATGCAGCAGGATCACCACTTCCTGCTCATCGCGGGCGAGGTCGTCCTTGCCGCGCACGATCAGCGGCGCGGCGAGAAGCGCCTGCTCCTGCAGTGTATGGGCATGCATCCAGTGGGTTCCCGGCTTTCCTGCCGGGAATAGATAATTGCGTGTCTCTCCGGACTTCAGCATCGGCATGGGCTTGTCGGGCACGCCGTCCATCGCCAAAGGCGGAGTCAGGCCGTGCCAGTGGACGATCGTCGGATCGGCAAGCTGATTGGTGAGGTCGACATTGAATGGCTCGTCGATACCACTATACACGCCCGGCGTTCCATTCGGCTGGTGCAGCCCCAGAACGGTGGCGGCGCGCCCGTCAACATCGATGGTCCGCGTCACGGCCGCAAGCTCGACCGGCGTCTGTGATGCGGCCCATGCTTGCGGCGGCAACTGTCCTGTTGCGTTGGCTACAGGCAGCGCGCAACCCCCGATCAGGAGCGATTTGGAAAATTCTCTACGATTCATGTTTCATTCCTCGATTTTTGATGAGCTGTGGCAAAGGCATCGCCTGTAACGATAGGAAAGCCGCTGCAAGCGAGAGAAAGAGAAATGCCGCCACGATGCGGAGCACAGCCATCTTTCCTTCTTCCTCATCGGGGCGCCTTCGTCGTTGACCAGGATCAACCGCTATATCTTCACTAGCCGCAGCCTGAGCGCATTGCCGACGACGCTCACCGAGCTCAACGCCATGGCGGCGGCGGCGATGATCGGCGATAGCAGGATACCGAGCGCCGGATAGAGCACACCCGCCGCGATTGGAACACCACCGGCGTTATAGATGAAGGCGAAGAACAGGTTCTGCCGGATATTGCCCATGGTGGCCCGCGACAGGCGCCGGGCGCGGACGATGCCGGTGAGATCGCCCTTGAGCAGCGTGATGCCGGCACTTTCGATAGCCACATCGGTGCCGGTGCCCATGGCGATGCCGACATCGGCGGCGGCGAGCGCGGGGGCATCGTTGACGCCGTCGCCGGCCATGGCGACGACCCTGCCCTCGCGCTTTAGTTTGGCGACGATTTCCGCCTTCCGGTCGGGAAGTATATCGGCTTCGATGTCGGCAATGCCAAGCTTGCGGCCGATCGCTTCGGCGGTGGTGCGATTGTCGCCGGTAAGCATGACGATGCGGATGCCCGCCGCGGTGAGTGCCGCAAGGGCGGCCGGTGTGGTCGTCTTCACCGGATCGGCGATGGCGAAGATGCCGGCCGCCTTGCCGTTGATGGCGATGAAGATGGCGGTGGCGCCATCGCGGCGCAGACCTTCGGCGGCATCGGCCAGATGCGCGGTGGAGATCGAAAGTTCACCCAGAAACTTGGCGTTACCGAGAGCAATGCGCTTGCGCTCCACCATGCCAAGGGCACCCTTGCCGGTGGGCGAATCGAAGCCCATGACCTTGGCCAGGGCAATCTTGCGGGCCTTGGCGGCGGTCACGATGGCCGCTCCCAGCGGATGTTCGCTTGCCTGCTCGACACTGGCCGCGAGGCGCAGAATCTCCGCTTCCTCGAAACCTTCCGCCGTCACGATGGCGGTCACCGCCGGCTTTCCTTCGGTGAGAGTTCCGGTCTTGTCGATGACCAGCGTGTCGATCTTTTCCAGCCGTTCCAGCGCCTCGGCATTCTTGATCAGCACGCCCACCTGGGCGCCGCGGCCGACACCCACCATAATCGACATGGGCGTTGCAAGGCCTAACGCGCAGGGACAGGCGATGATCAGCACCGTTACAGCGGCAACCAGACCGAAGGCATAGCGCGGCTCCGGGCCCCAGATCGACCAGACGGCAAAGGCGGCCACGGCAACGACGATGACCATGGGCACAAACCAGCCCGACACCCGATCGGCAAGCCGTTGAATAGGCGCGCGGCTGCGCTGCGCTTCGGCCACCATCTGCACGATGCGGGCGAGCATGGTGTCGCGGCCGATCTTTTCGGCCTTCATGATGAAGCTGCCGGAGGCGTTAAGGGTGCCGCCGATCACCTTCGATCCCGGCTCTTTGGTGACCGGCATGGATTCGCCCGTCACCATCGACTCGTCGATCTGCACCCGGCCTTCGATGACCGCGCCGTCGACCGGCACTTTTTCGCCGGGCCTCACCCGTAAGCGATCGCCGACAGCGATGATATCCAGGGTAATTTCTTCGTCGCTGTCGTCGGCCTTGAGTCTGCGGGCGGTCTTCGGCGCCAGGTCGAGGAGCGCCCGGATGGCACCCGAGGTCCGTTCCCGGGCCCGCGATTCCAGCACCTGGCCGAGCCGCACAAGAAAGTG
>CAYOZR010000091.1:0-13100 GCA_964408555.1 uncultured Aestuariivirga sp.
GGGCCATTGAGGCGGCCATGGCCGATTTTAAGTCGATCATGGAAGGCGACGATACCGGGGCGATCAAGACCAAGACCAATACGCTGGCCCAGGCCGCAATGAAGCTCGGCGAAGCTCTCTACAAGGCGCAGAGTGCGGCGGGCGGCGAGGCCGGTCCGGCGCCGGGCGGCGAGGGCTCTTCCGATGCCAACGACGACGTGGTTGATGCGGACTTCACGGAAGTGAAGGACGACGACAAGAAGGCGTAAGACACGATGTTCGGCGGACCCTCATCCTTGGGGCTCACACCTCGGGATGAGGTCTGCTATAGGCCACTCCATTAATCCGCCTTCCGGTGACAGTTCCCCATGGCCAAGCGCGATTTTTACGAGATTCTAGGCGTCGGCAGGAGTGCCGACGAAAAGGAACTCAAGGCCACCTACCGCAAGCGCGCCAAGCAATTTCACCCGGATGCCAATCCGGGCGATAAGACGGTCGAGCACAAGTTCAAGGAAATCAACGAGGCCTATGACGTCCTGAAGGACCCGCAGAAAAAGGCGGCCTATGACCGTTTCGGCCACCAGGCCTTCGAAGGCGGCACGGGCGGCGGGCGCGGTCCCAGCGGCGGCGCTGGATTCGGACCCGAATTCACCTCCTCCATGTCCGATATCTTCGAAGATCTGTTCGGGGTTTCCATGGGCGGCGGCCGCGGGCGTGGGGCCGGCGGGCGCGGCAATGCCGGGGCGGCGCGCGGCGCCGATCTCCGCTACAACATGGAAATCGCGCTCACCGAAGCCTTTACCGGCAAGACGGCGCAGATCCGCGTGCCCTCATCCGTTACCTGCGAAATCTGTTCCGGATCGGGCGCCAAGCCCGGCTCCCATCCCAAGACCTGCAGCACCTGCGGCGGCGTGGGCGCGGTCCGGTCGCAATCGGGTTTCTTCACGGTCGAGCGCACCTGTCCGTCATGCCAGGGCCGCGGCCAGGTGATCTCCGATCCCTGCCACGCTTGCGGCGGCCAGGGGCGCGTCACCAAGGAGCGCACGCTGTCGGTCAATATTCCGGCGGGTGTCGAGGACGGCACGCGCATCCGGCTTGCCAATGAGGGCGAGGCGGGCCTACGCGGCGGGCCACCCGGCGATCTCTATATTTTCCTCTCGGTGCGGCCGCATGAATTCTTCCAGCGCGACGGCTCGGACCTGTTCTGCAAGGTGCCGGTCTCGATGACCGTCGCGGCCCTGGGCGGCGAGATCGAGGTGCCAACCATCGACGGCAAGAAGGCGCGGGTGACGATTCCCGAAGGCGCCCAGACCGGCAAACAGTTTCGCCTCAAGGGCAAGGGCATGCCGGTGCTGCGCTCATCCCAGCACGGCGACATGTATATCCAAGTGACGGCCGAAACGCCGGTCAATCTGAGCCGCCGCCAGCGCGAGCTGCTCAGGGAATTCGAAAAGGAAGCCCGCAACAATTCGCCCGAGTCCGAGGGCTTCTTCGCCAAGGCACGAGCTTTCTGGGACGGATTTGGGGGCTGAGAAATGGCCAAAGGCTACTGGATCGCGCATGTGACCGTCTCCAATCCCGACCAGTACAAGTTCTATGCCGAGGCGGCGGCGGAAGCCTTCCGGAAATATGGCGCGACGACCCTGGCGCGGGGCGGCAAGTCGCAGCAGATGGAAGGCCAGGGCCGGCCACGCAATGTGGTGATCGAGTTCCCGTCGCTGCAGGCAGCGATCGATTGCTACAACTCGCTCGAATACCAGGCGGCAAAAGCCAAGCGCAAAGGCGCGGGCGAGGCCGAGATCGTGCTAGTGGAAGGAGTCTAGCCGATGGCCAAGGGCTATTGGGTCGGCATTGTCCGCATCCGCGATCCCCAGCGCTATCCCGATTACATCGCCGCCAACAAGGCAGCCTTCGACAAATACGGCGCCAAATTCGTGGTGCGCGGCGGCAAGTTCGAAGTGGCGAAGGGGAAATCCGGCGACCGCCATGTGGTTATAGAATTCGACTCCTTCGAAAAAGCCAAGGCCTGTTTCCATTCGCCCGAATATCAGGCGGCGACGCGCATATTCGATACTTGCGCGGAGAGCGATCTGGTGATCGTCGAAGGCGTGTAACCGGTCTGCGGCGCCATTGCGGCGCTTTCCATCGGAGAGCGGCGTTGCTATGACCGCCTGTCGAAAGGGGAATGTCCCATGAAACTCGCCATCGCGGGCGCCGGGGGCCGGATGGGCCGAGTGCTCACCCGGATCATCCATGAAACGCAGGGTGCGGAAATTGCCGGCGGCCTTGAACCGAAAGACTCGCCCCATGTGGGGGCGGACATGGGCGCACTCGCCGGTCTCGGCAATCTTGGCATCCCGGTCACCGACGATCCTCTGACGCTGTTCACCAAAATCGACGGCATCGTGGATTTCACCGTACCCGCAGCAAGCGTGGCACTGAGCGAGCTGTCGGCTCAGGCGCGCATCGTGCATGTGATCGGCACCACCGGCATAGACGAGGCAGGCGATGCCAGGATCAGGGCGGCGGCGCGCCATGCGCGGATCGTCAAGTCCGGCAACATGAGTCTCGGCGTCAATCTGCTGGCGGCACTGGTCCGGAAGGTGGCGGCGGCACTTGGCGAGGACTTCGATATCGAAGTTCTGGAAATGCACCACCGTCACAAGATCGATGCGCCCTCGGGCACCGCATTGCTTCTGGGCAAGGCGGCGGCGGAGGGGCGCGGTGTCGAACTCAAGGCCCGCTCGATCCGCAACCGCGACGGCCATACAGGTGCCCGGCCTCAGGGCGATATCGGATTCGCAACGCTCCGCGGCGGTTCGGTCGTCGGCGAGCATACGGTGATGTTTGCAGGCCCCGCCGAGCGGATTGAACTCACTCATAAGGCCGAGAGCCGGGACATCTTCGCCCGCGGGGCAGTGAAGGCGGCGCTGTGGGTCATGGACAAGAAGCCCGGTCTCTATTCGATGACCGATGTGCTGGGACTGGAGTGAATATGGAGCGCTTGCTGGTGCTCGTCCGCCATGGGCAGAGCGAATGGAATCTCAAGAACCTGTTCACCGGCTGGAAGGATCCGGATCTGTCTGAAAAGGGTATTACGGAAGCGAAGGCGGCGGGGAGGCTGCTCAAGGCCAAGGGGCTTTCCTTTGACATCGCCTATACCAGCGTGCTGACACGGGCCCAGCACACGCTCGATCTCATTGTCGCGGAGCTCGGCCAGACGGGTCTTGAGACGATCCGCGATCAGGCCTTGAACGAGCGCGACTATGGCGAACTCACCGGCCTCAACAAGGACGACGCGCGCAAGAAATGGGGCGAGGAACAGGTGCATGTCTGGCGCCGCTCCTATGACGTGGCTCCGCCGGGCGGTGAAAGCCTCAAGGATACGCTGGCCCGGGCGCTCCCCTATTACATGAAGCACATCCAACCGGATGTGCTCTCGGGCAAGCGCGTTCTGGTGGTGGCACATGGTAATTCGCTGCGCGCCCTGATCATGGCGATCGAAGGTCTGACGCCGCAGCAGATCCTGAAGCGCGAACTCGCGACGGGCGTTCCCATCGTTTACCGCCTCGGTACCGATTCGCGGCCGGTGTCGGTCGAAACGCTGGCCTGATGCGGGTCGCAATACTCACGCCCGAGCAGTTCCGGGCCGCCATCCCGCGGCTTGGCGAAATCCTTGCCGACGCCGTGAACTCCGGTGCGGGCGTCAGTTTCATGTTGCCCTTCTCGGCAACCGAAGGTGCTGCCTACTGGTCTGGAGTGGATGCTGAAAAGAAGCAGGTCTTTGCAGCCATTGAGAACGGCACCATCGCGGGCGTGGTCATCCTTGAAAAGGCCTGGGCGCCGAACCAGCCGCACCGTGCCGATATTGCCAAGATGCTGGTTCACCGGGAATTCCGCAGGCGGGGCGTCGGCACGCTGCTGCTGAAAGCCCTCGAAGATGAAGCCCGTCGCATGGGCCTCACGCTGCTGACCTTCGACACGGTGGCCCAAAGTCCGGCCGAAGCCTTTTACAGCGGACTCGGCTATGTCTGTGCCGGGCATATTCCGGGCTATGCGCTCTCGCCGGCCGGCGAATTGGACGACACGGCGATTTTCTACAAGTCGCTCTGATCAGGCGGCGCGGGCCGCGACACCGGCTTCCCAGCCGAGGATGGCGCGCTTGCGGGTGAGGCCCCAGTGATAACCGCAGAGCCCGCCGGATTTCGCCAATACGCGGTGGCAGGGAACGACAAAGGAAATCGGATTCCTGCCGACCGCCGTGCCGACGGCACGCGCCGCCTGAGGCTTGCCCAGGTGACCGGCGATGGCCGAATAGGTCGAGGCCTTGCCCAGCGGAATTCTGAGCAAGGTTTCCCAGACGCGGATCTCAAAATCCGAGCCGATGAAGACGATGCGCAGCGGCTGATCTTGTTTCCAGTTACCCGGCTCGAAAATGCGGGCGGCGTAGGGGACGGTCGCTGTCTTGTCCTCAATATAATCGGCCTCAGGCCAGCGCGACATCATGTCGGTCAAGACGGTGCGTTCCTCGCCAGTATCGGCGAAGGCGAGACCGCAGAGGCCGGTACCGGTCACCATCACCAGGGCGCGGCCGAAGGGGCAATCGTGGAAGCCATAGCGGATGACGAGACCCCTGCCCTTTGCCTTGTAGATTCCCGGCGACATGCCTTCGTGGGTTACGAAAAGATCGTGCAGGCGGCCGGGTCCCGACAGGCCCACCTCATAGGCCGTATCGAGAATGCTGGCGGAGTCCCGCAGAAGCTCGCGGGCATGGTCGATGGTCACGGCCTGCAAGAAGGCCTTGGGGCTGAGCCCCGCCCAGCGGGTGAATAGCCGCTGCAGATGATGGGGGCTCACGCCGCTCCTCTCGGACAGGGTCTCGAGCGACGGCTGGTCGCGCCAGTTCTCAGTCAGGAAAGAGAGGCTCCGCCTGACCAGGTCATAGTCGCGGGAAGAGGATTTTTCGATGTCGATCGCGTTCATGGCAGCAAGGTTAGTCCCGGACCGCGACGGGAACCACCCGATTCTTGATCAGATATGCGGCCGGGCGAGGGCCGATTTCAGCTCGCGGGCCAGTGCCTGCCGTTCGGCCGGCGCCAGAAAGCGGCCGATTTCGGTGCGGAGTCCGTGGGATGCAAGGAACAGCCGGCCGATCAGATCGCGGCTCCGGTCTTCTTCGAGTTCGACCCGCACCCAGCGGCGGACGAAACGGCGCTCGCGGCGGGCCCGGCCTTCCGCCAGATGTTCCAGAACCAATTCATGCTCGGTGATTTCGATGCGCTCGGCCTGCCTTGCCTCCGCAAAGTTGGCGCGGAAAGCCCACCAGACAAGGGCCACGTCGAGGCCCATGAAGCCGGTAACCGGCCAGGCGCCGATCACGGCAAACACAATGCCTCCCGCCAGATTGACGGCCATGATGGCGGCCATGACCGCCACGAAACCTTGCCGCGACAGGGAGCGGTGCGGGGTCAGCGTGGCCCGCCAGTAATTCAGGTTGCTTCGTTCCATGGTCCCGTTCTACCCAGTGAGCGATTGAACAGGGATTCCATGGCCAAGGCAACCCGTCTCACCGCCGCCGAAATCGAAGAGATGTTCCGCCGCTTCCGTGCGACGGAGCCCGAGCCCAAGGGCGAACTGAAATCGGTCAACACCTACACCCTGCTCGTCGCCGTGGTGCTCTCGGCGCAGGCCACCGACGAAGGCGTCAACCGGGCGACGGGAGTTCTGTTTGCGACCGCCGATACGCCGGAGAAGATGCTGGCGCTGGGCGAGGACAGGCTCCGCGACTATATCAAGACCATCGGCCTCTTCCGTACCAAGGCGAAGAATGTGATCGGCCTGTCCAAGGCATTGGTCGAGCGCCATGGCGGCCAAGTGCCCAGCGAGCGCTCGGCACTGGAGGCGCTCCCCGGAGTGGGCCGCAAGACCGCCAATGTGGTGCTCAACGTGGCCTTCGGCGAACCCACCATCGCGGTCGACACGCATCTGTTCCGGCTTAGCAATCGCACCGGCCTGGCACCCGGCAAGACGCCATTGGAGGTGGAGCACGAACTCGTCAAACGCGTGCCGGCGACATACATGCGCCATGCGCACCACTGGCTGATCCTGCATGGGCGCTATGTGTGCAAGGCGCGCAAGCCCGAATGCTGGCGCTGCGCCATCGCCGATATCTGCAAATTCAAACCGAAGACGCCCGCACCTGCTTGAAGATGTGCACGAAATAGGAGGTGGCGAAGAGCGGGACGGCGAGATTGAGCACCGGCACGAGAGACAAGAGTGCCGGAACGATACCGGCGGCGAATATCCGCAGCGTGTTCTCCTTCCGGAGAAGTCTTGCCTCATCAACGGGCATGTGGCGCATGGCCACCATCTCGAAATATTCGCGACCGACCAAATAAGCATTGGCGGCAACCAGCACCGCGGCGCCGATGCCGGTGAACACCAGCGGTAGAATCGCCAGGTTGACGACCAGAACCACGGCGGCGAATTGCAGGGCGATGGCAATGGAGCGGGCGGCGGTGAGCGAAGTGCCGCGCGGATCTCGCGGATAATGGCGGGCTTCGACACGCAGTGCGATTTCGTCGAGAAAGAGACCGGCGAAGATCGCGGTCACCGGCGCCATGAGAAAGAAGAACGCCGCAACCAGGGCAAGCCCGGTGCCGATCGCCAGTATTGTTTCAGCCCAGGGCCAGGGAACCAGCGTCAGCATCGACATGATGATTTCCACCGCCACCAATAAGACAATGAAAAGTACCAGCGTGAAACCGATGGCCTTGAACAGCACGGAGCGGAACTCGGGCGAAAGGAGATCGCCCAGGGCCTTGAGGGAAGCGGAGATCATGGGCCGCACGGTAGAGCGCCGGCGCTTGCCAGTGCAATAGGCATCCGCTAGGGGCAAAAGGGGCAAGGCAGGCAGGGGCATCCATGACGCAGGCAGACTACACCGTTCTCGGCATCGGAAACGCCATCGTCGATGTGATCGCGCGGGTGGACGATGCCTTCATCGCCAGGCACGGGCTGGTCAAGGGCTCGATGAATCTGATCGACGAATCCCGCGCCGTCGAACTCTATGGCGACATGGGCCCGGCTATTGAAATCTCCGGCGGCTCGGCGGGAAATACCATCGCCGGTGTTGCTTCTTTCGGCGGCCGTGCCGCCTATTTCGGCAAGGTGAAACTCGACCAGTTAGGCGAGGTCTACCGGCATGACATGCGGGCGCAGGGTGTTCGCTTCGATTCCGCCGCAGCCAAGGACGGCCCGGCCACCGCACGCTCCTTCATTCTGGTGACGCCGGAAGGCGAGCGCACCATGAACACCTATCTCGGCGCCTGCGTGAACTTGACCACCGCCGATATCGACGCCGCGGTCGTATCGGCCGCACAGGTCACCTACATGGAGGGTTATCTGTGGGACAAGCCGACAGCCAAGGATGCCTTCAAGCGGGCGGCGAAGACCGCCCGCAAGGCCGGGCGGATGACGTCGATCACGCTGTCGGATTCCTTCTGCGTCGAACGGCATCGTGACAGTTTTCTTGAGCTGATCCGCCACGACATCGACATCGTGTTCGCCAACGAGACGGAAATCAAATCCCTCTATCAGACGCAGAATTTCGACGGCGCCCTGCAGGCCATCCGCCGAGATTGCCCGATTGCCGTGCTGACGCGGTCGGCGGCGGGCTGTGTCGTGGCGCGTGGCGAGGAGGTCCATTCGGCGCCCGCCTATCTGGTCAACAAGGTCGTCGACGTCACGGGTGCGGGCGACCTCTTCGCCGCCGGCTTTCTCTTCGGCTTCACCGATGGGAAATCCTTGCCGCACTGCGCCCGGCTTGGGGCGCTCGCCGCAGCCGAAGTCATCTCCCACATCGGTGCGCGGCCCGAGGTCAGCCTCAAGGCCCATGCGACCGCATTGGGGCTGTTATAATTTTCTCAGGAAGACGCTGCGGACGAAATGATCCGCACCCTTGCGCAGGACGAGATCGGCGCGCGGCCGCGTCGGCAGGAGATTTTCGCGCAGATTGACCAGGTTGATCGTCTCCCAGATGCGGGTGGCGGTCTCGCGGGCTTCGCGGTCGGCGAGCGAGGCATAGCGGTGGAAATAGGATTTCGGATTCTTGAAGGCGCCGCCGCGCAGCGAGAAGAAGCGGTCGATGTACCATTCGCGCAAATCTTCGATGTCGGCGTCGATATAGATCGAGAAATCGAAGAAGTCGGAGACATTGGGAATGCCGCGGCCGTCGCGCGGCGGGCGTCCGGTCTGCAACACGTTGAGGCCTTCGACGATCAAGATATCGGGCCGATCGATGGTAATATGCTCGTCCTTGAGGACATCATAGGTCAGATGGGAATAGACGGGTGCGGTCACATGACTCTCGCCGGCCTTGATGTCCGACATGAAGCGGAGGATCGCCGGCAAATCATAACTTTCGGGAAAGCCCTTGCGGCTCATAAGTCCTTCGCGCTCGAGCATGGCATTGGGCAGGAGAAATCCGTCGGTCGTCACCAAATCGACCTTGGGGTGCTTGGGCCAGCGCGCCAGCAGCCGCTGCAGGATACGGGCCGTGGTACTCTTGCCCACCGCCACACTGCCGGCAATGCCGATGATATAGGGAACCTTGCGGTCGTTTAGATGTAGGAAATTGTTGGTGGCACGGAACAGGCCCTGGGTGGCCGCCACATAGAGATTGAGGAGCCGCGAGAGAGGCAGGTAAATCGCCTCGACCTCGGCCAGGTCGATTCGGTCGTTCAGGCCGCGCAACTCGTCGAGATCGGCCTGGGTCAGCGTCATCGGCGTGTCGGCCCTGAGTGCCGCCCATTCCTCGCGCGAGAAGCGACGGAAGGGAGAGACTTCCTTGGCCAGCTCTTCCATCGTCAGGCCTGCTTGCGCGCCGATTTCTCGGCGATGCCGCCGACCCCTTTGCGGCGTTCCAGTTCAACCATGACATCGGCGAGGGGAACTTCGGCCGCCTCGAGCAGGACGAGCAGATGATAAAGCAGATCGGCAGCTTCGGCGGTCAGATGCGGCTTGCTGCCCGAGACGGCCGCAAGGGCCGCCTCTACGGCTTCCTCGCCGAGCTTCTTGGCGCATTTCTCCACACCCTGGGACAGGAGTTTGGCCGTGTAGGAAAGATCGGGCGCGGCGGAGCGCTTTGCCGCGACGGCGGTTGCAAGCTTCGCCAGGATTTCGAGACGATGGTTCATGGCTTCCCCTCTTCCATCCATTCTAGACGAGACGCATGGGAATGCCATGCTCCGCCATATAGGCCTTGGCCTCGCCGATGCTGTAGGTGCCGAAATGAAAGACCGAGGCGGCCAGAACCGCCGTGGCATGGCCGTCGCGGATGCCTTCGACCAAATGATCGAGATTGCCAACGCCGCCCGAGGCGATGACCGGCACGGAAACGGCATCGGCGATGGCCCGCGTCAGGGCGATGTCGAAGCCAGCGCCAGTGCCGTCGCGATCCATGGAGGTGAGAAGGATTTCGCCGGCGCCGAGAGCAACCACTTCCTTTGCATATTCGACCGCGTCGAGGCCCGTTGGCCTTCTGCCGCCATGGGTGAAAACTTCCCATCTTCCGTGGCCCACCGATTTCGCATCAATGGCCACGACGACGCACTGGCTGCCGAATTTTTCCGCCGCCTGGCGCACGAACCGGCGATCGGCAACGGCGGCGGAATTGATCGAGACCTTGTCGGCGCCCGAAAGCAGCAACCTGCGGATGTCGTCGAGGGTGCGAACGCCGCCACCCACCGTCAAGGGCATGAAGCAGGCTTCCGCCGTCCGCGCCACGACGTCGAAGATGATGCCGCGGTTCTCGTGCGTCGCGGTGATATCAAGGAAGCACAATTCGTCGGCGCCCGCCGCATCATAGGCCTTGGCAATTTCAACCGGGTCGCCAGCATCGCGCAAGTTCACGAACTGGACACCCTTGACGACGCGCCCGTCCTTGACATCGAGACAGGGAATGAGGCGGGCCTTCAGCATCAGGCAACCTCGCGGATGAGACGCAGCGCCGCGCCGGCATCGAGACGGCCGTCGTAGAGGGCGCGGCCGGAGATGGCACCCTCGAGAATGGCACAATCGGGCTCAAGCAGCCGGCGGATATCGTTGATCGAGGCCAAGCCACCCGAGGCGATCACCGGAATCTTCACGGCGCGGGCCAAAGCGAGAGTCGAAGCGATATTGAGTCCCTTCAGAATGCCGTCGCGATCAATGTCGGTGAAAACGATAGCGGCAACGCCCGCATCCGCGAAGCGCCGGGCGAGATCGATGGCGGTGAGATCGGATGTCTCGGCCCAGCCCTCGACGGCGACGCGGCCACCCTTGGCGTCGATGCCGGCCGCCATGCGGCCCGGAAATTTCCTACAGGCTTCCTTCACGATGGCGGGGTGGCGGAGCGCCACAGTGCCGAGAATGACACGGCGGATTCCCTTCGCCAGCCAATCCTCGACTTGCGCCAGGTTGCGGATGCCGCCGCCTAACTGGACCGGAACGGCGATGGTCTTCAAAATGTCTTCGACCGCCGCACCGTTCACTGGCCTGCCAGCGAAGGCGCCGTTGAGATCGACAAGATGCAACCATTCAAAGCCCTGTCTCTCAAAGGCCAAGGCCTGGGCGGCGGGATCATCGTTGAAGACCGTGGCCTGGGCCATGTCGCCCAGCTTGAGGCGCACGCACTGGCCGTCCTTGAGATCAATGGCGGGAAACAGGATCATGGGCGCCAACGCAGGAAATTGGCAATAAGGGCGAGGCCGAGCGTCTGGCTTTTCTCGGGATGGAATTGGGTTCCGGCAATGTTGTCACGGCCCACGATGGCGGTGATTGCCATGCCATAGGGCGAAGTGGCGATGACGGTGGCTGAATCGGCGGCGGCGAGGTGATAGGAATGGACGAAATAGGCATGGAGGCCTTGCGCTCCGAGGGAGAGGCCGTCGAGCAGCGGGTGCGGCCGCTTCACGTCGAGTGTATTCCAGCCCATGTGCGGAATCTTGAGGCCGGGATCGGCGGGCTCGATCCGCTTAACATCGCCGGGGATCCAGTCGAAACCTTCCGACACATCGTGCTCAAGGCCGCGCGCTGCCATGAGCTGCATGCCGACGCAGATGCCGAGGAAAGGCTTGGCCCCCTTCATCACTTCTTCCTCGAGGGTTTCCCACATGCCGGGAACCGCTCTCAGACCGTTGCGGCAATCCTTGAAGGCGCCAACGCCGGGCAGGACGATGCGTTCGGCCTTGCGCACGGAACCGGGATCGGCTGTGACGACAATCGATGCGGCGATACCGGCATCGCGGGCGGCGCGCTCGAAGGCCTTGGCGGCGGAATGCAGATTGCCGGAGCCATAATCGATGATGGCGACGTTCATGGAACTATCCGGCGGTTCCAAAGAGGCCGAGCGGATCGTGACCCTCAGACCGCAGCTTCGGCGGCACAGGGTTCGCGTCGGGAAGCCGTGAGGACGCCCGGGCCGCAAAAAAGCGCAATTCCGCTTCATCGATATCGCGACCCGCCGCGAGTGCAACTTCCTTGTAGCCTTGCCGCGCCAGCGACCAGCGCCGCAAATCATTGCCCTCGAAACCGAGAATGAGGCTGGCCGCAAGACTGGCGAGATTGAGCGGCAGATTGCCGAGACCGAGCCCCGATGCGAGCGCCGCGATGGCGGCGGTGGCGGAAAAGACAATCGCCGCCACGATCCACATACGGTGCCAGAGGGCCCAGAGGAGCGTGAAGACGAAGGCAGCCCAGGAGAAGCCCTCCTTCACAAAGATGACGTCGTCGGCAGGCGCCGCGGGGCGGTTATGTACCGAATAGATGGCCATCAGCCTTTGAGCGATCCCTTGGTCGAAGGGATACGGTCCTTCTGGCGCGGGTCAATCTCGATCGCCTCGCGCAGGGCCCTCGCCAGCGCCTTGAAACAGGATTCAGCAATGTGATGGTTGTTGTCGCCATAAAGCGTTTCGATGTGCAGCGTGGCGCCGGCATTCATGGCGAAGGCCTGGAACCATTCGCGCACGAGTTCGGTGTCGAAATCGCCGATCTTGGGACGCGAGAAGGTGACTTTCCACACCAGATAGGACCGGCCGGAAACATCAATCGCGGCGCGGGTCAAGGTTTCGTCCATGGGCAGATGCAGACTGGCGTAGCGCCGGATGCCCTTGCGATCGCCCAAGGCCTTGGCAATGGCCTGACCCAGCGCGATGCCGCTATCTTCCGCCGTGTGGTGGAAATCGATATGGGTGTCGCCCTTGGCGCGGAGCTTGATGTCGATCAGCGAATGCCGGGCCAATTGCTCCAGCAAGTGGTCGAGAAAGCCCACGCCGGTCTTCACGTCATAGGCGCCGCTTCCGTCGAGATCGACGGCAACGGAAACCTCCGTTTCGGTGGTCTTGCGTTCGATACTGGCTTTGCGCATGATATTCGCTCCCCGCAGCCCTTCTGCGGATCCGGGCCGCCTCTTAGCAGATGCAGCATGGGAAGGCCACCGGCGCCAGGGGGGCCGGTTAAAATTCTGACTCTAGGCGACTTTTCTTTCTCCATCCCCGCGCCTACATGGAGCCGGCAAATGAAAGGACAGGACATGAGCGAACCGCTGCTATGGCACGGAACTACCATTTTGACGGTTCGTAAGGGCGGCAAGGTGGTGATTGCCGGCGACGGCCAGGTGAGCCTCGGCCAGACGGTCATCAAGGGCAATGCCAAGAAGGTGAGGCCCTTGGGCGGCGGCCAGGTGATCGCCGGATTTGCCGGGGCGACGGCGGATGCCATGACGCTGTTCGAGCGGCTAGAAGCCAAGCTCGAGCAATATCCAACCCAGCTCACCCGCGCCTGCGTCGACATGGCCAAGGACTGGCGGACCGACCGCTATCTGCGCCGGCTGGAAGCCATGATGATCGTCGCCGACCGCAGCGTCAGCTTGGTGCTCACCGGGACCGGCGACGTGCTGGAGCCGGAGCGTGGCGTCACCGCCATCGGCTCCGGCGGCAATTACGCGCTCGCCGCAGCGCGGGCGCTGATCGACCTGGACATGGACGCCGAAGCCATCGCCCGCAAGGCCATGGCCATCGCTGCCGAAATCTGCGTCTACACCAACACCAACGTCACGCTCGAAAGCCTCGAATGACCGATTT
>CAYOZR010000092.1:0-10043 GCA_964408555.1 uncultured Aestuariivirga sp.
GTCGCCCCGGTATCCACCAGATCGTCGACGATCAGCACCCGGGCGCCTCCGTCCTTGCCCATGAGGCTCGCCCCCACCGGCTTTAGAACGCTTATTTGTCCTTGTTTATCATAGTCATAAGAGGAAACACAGACGGTCTCCACCACTCTGATGTCAAGCTCGCGGGCCACGATCGCCGCCGGCACCAGCCCACCGCGGGTGACCGCCACCACCGCCTCGAAGGGTCCCGCCCCGGCGAGCCGCCAGGCGAGCGCCCGGGCATCGCGGTGAAACTGGTCCCAGGATACGGGAAAGCTTTTCTGCCACTTCTCGTCCATCGTGTGCCTCCGCAGGGTCTGCCCAGATGCTTATGCCGCGCGCCAAAATTTGGTGCAATGCGGGTATTAACCATCAACACTTGCTTCATGTTTTCACGCCACATTCGCCACCGGGTAGAGAAGCATTATCGGGGAGTGTGCGTATGAGTGTTTCGCCGGGCATCGTGACCGAAGTCGCGAAGGCCTTCGAGATCGCCAACATCGAGATGTTCGCCATCTCGCTTCCCGACGCCACCATCGTCGAAACGACCGGCGCGGTCCTGCGCAAATGGAATTGCCGCCGCGAGGACGTGGTCGGCCGCCAGCTTGCCAAATTCGGCACCGGCACGTTATCGGCGCGCTATGTCGAAGAGGAAGGCCCGGCGGGCTCCACCCAGCGCGTCGAAATCAAGTACGCCCCGCCGCTCGGCAATGCCCGCGCTCTAATATTCACGCCGCAGACGTGGAACGACGGCAGCCGGCAGTACATGATTCTCATCGGCCAGCATGCCAGCAAGGAACAGGCCGACGAGGCGATGCAGAACGAGCGCCGCTTGAGCCTGGCGCTGCGCTCCGGCGGTTTCGCCGCCTGGGACTTCGACTATCGCACCGGCGAGACCTACAATTCACCTGAACTCTACGATCTCCTCGGCTATCCCCGCGACAGCCGCGATCTCAACTTCCACAGCTTCAACGAACTTGTGCATCCCGACGACCGCGGTGTGACGCTCGAAGGCCAGATCAAGTCGGCGCCCTTCGGCTCCGATCTGTTCCAGACCCGCTACCGGGTGAAAACGCAGGCCGGCGAATACGCCTGGGTCGAATCGATCGCCGGCCTGATTCGCGATCCCGTCGACGGCAAGCCGGCGAAATGCGTCGGCCTGTCACGCAACATCAACGATCAGATGGCCTCGCTCGAAAAGCTCAAGGCTTCGGAGCTTAGCCTCAAGCGCTCCCAGAAGGCGGCCCAGATCGGCAGCTTCACCCTCAAGGCCGCCACCAGCGTCTCGCGCCTGTCGAGCGAGATGATCGCACTGATCGGCCTCGAGGATGCCATCATCCAGCCCAATCTCGCGGTGTTCGAGAAAATGATGGAGCCGGCCGGCCGCGCGCGCTTCCGCGAAGCGATCGAACTCGCCCGCCTCGGCCACAAGGTCGCCGGCTTCGAAGTCGCTTTCAAGTCGCAGAAGACCGGCGAAATGAACTATTTCCAGTGCAACATCGAGACCGAGCGCAACGCCGCCGGCCAGATCGAAACCATCTTCGGCACCTGCCAGTCGATCACCGAGCGCAAGGCGCTGGAGCGCAAATTCCTCCAGGCCCAGAAGATGGAGGCGGTCGGCCAGTTGACCGGCGGGATCGCCCACGACTTCAACAATCTGCTCATGGTCGTCATGGGCAATCTGCAGCTGGTCGAGCA
The DNA here is from genome assembly GCA_964408555.1 of uncultured Aestuariivirga sp. Classification (GTDB taxonomy): domain Bacteria; phylum Pseudomonadota; class Alphaproteobacteria; order Rhizobiales; family Aestuariivirgaceae; genus Aestuariivirga. The sequence continues at coordinate 1,717 of CAYOZR010000092.1, forward strand.
GTTGGTGAAGAACGACGAGCGCGCCGTGAAACGCATCCGTGCCGCCGTCGAGGCGGCCGAGAAGGGCTCGGAACTCACCAAGCGCATGCTCGCCTTCTCGCGCCAGCAGACTTTGCAGAACAAGGAAATCTCCGTCGACGCGCTGGTCTTCAAGATGCAGGACATGCTGCGTCAGGCGATCGGCGGCGCCGTCGAGCTCAAGATCATGCCGGGCGAGTCGGTCTGGGCGGTCAAGGCCGACGCCACCATGCTGCAGACAGCCATTCTCAATCTGGCTATCAACGCCCGCGATGCCATGAAGCCGAAGGGCGGCACGCTGATCATCGAGACGTCGAACAAGACTCTCGACCAGGCCTATTGCGACGGGAACGAGGAAGTCCAGCCCGGCGAATACGTCGAGATCGCCGTCACCGACACGGGCTGCGGCATCGCGCCCGAAAACATCGAGAGGGTGTTCCAGCCCTTTTTCACCACCAAGGGGCCGGAAGCCGGCTCCGGCCTCGGCCTGTCGATGATCTACGGCTTCACCAAGCAGTCGGGCGGCCATGTGAAGATCTATTCGGAAGTGGGCCACGGCACGACGATCAGGATGTACCTGCCACGCCTCGAGACCGAAGCCAAGCCCACCACTGCGGCCGAAATGCAGGCCCAGGTGATCAAGAAGTTCAGCCATCCCCGGCCTGCGGCCGCGCCGCCCGCCGCTCCAGCCGAAGTTGCCGCAATCGAGGCTGCTCCCGCCGACACGGTCGTCAAGCTCGAGACGGCGCCTTCCAAGCCGGCGGCGAAGAAGACGGTGATCCTGGTGGTCGAGGACAATCCCTCGGTTCGCGAGGTCGCTGCCGCCATCATCGAGGACATGGGTTTTGAAACCCTCGTGGCGGGAAGCGGCGCCGAAGGCCTGGGCATCATCGAGACGCGCCCCGACATCGATCTCGTCCTCTCCGACTTGATCATGGCGGGCGGCATGAACGGTCCGGAACTGGCGGCCAAGGCGCTGAAGGTCAGGCCCGAGCTCAAGGTGCTGTTCATGTCGGGCTATGCGCCGGGATCGGTGCGCCAGATGCAGGACTTGCCCGACACCATCGATCTGGTCAACAAGCCCTTCACCCGCAACGACCTGGTCGCCAAGGTCACCCGCGCGCTGGCCGCCTGAGGATTTAAGACCAGCCGCGCGCCTTGCCTTCGGCGGTGAGCTGCTGTGCCATGGCCTTGACCTCCGCTTCGGCCGCATCGAGGGCGGGAAAGTCGCGCGAGCGCAACACCAGATTGGCGGCAAATCCCGAGACCGACTGGAAGGGATAGGAGCCGATGGTCACCGAAGGGTAGCGCGCCTGGATTTCGCCCAGCGGCTTGGCGAGATCGCCTTCCCCGCCCAAGACCTCGATCGCCCGCGATTGCATCGGAACCCCCTTCACCAGCCGCGGCGCCACCTGCTCCAGCATCGCCTGCATGATTTTCGGCACGCCCGCCATGACGAAGACATTGCCGATCTGGAAGCCCGGCGCCTTCGACACCGGATTGTCGATCAGCGCGGCACCCTTCGGCACCCGCGCCATGCGCATGCGCGCCTCGTTCGGCTCGCGGCCGATCTCCTTGAAATAGGCGGTGAGTGTCGCCACCGCGTGCGGGTGATGATCGATTGCAACGCCGAAGGCCTTGGCCACCGCATCGGCGGTGATGTCGTCATGGGTGGGCCCGATACCGCCGGTCGTAAACACATAGCTGTAGCGGACCCTGAGCGCATTGACCGCCGCCACGATCTCCTCTTGCACATCGGGCACCACGCGGGCTTCCTTGAGATCGATACCGATGGCGGCCAGATAATCGGCAATGAAGCCGAGGTTCCTGTCCTTGGTGCGGCCGGACAGGATTTCATCGCCGATCAGCAAGACGGCGGCGCTGGGCGCGGTTTCGGTCATTTGCAGGCTTGCCTTTGTTTCCGCTTCATGTGCCATTGCCGCCCAGGACTGTCAAAACCATGCGCTTCCCCTCGCCCCTCAGCCGCGGCCGGCTCCTCAAGCGGTACAAGCGGTTTCTCGCCGATGTGACTCTGGATACGGGAGAAACCGTCACCGCCGCCTGCCCCAATACCGGCTCCATGCTGGGCCTGACCGAGCCCGGCAATATCGTCTGGCTGTCGCGTTCGGAAAGTCCCACCCGCAAGTACCCGCACACCTGGGAGCTCCTCGAGCTGCCGCATCACGGCCTCGTCGGCATCAACACCGGCCATCCCAACCGCATCGTGGCCGAGGCGATTGCGGCCGGGGCGATGCCGGAATTCGCGGGCTATGGCAGCCTGCGCAACGAAGTCAAATACGGCCGCAACAGCCGCATCGACATCCTGCTGGAAGGCGAAGGCAGGCCGCCCTGCTATGTCGAGGTGAAGAACGTGCATCTGTTCCGCAAGCCCCACCTCGCCGAATTCCCCGATTGCGTCACCGAGCGCGGCACCAAGCATCTCGGCGAACTTGCCGACATGGCGGCGGCGGGCGCCCGCGCGGCCATGGTCTATCTCATCCAGGCCGAGTTTCCCGCCGGTTTCGCCCTTGCAGGCGATCTCGATCCTGCCTATCTCAGGGCTTACCGCCAGGCGCGCAAAGCCGGAGTTGAGGCTTTCGCCTATTGCTGTAATGTGACCACCGGAGAAATTGCCGCCGCCCGGGCCATACCGGTCGAGGAAGCCTGAATGATCTACGTCGCCGCCAACGAAGCCGTCGCCTCCCGCTCGGGGAAAATCAAGCTGCATCCGCCTGAGGATTTCGAAGGCATGCGCAAGGCCGGCCGGCTTGCGGCGGGGGCCCTCGACATGCTGGTGCCCGAGGTGGAGCCCGGCGTCACCACCGAGGCGCTCGACCGGCGCGTCGTCGAATTTGCCCGCGGCCACCAGGCGGTCCCCGCCCCGCTCAACTATCGCGGCTATCCCAAGTCGATCTGCACCTCGATCAATCACGTGGTCTGCCATGGCATTCCCAACGACAAGCCGCTACGCGAGGGCGACATCGTCAACATCGATATTACCTTGATCGTCGACGGTTGGCATGGCGATTCAAGCCGCATGTATTGCGTCGGCGAAGTCCCGCGCAAGGCCGAGCGTCTCGTCGAGGTCACCTATGAATGCCTGATGCACGGCATTGCGGCGGTGAAGCCCGGCGGCCATTTGGGCGATGTCGGCCATGCCATCCAGACCCATGCCGAGGCCGAGCGTTGCTCGGTGGTGCGTGATTTCTGCGGCCATGGGCTCGGCCGCGTCTTCCACGACCATCCCAATGTTCTCCATTACGGCCGCAAAGGTGAGGGCGTCGAGTTGAAGCCCGGCATGTTCTTCACCATCGAGCCGATGATCAATTTGGGCCGCCCGCATGTGAAGATCCTCGGCGACGGCTGGACCGCGGTCACCCGCGACCGCTCGCTCTCGGCGCAGTTCGAGCACACCGTCGCGGTCACCGAGACGGGCTGCGAGGTTTTCACCCTCTCGCCCAAGGGCCTCGACCGTCCGCCCTGCAAGGCCTGACGCCGTGGCGGGCTTCGACGATGCCGGCGCCAAGCCCCAATATCTCGGCCATCGTAGCCGCCTGAAGGACCGCTTCACCGAGGGTGGCGCCGATGCGCTGCCCGATTACGAGCTTCTCGAAATGGTGCTCTACCGGGCGATTCGCCGCGGCGACACCAAGCCCTTGGCCAAGCAGCTGATTGCCCGCTTCGGCTCATTCGCCGAAGTGATCAGCGCGCCACCCGAACGGCTCAAGGAAATCAAGGGTGCCGGCGATGCCGTGGTCACCGAATTGAAACTCATTCACGCCGCAGCCCTCAGGCTGATGAAGGGCGAGGTCGTCAAGCGGCCGGTGCTGTCCTCGTGGAACGCCATTCTCGACTATTGCCGGGCCGGCATGGCCTTCGCGGAGATCGAGCAATTCCGCATCCTGTTTCTCGACAAGAAGAACCAGTTGATCGCCGACGAAGTCCAGCAGCGGGGCACCGTCGATCACACGCCGGTCTATCCGCGCGAGGTGGTGAAGCGGGCGCTCGAACTGTCGGCCTCGGCCATCGTTCTCGTGCACAATCACCCCTCCGGCGATCCCACCCCATCCATGGCCGACGTCGAGATGACCAAGAAGATCGTCGACGCGGGCTCGCGCCTCGGCGTCGGCGTCCACGACCACGTCATCGTCGGCCGCAACGGCCATGTCAGCTTCAGGTCGCTGGGCCTGATTTAAGCCGCGCCAGCGCCTCGGGCGTGTCGGCGTCGATGAGTACGCCGTCATCGGCCATCTCGACCTCCACCAGTTCTTCCGCCGCCCGCTCCATCAGGGCCTTGGCGCCGCGGTCGCCGCCGAGTGCTGCCATGGCGGCGAAATGCTTGCGCCCCCACAGCACCGGATTGCCGCGCTGGCCCTTGTGAACGGGAACGCAGATGGTCCGCTGCTCGGCCGGATTGAAGGCGGCGATCAGCCTGCCGATCGCCTTGGGCGTTACCCGCGGCATATCGCCGAGACACACCAGAACCGCATCGACATCCTCCGGCACCGCGGCGAGCCCGCGCTTCAGCGAGGTGGCAAGGCCATGGGCGTAATCGGGATTGTGCACGACCTCCACGCCGAGACCTTCGATGGCGGCGGCGATCTTGTCGGCCTCATGGCCGGTGACCGCGATCACCGGCTCGACTCCGGCGGCCCGTACCGCCTCCACGCTCCGCCGGACCATCGGCTCACCACCCAAATCGGCGAGCAGCTTGTTGGCGCCCATGCGCTTCGACTGCCCCGCTGCCAGCACGATGGCCGCAACCTTGGCGGCGCGCGCCACCTTGGGCCTTCCCTCGCGCGGGGTCGGCCGGTTGGGAATTTCGGCCAAAAGCCCGCCTGCCCCCATGTCCATGATGTCCTCGGCCGCCACATGCACGCCCGCCATCACCCGTTCCAGCACCCAGTCGAAGCCGTTGACCTTGGGCGAGCGGGCGCAGGAGGGAACGCCGATCACCGGCACGCCCTCCAGTCTCCCGTACATCATCAGATTGCCGGGATCGACCGGCATGCCGAGATGCACCACCTCGCCGCCCGCCGCCGCCAGCGCCGCCGGGATCACGTCGCCGCGGTCGACGATGGCCGAGGCCCCGAACACCAGGACGGGATGGCAATGCTGCGCCTTGAGTTTGAGGATCGCCTCGCGCACCGGCGCGATGGCATGGTCGCAGACGATGACGGGACCCAGTTCGCCGTCGAGGGCGGCGATCCGCTCGCGCATCGCCTCCTCCGATTTGACGGTCAGCGACGGCTTGGTCTGCGGCAGGCGGGTGATGACGAGTCCCACCAATCCATGCCGGAAGGCCTCGACCCGGATAACGGGTTCGTTGCCGATGATACCGAGCGCCGTGGCGAGAATATCGCGCGGCACGGCGAAGGGAATGACCTTCACCGTCGCCACCATCTGGCGCTTCTCCACCACCGCATGACTGGCGGTGGTGGCAAGCGTCAGGCTTTCATGCAGACGATTGAGCGCCCGAACTCTCGCCACATCGACCAGCGCCAGCCCATGCACGCTCGCATGCAAATTGGCGCGGCCGGTGAAGGGCGCCTGCGCCGAAGTACCTCCGCCGCCCGCCACTTTGGCGACGGCCGAAGCCGCCTCGTCCTCCGGCACGTCGTCGGGGCCGAGCCGCGCGGCGAAGACGCGGCCGATTCCCGCCCCGGCGATCGCCGCCACATCCTCCGCCGACAGCACCCGGCCCTTCTTGAACACGCCGCCGCCATGTTTCACCGAGTGCGCCAGGATCGCGCCTTCGGCCCGGTTCACGGGGATTTCGCCGAATTCCATGTCAAGTCCCCAGCCGCAACGCCCGCGTCATTTCCGCCATGATGGCAATGGCGATTTCCGTAGCCCCCTTGGCGCCGATGGCCAGCCCGATGGGCCCGTGGATGCGGGCTATCTCCGCCTCGCTGAAGCCCTTGTCCTTGAGCCGCTGCACACGGCTGGCATGGGTTTTCTTCGAGCCCAGCGCGCCGATATAGAAGACATCGGATTTCAACGCCGCCACGAGCGCCGGATCGTCGATCTTCGGATCGTGGGTAAGGGCGATCATGGCGGTGCGTTGATCGAGCCCGATCTTGGGGATGATCTCGTCCGGCCATTCGGCGTGGAGCGCCACACCGGGGAAGCGCTCGCCCGTGGCGAAGGCGCCGCGCGGATCGATTACGGTGACGTCGTAGCTTGCCTGCTGGGCGATGGGGATCACGCCTTGCGCGATATGCACGGCGCCGATCAGCACCAGCCGGAGCGGCGGATTGTAGATGTGGACGAAGTATCCCTCATGCACGCCGCTCCGGTCGAAGCGGAAAGCTTCGTCAAACACGCTTGCGAGTCGATCCTTCGCCGCCTCGCGGCGCGCCACGATGCGTTGCGCGCCGCTGTCGAGATGGGTGACGAGGGCCACGGCTTTGCGTTCCGCCCGCGCCGAGAGCAATTCATCCAGGATGGCGCGTTTCAATCCAGAGGCTCCACATAGACTCGGATCTGGCCGCCGCAGGCGAGCCCCACTTTCCAGGCCGTCTCGTCGGCGACGCCGAAATGCAGAACCTTGGGCTTGCCCGAGGCGATGACGTCGAGCGCCTCGGTAACGACAGCACCTTCGACGCAGCCGCCCGACACCGAGCCGGTGAAATTGCCCTCCCCGTCGATCGCCAACTGGCTGCCGACCGGTTGCGGCGCCGAACCCCAGGTTTCGACGACCGTGGCGAGCGCCACCTTGCGGCCGCTCTTGAGCCAGTCCGCCGCCTGATCGAGGATGGTTTGCATGGGCAGCACTCCTAATGCAGGCTCTTCCCCAGCCAGTGGCGCGGATCATGCGCCGGGCCGCCGGGCCTCGCAAGCGTGGCGGCGAGATCGGCCAGGCTGTCGAGACTATGCACCGGGCGGAACTCGTTGACGTGGGGCATGATGGCGCGGATGCCGGCGGCGCGCGCCTCGAAGCCGTCGTAACGCAGCAACGGATTGAGCCAGACGATGCGCCGCGCCTGGCGCCGCAGCCGCACCATTTCATGGGCGAGAAGCCCCGTGTCCTCGCGCTCGAGCCCGTCGGTCATCAGCAGCACGTGCGCGCCTTGCGTCAGCACGCGCCTGGCCCATTGGTAATTGAACTCCTTGAGCGAGGTGCCGATGCGGGTGCCGCCCGACCAGTCCTTGACCGCGCCCGACACCTTGCCCATCGCCTCGTCGATGTCGCGGCGCTTGAGCTCGCGGGTGATATTGGTGAGCCTGGTTCCGAACAGGAACACGCTCACCCGGTCGCGGTCGTTGGTCAGCGCGTGCAGGAAATGCAGGAACACGCGGCTGTAATTCGAGCATGAACCGGAAATGTCGCACAGCACCACCAGCGGCGGCTCGCGCAGCCGCCGCTCGCGCCGCTCCAGATCGATGTAGTGGCCGCCCGCCCTGAGCGAACCCTTGAGGCTGCGGCGCATGTCGATGCTCGGGCCCTTCAGCGCCCGTTGAAAGCGGCGCGTCACGATTTCGGTTCGGTGCAGGCGAAGTCTGGCGATCGCCGCCTTGGCCTGCGCCTGCTCGGCAACCGTCATCTGCTCGAAGTCCTTGCGGCGCAACACTTCATCCGCCGAAGCCGTGAACGAGGCATCGAGCTCGAGAGCCTCCGGCTTCTGCTCGCGCCGGCTCTGCGTCTGCACCTGATCGAACATGGCTTCCGCCAGCCGCCGGAATCCCGCTTGTTTCGTCTTCTCGTCCGCTGCCCTCGTGATCTGCTGGAACATCAACTGCATCAGCTGTTCCAGCATTTTCGGCTTCTTCCAAAACACATGGAAGGCCTGGTCGAAAAGCTCCTTGTGATCGCGCCGCTTGACGAAGACACTGTGCAGCGTCCAGTAGAAATCCTCGCGCGTGCGCAGGCTCCCGCATTGCGCCGCATCGAGCGCATCGATCACCGAGCCGGGACCTACGGGAATTCCCGCCTGCCGCAGCACCCGGGCGAAATGCATGATGTTGGCGGCAAGCTTGCCTGAAGGTGCTGCGATATTCCGGTTGGCGGCGGACGGCATCGGCCTAGACCTGCGCCATGGTCCGGATCTCGTCCTTGATTTGGTCGAGGATGCGCTTGGCTTCCGAGCCCTCCATACGCACGATGTCGTCCTGATACTTGAGCAGCACGCCGAGCGTATCGTTCACCGTCTGCGGATCCAGCGTCACGCTGTCGAGTTCATGCAGTGCTGAAACCCAGTCGAGCGTCTCGGCCACGCCCGGCGCCTTGAACAATTCGCCGCCGCGCAGCGCCTGCACGAAGGCGACGACTTCCTTCGCCAGCGCCGCCGAGGCCTCCGGCCGCTTGG
>CAYOZR010000092.1:10053-12946 GCA_964408555.1 uncultured Aestuariivirga sp.
GCCGCTTGGCCATGACGATTTCCAGTTCGCGCTTGGCGTCGGGGTAGCCACCCAGTGATAGAGGCAGCGGCGCTTCAGCGCGTCATGCACTTCGCGGGTGCGGTTCGAGGTGATGATGACAATGGGCGGCTCCTCCGCCTTGATGGTGCCGAGTTCCGGAATGGTCACCTGGAAATCCGAGAGGACTTCGAGCAGGAAGGCCTCGAAGGCCTCGTCGGCGCGGTCGATCTCGTCGATGAGCAGCACCGGGGCTGCTCCCTGCGGCGCTTCCAGCGCCTGCAGCAGCGCCCGCTTGATTAGGAACCTCTCGCCGAAAATGTCATGCCCCAGCCGCTCACGGTCGAGCTCGCCCGTGGCTTCCGCCAGCCTGATCTCGACCATCTGGGCCGAATAGTTCCACTCATAGACGGCGGAATTGACGTCGAGCCCTTCGTAGCACTGCAGCCGGATCAACTTGCGTCCGAGCGCCTCGGCCAGCACCTTGGCGATCTCGGTCTTGCCCACCCCCGCTTCGCCTTCGAGAAACAGCGGCCTGCCCATGCGCAGCGCCAGGAACACCACGGTGCCCAGATCGCGCCCGGCGATGTAGCCGGCCGATTTGAGCAGGGCGATGGTCGCGTCGATCGATGTCGGAGGCTTCGGCGTCATCTTGCGCTTCCGCGCCGGCCAGCGGGCTCGAAACTGATTTTCAACTTCGTTCCCGTAGCGGCCGCCAGTTTCGCCAATGTCCGCGTCGAAGGTAGCGCCTGACCGCCCTCAAGCCGTGCGATTGCCGACTGGGTGGTGTTCATGCGCCGGGCGAGTTGAGCTTGAGTCAAGCCGGCGGCAACCCGCGCATCGATGAGTGCGCCGATCAGGGCATATTCATCCTCGAGTTCACTATAGGCTTTCCGGTATTTCGGGTCCTTCGACCATTTCCGGTGAAATTCTTCCACTCTGGTCATACCTGTAAGCTCTCCAGCCTCTTGAACGCCAATGCGATCTCGCGCGGCGGTGTTCTTTGCGACTTCTTCACGAAAACGCGGAGAATGACAATTTTCTTGCCGATGATCGTTGCATAGAGCGCCCGGCCGATCGAGCCGCGGCCGTGAAACCGGATTTCCCAGATGTGCCCGCGCAGATGGCGCACATGCGGCATGCCCGTCCGTTCCAACCCTTTCGCAGCGATCAACTCCACCATGCGAGAAAAATGCGGCTTCAAGTCGTCCGGCAGGTTTTCGATTTCCTCATCCACGGTTGAATTGAGTGTCTCGATCACCCACATGTCATATCGCTTTTTCGCTATATAATCCGCAATCTGCAATTTGGCAATAGAAAACCCCGCGGGCTATGAGGCGCGCGGGGTTCCAGGAGGCCACTCTTTTCACTTCGCCGCTTGGACCGCCCGGCGCGCCATGACGCCGATCAGATGGGCGCGGTATTCGGCCGAGGCGTGCATGTCGGAATTGAGGCCCTTGGCCTTGACCGAAATGCCGGCCAGCGCCTTGGCCGAGAAATCCTTGGCCAATGCCGCTTCCATTTCCGGAACCCGGAACACCGAGGGGCCCGCGCCGGTCACGGCGACGCGCACCGCGCCGTCCTTCATCTTGGCCACCAGCACGCCGACCATGGCATAGCGCGAGGCGGGGTTGGGGAACTTGGCATAGCCCGCCTTGGCCGGAATCGGGAACTCGACCGCGGTGACGATCTCGTTGGCCTTAAGCGCGGTGGCGAACATGCCGGTGAAGAACTTATCGGCCGGCAGCTTCCGGTCGCTGGTGTGCACCGTGGCGCCGAGACCCAGAACCGCCGCCGGATAATCCGCCGCCGGATCGTTGTTGGCGACCGAGCCGCCGATGGTGCCGCGATTGCGCACATGCGGATCGCCGATGCCGGAGGCCAGGACGGCGAGTGCCGGAATGGCCTTCCGGACAGCCTTGTCGCTGGCGACGTCCGCGTGCGCGGTACCCGCTTTCACCACCACGGCCTTGGCCGATACCGCGACGCCGGCATTCTTGATGCCGCCGAGATCGATCACATCGGAGGGCGATGCCAGCCCCTGCTTGATGGTCGGCAGCAGCGTCATGCCGCCCGACATATACTTCCCGTCCTTGGCCTTCTTCATGGCCTTGACGGCGTCCGCCACTTTGGCGGGGCGATGATAAGAGAAGTTTTCCATGTTCTTTTCCTCCCGGCCTTACTCGGCCGCCTTCTTCATGGGCTGCATGGCTTTCCACACGGTCTGCGGGGAAGCCGGCATCGGCAGATCGCGCACGCCGAGTGCATCGGTGACGGCGTTCATTACCGCGGCCGGAGACGCAATCGCGCCCGCTTCGCCGCAACCTTTCATGCCCAGGGGATTGGACGGGCACTTGGTCTCGGTGAAGCCCAGCTTAAACGACGGCAAATTGTCGGCCCGCGGCATGCAGTAGTCCATGTAGGAGCCGGTCAGAAGCTGGCCCGACTCGCTGTCATAGACGCAAGCCTCGGTCAGCGCCTGGCCGATGCCCTGGACGATGCCGCCATGCACCTGGCCTTCGACGATCATCGGATTGATGATGGTGCCGAATTCGTCCACTGCCGAGTAGCTCGCGATCTTTGTCAGGCCCGTATCCTGGTCAACCTCAACCTCGCAGATGTGAACGCCCGCCGGGAACACAAAGTTCGACGGATCATGGAACGAGGTTTCCTTGAGGCCGATTTCGATTTCCGAGGAGTTGAACTTGTGGCCCACGTAAGAGGCAAGCGCTACTTCGCCGAACGCCATTTTCTTGTCGGTGCCCTTCACGGTGAAAGTGCCGTCCTTGAAGTCGATGTCATCGGTTGAAGCTTCCATGACGGCAGCGGCAACCCGCTTCGCCTTGGCTTCGATCTTGTCCAAGGCTTTTGAAATGGCCGTCATGCCGACCGCACC
>CAYOZR010000093.1:0-12864 GCA_964408555.1 uncultured Aestuariivirga sp.
GCCGCAGCTCATGCACGGCAAGCTGTCGGTCGTGCATCATGGCGGCAAGGGCGTGTTCAAGGACGTGCCGCAGGATTTCGAGGCGACGCGCTATCACTCGCTGATCGTCGAACGCGAAAGCCTGCCCGATTGCCTGGAAATCACCGCCGAAACCGCCGGTATCATCATGGGCCTGCGGCACAAGTCGAAAACCGTCCATGGCGTACAGTTCCACCCTGAATCGATTGCCTCCCAGCACGGCCACAAGCTATTGAAGAACTTTCTCGAACTGGCGGGGGCCGGCTGATGTCCGATCTCAAGACGATCATCGCCAAGGCGGCGGGCGGAGCGGCGCTGAACCGGGCGGAAGCGCGCGAAGCCTTTTCCATCATGATGTCGGGCGAGGCCACACCGGCGCAGATCGGCGGGTTGCTGATGGCGCTCAGGGTGCGCGGCGAAACGGTTGACGAAATCACCGGCGCGGTTGAAATCATGCGCGAGAAGATGCTGCGGGTTTACGCCCCGGCTGACGCCATCGATATCGTCGGCACCGGCGGGGATGCCTCGGGCTCCTACAATATTTCGACCTGCGCCGCCTTCGTGGCGGCGGGTGCCGGACTGAAAGTGGCCAAGCACGGCAACCGGGCGCTGTCGTCCAAGTCGGGGGCGGCGGACGTGCTGATGGCGCTTGGCGCCAAGATCGACTTGAGCCCGGAACGGATCGCCCAGTGCATCGAAACCGCCGGGCTCGGCTTCATGTTCGCGCCCGCGCACCATGCCTCGATGAAGCATGTGGGACCGACGCGGGTCGAACTCGGCACCCGGACGATCTTCAATCTGCTGGGGCCGCTTTCGAATCCGGCGGGGGTCAGCCGCCAGGTGACCGGCGTCTTCTCGCGCGCCTGGGTCGGGCCGCTTGCCCAGGTGCTCAAGAATCTCGGCAGCGAAGCCTGCTGGATATGCCACGGCGAAGGCGGCTTCGACGAAATCGTGCCCACCGGCACCACCTGGATCGCCGAGCTCAAGAACGGTTCCATCACCGAATTCGAGCTGACGCCCGAGGAAGTGGGACTCAAGCGCGCGGCGGCGGCCGATCTCAGGGGCGGCGAGGCGGCGCACAATGCCGAGGCGCTGCGCGATGTGCTGAAGGGCCGCCGATCGGCCTTCCGCGACGCAGCAGTAATGACGGCGGGAGCGGCATTGCTGGTGGCGGGCAAGGCCCGGACCATCAAGGACGGCGTGCGCCTGGCGCAAGCCGCGATCGACGACGGCGGCGCCCAGAAGGCGCTCGACACACTGGTCAGGGTCTCGAACAGCTGATGGCAACCATTCTCGACAAGATCGCCGCCTATAAGCGCGAGGAAGTGGCGAAGGCCAAGGCCGAAATTTCCGGGCACGAGCTCGATGTGATGGCGCTCGATGCGCCGCCGGTGCGGAGTTTCAAGGGCGCGCTCGCGGCGCGGATCGCGCGGGGCGAATGGGCGCTGATCGCCGAAATCAAGAAGGCGAGCCCGTCGAAGGGCCTGATCCGGCCCGATTTCAATCCGCCGCAACTCGCCACGGCCTATGAGGCGGGAGGGGCCGCCTGCCTTTCGGTGCTGACCGATGCGCCCTCCTTCCAGGGGGCTCCCGAATATCTCGGCGCCGCCCGTGCCGTGACCCAGCTCCCGGCACTGCGCAAGGACTTCATGCTCGACCCCTACCAGGTGGCGGAATCGCGCGCCTGGGGGGCCGACTGCATCCTGCTGATCATGGCGATGATCGACAATGTACTGGCGGCGGAACTGGAAGCCGCCGCCCATGACTGGGGCCTCGATGTGTTGGCGGAAGTCCATGACGAGGCGGAACTCGAGCGCGCCATGCGGCTGTCGACCGGGCTCATCGGCATCAATAACCGCAACCTGCACAATTTCGAAACGAGCCTCGCGACGACCGAGCGGCTGGCGCCGCGCGTGCCCGGCGACCGCCTGGTGGTGGGCGAAAGCGGATTGTTCACGGCGGCCGATCTGGCGCGTCTCTCCAGGGTTGGCGTCAATGCCTTCCTGATCGGCGAAAGTCTGATGCGGCAGGCCGATGTGGCGGCCGCAACCCGTGCTATCCTGACCAAACCATGAGCAGACTTACCCATCTCGACGCCACCGGCAACGCCCATATGGTCGATGTCTCGGACAAGCATGTGACCGCGCGGACCGCCACGGCAAAAGCCCGCGTCCTCATGCAGCCGGAAACCCTGGCGCTGATCCTCGAGGGCAAGGCCCAGAAGGGCGACGTGCTGGCAACCGCGCGCATCGCCGGGATCATGGCGGCAAAGAAAACCCATGAGTTGATCCCGCTCTGCCATCCGCTGATGATTTCCAAGGTGGCGGTCGATTTCGATGCCGCCGAGAAGGGCTCCCACATCGATGTCACCGCCACGGTCAAGGTCGAGGGCAAGACCGGTGTCGAGATGGAAGCATTGACCGCCTGTTCCGTCGCCTGCCTGACGCTCTATGACATGTGCAAGGCGGTGGACCGGGCCATGCGCATCACCGATCTGCGGCTTATCGAAAAATCCGGCGGCAAGTCCGGGCATTTCACGGCGGAATGAACCCATGGCCCTGCTCCCGGTCGAAGAAGCTCTTGCCCGCATCCTCGAGGACGTGAAGCCCGTTGCGGCCGAAGCGGTGCCCTTGGCCGGATCGCCGGGCCGGGTGCTGGCCGAGGCCCTTAAGGCCAGGCGCGACCAGCCGCCATTCGCGGCCTCGGCCATGGACGGCTATGCGGTCAGGGCCGAGGATGTGGCGCAGGCTGCGGTTCGCCTCAAGACCATCGGCATGTCGGCAGCCGGCCACGCCTTCAAGGGAACGCTCAAAGCCGGCCAGGCGGTGCGGATTTTCACCGGCGCTCCCTTGCCGCGCGGCGCCGATAGCGTGGTGATCCAGGAAAACACGACAGCGGAAGAGGGATTCGTCACCGTCAATCAGGCGGCGCGGTACGGGCAAAACGTTCGCAGCCGTGGCCTCGATTTCAAAGCGGGCGAGACGCCGCTCTTGCCGGGTATTCGACTCAATGCCCGCGATATCGGCCTCGCCGCGGCGATGAACTGCGCAACCGTCCGGGTGCGGAGGAAACCCGTGGTGGCGGTGATCGCCACCGGCGACGAGCTGGTGCTGCCGGGCTCCCGCCCGCGGGCCGATCAGATTTTCTCCTCCAACAGCCACGCGCTCACCGCCATGGCGGAGCATTTCGGTGCCAAGGTTCTCAATCTCGGCATCGTGGCCGACTCGCTCAAGGCCACCGGGCGCGCCATCGCCAGGGCCGCCGCCGCCGATATTCTGCTGACCAGTGGCGGCGCCTCGGTGGGCGACCATGATTTCGTCCAGGAGGCGCTCAAGCGCTCCGGCGTCAAACTCGATTTCTGGAAAATCGCCATGCGGCCGGGCAAGCCCTTCATGTATGGCAGGCGTGACCGCCAGCGGGTGATGGGCCTCCCCGGCAATCCGGTTTCAGCCCTGGTTTGCGCCCGGCTGTTTCTCAAGCCCCTGCTCGATGCCCTCTTGGGGCTTGCCGCGCCGGCGGAACCGGTCATGGCGCGGCTTGGCGCGTCCATGAAGGCCAATGACAGCCGCCAGGACTATGTCCGCGCCACGCTTCGCCACGCGCCGGACGGGTCACGGATCGCCTCGCCCTATGCCCTCCAGGATTCCTCCATGCAGCGTACCCTGCGCGAATCGCACTGCCTGATCGTACGCCCGCCCATGGCGCCGACAGCCGCCGAAGGCGACCCGGTGCCCATTCTTCTCCTCGATTTTTGATGGTTACGGAAAGTAAACGGTTGCAGAACTAAATGGCAACTTGTATATATGTTGCAGGTTTGTTCCGATTCCGGAGCGATACAAAAAGGTGCCACCGCCATGCTGACGCGCAAACAGCTCGAATTGCTGCTTTTCATCAACGAGCGCCTGAAGGAAGAAGGCGTGTCCCCCTCTTTCGAGGAAATGAAGGATGCGCTCAATTTGCAGTCCAAGTCGGGCGTGCACCGGCTAATCGTGGCGCTGGAAGAGCGCGGCTTCATCAAGCGCATGCCGAACCGGGCCCGCGCCCTGGAAGTAGTCAAGCTGCCCGAATCGCATTCGCCCAGTCTGGCCGCCAAGCGGACCGGCTTCACCCCCAATGTCATCCAGGGCAATCTCGGCAAGGTGAAGCCGATGCCCGCCGCCAATAACGGCCTGCCGCGCGCGGTAATGGTGCCCCTGATGGGGCGGATCGCGGCGGGCGTTCCCATCTCGGCCATCCAGGACCACACCACCAACATCACGGTGCCGCCGGAAATGCTCGGCGGCGGCGAGCATTTCGCTCTCGAAGTGAAAGGCGACTCGATGATCGAGGCGGGTATTTTCGATGGCGACACCGTATTGATCCGCAAGGGCGAGACCGCCAATAACGGCGAGATCGTCGTGGCGCTGATCGACGATGAGGAAGCCACCCTGAAACGGATGCGCCGCAAGGGCGACTCGGTGGCGCTGGAGGCGGCCAATCCGGCTTATGAAACCCGCATCTTCGGTCCCGACCGGGTGCGCGTTCAGGGCCGTCTCGTCGGGCTGTTGCGCAAATACTGAGTCCGGCGCAGCGGCAGATCGCCTATTTCATTGTCCGCCGCTTCGGCTAAACTCGCCTGCCTAACCGCCGGAGCAGTACATGAAAATCTATGGCGATGTGATTTCTCCCTTCGTCCGCATGACGCTGGTCGCCGCCCATGAGGCGGGCCTCGGCGCCCGCGTCGAGCATGTCAAGGAGACGGTCACCCCCACCCAGGCCAACCCCAAGCTGACGGCGCTATCGCCGCTCGGCAAGATTCCGGTGCTGGAGACCAATCATCATCATCCGCTCTACGATTCGCGCGTCATCGTCGAATATCTTTGTCATGTGGCGGGCAATTCCACCCTGATCCCCGACGACGGTGTCAAGCGCTTCCGGGTGCTGACCCTGCAGGCCCTGGGCCAGGGTATCGCCGATGCGGCAGTGGCCTATCGCTATGAAATCGGCGTCCGGCCCAAGGGCCTTCAGTGGGAAAGCTGGATGGAGCGCCAGTTGCAGCGCGTCCAGGCGGGGCTCGACGATCTCGAGCGCAACTGGGAGCCGTGGCTCGCCGAGGTCAATGCCGGTTCGATCGCGGTTGCGGTTGTCTTGTCCTACCTCGACTACCGGCTGGGCGATCTCAACTGGCGCAACAACCGCAGCCGGCTCGCGGCTTTCCACGAGGTCTTCTCGGCCCGCGACAGCATGGTGAAAACGGCGCTGCCCAAGGCCTGATTACGGCCCCTTCCAGTCGATCGGGCAGATTTCGGCGCTGCGACCCTTGAAGTCCCAATTGCGGCCCTGATGGCGGAAACGGCTCCTGGTGGCCTGGGCCACGATAATTTTCGGCCCGATCCAGTATTGGCTGTTCTCGATCGTGGTCTGCCTGCCCGGGCCATCGCCGGGGACGGGCACGATTTCGCCATCGATGATCTTGGGGATCGAGAAGCGCCGGGTTTCGCCGTCGACTTCGTATTTCACTTCTTCCTGCCAGACGCCGAGGAAGCGCCCGACCAGGATCGACAGCAGATGGGTGGAACCGCCCGCCGCACCCGACATGATGCGGGTGAGCGCCTTCACCTGATAGACGTCCGCCGCATTGTCGATGAACACCCCGGCACTCCAGTTGCCGCGGCTCATCTGCCCCGGAATTTCGATCATCAGTCCGAGGGCGATGCCGGAGAGGTCGATCGCGCCGAAATTCCCCTTGTCGATGCGGATGCCGCCCCAGGTCTGGCAATATCCCTCGGTGGGCGGATGTTTGCCGAGCGAGATGACACAGGGACAGAAGACCGTGCAGTTGCACGAGAGCATCAGCTCACCCTTGATCGACCATGGTTCGATTGCCGCCATGCTATCCTCCGTAATTCGCCATCAGCACCGCGGCACCCGCCGCGATCAGCCCGAAGCCCAGACCCCGAGTCAGAAACTTGGGCGCGGGCAAGGTCTTCTCGAGCACCATCAGCGCCCCCGCCGCCGCCATCCACGCCACATTCATGAGGCCGGCCGCGAGCCCCAACAGCATCAGCGCCCAGCAGCAGCCAAGACACAGGGCACCCTGTGCCAATCCCATGCGGAAGACGCCCCACGGCCGCGCCGTCCAGTTGGCCAGAAAAAAGGGCATGGGGCGGCGGCATTTCGTCAGGCAGGCATGTTTGAGGGTCGAGAACTGGTAGGCCCCGGCAGCAATCAACAGCGCCGCCGCAACAGGGGGAGCGGCAAGATCGAGTCCGGTCGAACGCAGGCCCGCTTGCAATCCCGCCGCCGCGCCGGCGAAGGCGATCCACACCGCCATGTAGCCCCCCGCCAGAACCAGGGGCGAGACGATTGTCATCTGCTTTGCCCGGGCCGCCCCAGCAATATCGAGATAGGTGGCGATCATCGGTGCGGCGGTGGGTAACATCATGGCAAACGCCATGGCCAGCCACATGGCGAAGAGCGCGGGCGCCGCCGCCACCCCTGCCCCATCGGCGCCGCAGACCAATTCGTAGAGTCCCGGCCCGCCGCCATGCATGAGATAGACCAGGGCCGCCCACGCCGCCGCCACGATCACCGCAAGACAGAACCACACCAGCAGGCGGGAGGCATCGCTCACTTGTCGCAGCAAAAGGGCGGTCATCGCCGCAACCTATCAGCCCTGCCCGCCGCGACAAGGCTTTCTCTTGAATGCCGGCGCCGCAGCGGGCAATTTGCCGCCATGAGCGATTTCGATGCCATCGTCGCCGGCGCGGGACCGGCGGGACTTGCCGCCGCGGCGCTGCTTGCCAGGGACGGAAAGCGCACGGCGCTGGTAACCGGCAAGGCGCCCGCCGAGGCCGATCCGCGCACCGTGGCGCTGATGCAACCGTCGATCCGCATGCTGCAATACCTCGACATATGGCCCGGCACGCTGCAGGCCCAGACGGCACCTTTGCGCAAGTTGCGCCTCGTCGACGATACCGGATCGGCTATCAAGGCACCCACGCTTTCCTTCGATGCGACGGAATTGGGCGAAGAGGTTTTCGGCTGGAACATTCCCTTGAGCCTGCTCATTCCGGCGCTGCGGGCGCGGGCCGCGGAACTCGGCGTCTCATTCATCGAGGATGAAGCAACCGGCGCGGTGACGGGCGATGGAACGATCGCGGTCAGGCTGGCGGGTGGCCCGGAAGTTTCCGGCAAAGTCTTGATCGCCGCCGACGGCCGCGCTTCGCGGCTGCGCCAGGCGGCCGGCATCGGCACCGATGAGTGGTCCTACGACCAGGTGGCAATCGCCACGAGCTTCACCCATTCGGCGCCGCATTTCGACGTCTCGACCGAGTACCACAGGCCGGCGGGGCCCTTCACCACGGTTCCCATGCCACAAAACCACTCGAGCCTCGTGTGGATGGAGCGCCCCGCCCGCGCCGCCCAATTGATGACGCTTGACGATGCAACACTCGCCGCTGAAATCCAGATCGCCTGCCATGGCGAATTGGGTCTCGTCTCGGATGTGGGGCCGCGCAAGGCCTTTCCGATGCGCGGACTGGTGGCGCGGCAATTCGCCCGCAACCGCACCCTGCTGGTCGGCGAGGCCGGTCATGTGGTGCCGCCCATCGGCGCCCAGGGCCTCAACATGTCGCTGCGCGATGCGGCCCAGGCGGCCGATCTCATTTTGGCCAGCGCCGATCCGGGCGCCGACGCGGTCATGCGCGATTACGATGTCCTGCGCCGCCGCGATGTGCGGCCGCGCCAGCAGGCGATCGACCTGATGAATCGCTCGTTGCTTTCGGGCTTCCTCGCGATGCAAGGCGCGCGCGCCACCGGCCTCGCCATGCTGCAGAACTTCGCGCCGCTGCGCCGTTTCGTGATGCGGCGCGGACTTGGCACGGCCGGACCGCTCCCCCATGCCATGCGCCTTCACGGCAGGACGCCCGCCTTGATGAAATAGACGAGCAGCGGAATGGTTGCAGCGGAGATAACGGTGGTGACGATCACCGCCGTCGAGGCGCCCTCGACATAGGCCTTGTACTGGCTGGCCAAAATGAAGGCGTTGGAGGCGGTGGGCAGCGCCGCCATCATCACCGCCACATGGAGCCATAAAGGATCGAGGCCGGGGATGAGGCCGACGACGACGAGGGCGGCGAGCGGCTGAAGCACCGTCTTGATCGCCGCCACCAGCGGCAGTTCCCGGCCGATGCCGGCGAATTTGGGCAATCCCACGGTGACGCCGAGGGCGAAGAGAGCGCTGGGCCCCGCCGATTTCATCAGCATTTCGAGGATGGTTCCAAGCGCGCCGGGCGCCTTGAACCGGAGCGCCGAGGCGATGGCGCCGAGGATGGTGGCGATGATGAAGGGATGCGTGAAAACCTGCTTCAATATGCGTAAGGCGACCGCGCCCCAGTGGGCGTCTTCGTTTTTCTCGTGGGCGAGCGTCGCCAGAAATGCCGTCGTCACGAACTGCACGGTGCAATCGAAGCAGAAGACAAGCGCCGCCGGTACCGCCGCCTCGGGCCCGAAGAAGGCAACCGCCAGCGGCAGGCCCATATAGCCGACATTACCGTAACTCGCCGAGGTTCCCTGCAGGGCGGCCGTCTTGAACGGTGTTGCCCACAGCCACATCGAGGCGGCAAACATGGTAAGAAAGGCGGCCAGCGTCACCGCCGACGTTGCCGTCACATAGGGCCAATCGATGAGTTTCTCGAAGGGCGCGGCGGCGACGACCAGAAAAATCAGCGACGGCAGGGCAAAGTAGATGAGGAACACGTTGATCCAGGCAAGCCCTTCCTCGCCGATGTGCCAGAAGCGCGTGGCGACGACACCGAGCAGGATCAGCCCGAAGAAGGGCATGGCGAGATTGAGGATTTCGGTCATGGCAGGTCGAGCCGCATATGTTCCCCTCTTGCCTTCCGGTGCGGCTCTTGGCAATCAATCCTCATGAACCCGCTCCCGGCAGCCAAATTCGCCATCGGCCAGGTGGTCAAGCACCGCCTGTTCCCGTTTCGCGGCGTCATCTTCGACGTCGATCCGGTGTTCAACAACACCGAGGAATGGTGGCAGTCGATTCCCGAGGAAGTCCGCCCGCGCAAGGACCAGCCCTTCTATCACCTGCTGGCCGAGAACGCCGATACCGAATATGTCGCCTATGTCTCGGAGCAGAACCTGCTGCCGGACGACACCGGCGATCCGGTGCGCCACCCGCAGGTGCGCGAGTATTTCGAGGGCTTCGATCCCAGGAACAAGTCCTATCGCCCGCGTGGCGGCCGCAGCCACTGAGGTGCCCTACTCCACCGTCACCGATTTCGCCAAATTGCGCGGCTGATCGATGTCGGTGCCGATGAACACCGCGGCGTGATAAGCGAGAAGCTGCACCGGCACGGCATAGAGCAGCGGACTGATGAAGGCATGGGCCTGCGGCACGCGGATGCGCCGGAACGCCTTCTGGGCATTGGAGGCGCGCCCCCTGTCGTCGGTCAAGAGCACGATCTTGCCGCCGCGCGCGGCCACTTCCTCCATGTTGGAGACGGTCTTCTCATAGAGTTCGTCGCGGGGTGCTATGACGATCACCGGCACGTTCTCGTCGATGAGGGCGATCGGTCCGTGCTTGAGCTCGCCCGCCGCGTAGCCCTCGGCGTGGATATAGGAGATTTCCTTGAGCTTGAGCGCGCCTTCGAGGGCGATCGGATAGTTGATGCCGCGGCCAAGAAACAGCACGTCGCGGGCATGGGCGATTTCGCGGGCAACCGCGGCGATGTGCTTTTCCTCTTTCAGGATCTCCGCCATGTGGCGCGGCGCCTCGA
The DNA here is from genome assembly GCA_964408555.1 of uncultured Aestuariivirga sp. Classification (GTDB taxonomy): domain Bacteria; phylum Pseudomonadota; class Alphaproteobacteria; order Rhizobiales; family Aestuariivirgaceae; genus Aestuariivirga. The sequence continues at coordinate 9,792 of CAYOZR010000093.1, forward strand.
TCAAAGCGCCGACCAATTCGATTTCCTGTGCCCGGCTGACAGTGCCGCGCAGCTTGCCCGCCAGAATGGCGAGGCAGGCGAGTGCGGCAAGCTGGCAGGTGAAGGCCTTGGTCGAGGCAACTCCGATTTCGGGGCCGGCATAGGTGCGAAGAACCAGTTCGCTTTTGCGGGCAATGGTCGATTCCGGCACGTTGATAATAGCCAGTGTGTGCTGGCCCTGGGACTTGCAATAGCGCAATGCCGCCAGCGTGTCGGCGGTCTCGCCCGATTGCGAGACGACGATGGCCAGGCCGTTCTTCGGCAGCGGCGCCTCGCGGTAGCGGAACTCGGAGGCGATATCGACTTCGGTGGGCAGCCGGGCATGGCGCTCGAACCAGTATTTGGCGGCAAGGCCGGCGTAGAAGGCCGTGCCGCAGGCGGTAATCGTCAGCCGGTCGAGCGTTTTGAAATCGAACGGCAGCTTCTCCGGCACGCGCACCGCGCGCTCGGCGAAGTCGATGTATTCGGCGAGCGTATGGCCCACGACTTCCGGCTGCTCGGCGATTTCCTTGGCCATGAAATGCCGGTGATTGCCCTTGTCGACCAGCATGGAAGAGGCTTGCGAGAAGCTCATGGGCCGCGATACGGCGCGGTTTTCGGCATCGAAGATTTCGCAAGAGGAGCGCGTCAGCACTACCCAGTCGCCGTCCTCCAAATATGTGACGCGGTTGGTGAAGGACGACAGTGCGATGGCATCGGAGCCGAGGAACATCTCGCCCTCGCCGTGGCCGACCGCCAGCGGGCTGCCCTTGCGCGCCCCGATCAGCAGATCGTTCTCGCCCTTGAACAGGATGGCGAGCGCGAAGGCACCCGCAAGGCGCGGCAGCACATTGCGGACGGCCTCGCGCGGGCTCCTGCCCCGCTTGCGCTCACGGGCCAGCAGTTGCGCCACCACTTCGGTATCGGTCTGGGTTTCGAAGACGATGCCCACCGCCAGCAATTCATCCTTCAGTTCACGGAAATTCTCGATGATGCCGTTGTGCACGATCGCCACGTCTCCCGCCATGTGCGGATGCGCATTGGTCTCGTTGGCGGCGCCATGGGTGGCCCAGCGGGTATGACCGATGCCGGAGGTGCCGAGCAACGGCGAGGCGCTCAGCCGCTCCTCCAGGTTCTTGAGCTTGCCCGGCGCCCGGCGGCGGCCGATCTCGCCGTTCTCGATCGTTGCGACACCGGCTGAATCATAGCCGCGATATTCGAGCCGCTTCAGCGCCTCGACGATGCCCGGCGCCACCGGCGCCTTGCCGAGGATTCCGACGATGCCACACATGGGTTGCTCCTTCAGCCCTTGGGCCTGGCGGCCTTGCGGGCCTGCTTGATCTCGCGATAATTCGCCGCCCAGCCCAGGCGCAGCTGCATGCCGCTGCGGGCGATCGCCAGCGCATCGGCGGGCACATCGCCGGTCACCACGGTGCCGGCCGCCACATTGGCGCCGTCGCCCACCTTGACGGGTGCGACCAAGGCCGTATTGGAGCCGACGAAAACATTGGCGCCGATTTCGGTCCGGTGTTTTTCGAAGCCGTCGTAGTTGCAGGTGATGGTGCCGGCCCCGATGTTGGAGCCGGCGCCGATGCTGGCATCGCCGATATAGGCGAGATGATTGGCCTTGGCGCCGGCGCCGATCCGCGCCTGCTTCACCTCGACGAAATTGCCGATATGAGCATCCGCGCCGATTTCGGCGCCGGGCCGGAGCCGCGCGTAGGGGCCGATGCGGGCGCCCGCCGCGATGGTGGCACCTTCGATGTGTGAAAATCCCAGGATGCGGACATCGTTACCGATGCCGACACCCGGCCCGAAGACCACATGGGGTTCGATCACGACATCCTTGCCGATCTTCGTGTCGGCGGAAAAGAACACGGTCTCGGGGGCGGCGAGGGTCACCCCCTCCAGCATGAAGTGGCGGCGATAACGCTGCTGGAAGGCCGCCTCGATGGCGGCAAGCTGAACCCGGTCGTTGACGCCCGCCACCTCGGCCTCGGGACATTCGACCAGCGCCACCCGACGCTTCGCCCTGGCGAGCAGCCCGACAAGGTCGGTGAGGTAGAATTCCTGCTTGGCGTTGGCGTTGCCGATCTTCGGCAGCAGCGCCCAGAGGAGTGCCGCATCGATGGCGATGAGACCGGAATTGCATAGATTGATTTTGCGCTCGCGCGGCGAGGCATCGAGCTCCTCGCGGATCGAAGTGATGCAGCCCCTGGCATTGCGGATCAGCCGTCCATAGCCCTTGGGCTCGGCGGCCTTGAAGCCCAAGACGGCCATCGGTGCCCTGGCCGAAACGGCAGCCGCCAGGGCGGCCACGGTCTCGCCGCGGATCAGGGGCACATCGGCATAGACGACAAGCACCGTGCCGGAGAAACCTGCGAGGGCGGCTTTCGCCGTGGCCACCGCGTCGGCGGTACCGCGCGGCTGTTTCTGGACCGCGATCGTGGCGCCGGCGAAGTGGCGGTGCGCTTCCTCCGCCACGGCCTCCATCCGCGGGCCAGCCACCACCACGGTACGGGCGGGCTTGAGCGGCTTGACGGCTTCCAGCACATGGCCGAGAAGGCTGCGGCCGGCCGCCCGGTGCAGCACCTTGGGCAGGGCGGACTTCATCCGTGTCCCCTTGCCCGCCGCCAGTACGACGATCGCCAATTGCCTCATGATGGCCCGTGTCATTTCAGGATTCTGCCCCCCTGTCAAAGCAGGGCCCGCGCCAGAACTCCAAGGTTTTGCCCGTCAGACAGGTGCCATATGGCGATAATGTGTTGGCGCCGTTAACCTTGCTCGCGCTATTGACCCCACGGCCCCCCGCAACTATGGTCCGCCCGCTTCGCAAGACGATGGCTGCGGGCCCGTAGCTCAGTGGTAGAGCGTCTGACTTTTAATCAGTAGGTCGCGCGTTCGATCCGCGCCGGGCTCACCAATTGATTTGATTGATATTGTCTCGATTTCGCAGCTTCGTGTCTGGAGCCTAAAATCCGCCACCAGTAGGTTTGGCCTGCTAGGCCGTGTTGACAAATTGTTTCATCCACAAGCGGATTGAGACGATGTGTAT
>CAYOZR010000094.1:0-12800 GCA_964408555.1 uncultured Aestuariivirga sp.
GCCACCGGCATTGCCGGCATCGCGCGCTCGATGCCGACCAGCGCCGCCGCCGACCGGGTCGCCGAAAAACTCGGCATCAAGATGCATGAGACGCCCACCGGCTGGAAGTTCTTCGGCAACCTGCTCGATGCGGGCCGCGTCACCATGTGCGGCGAGGAATCGGCAGGCACCGGCTCGAACCATGTGCGCGAGAAGGATGGGCTGTGGGCCGTGCTGCTGTGGCTCAACATCATCGCGAAGCGGCGGCAGAGTGTCGCCGAAATCGTCCACGAACATTGGCGGACTTACGGCCGCAATTATTATACACGGCACGATTACGAAGAGGTCGATGCCGACGCCGCCAGTGGACTGATCCAGGACTTGCGCAACACGCTCGGCCGCCTGCCCGGCATGCATGGTATCGCGGCCGCCGACGATTTCGCCTATGACGATCCGGTCGACGGCTCGCGCACAACGGGTCAGGGTATCCGAGTAATGTTCGAAGGGGGTTCGCGCATCGTCTACCGGCTGTCGGGCACCGGCACGGCAGGGGCTACCTTGCGCGTCTATATCGAGCGCTACGAGCCCGACGCGGCGAAACACGGACTCGAAACCCAGCAGGCGCTCGGCGATCTCGTGCAATTGTCGCGCACCCTCGCCGGTATCGAGGCCCGAACCGGGCGCGCTACGCCATCGGCGATTACCTGAGCCCGCTGTTTTGGATCGGCGTCGTCTAGCGCGGCCGGTCAGGAAACTCATGGAGATGCAGATGGCACAATCGATATTCGCGGTAATAAGACGCGAGACGACGCGGTGACCGATCGTATTGCAATCGAAAAAGCGGAAATCCTGTCGCAACGCTGGGCACGGCTCACCCAATATACGATCCGCTACCGGCGCCGCGACGGCCGCAGCGAAACCCTCCTGCGCGAGGTGCACGACCATGGCCATGGCGCGGCCGTGCTGCCCTACGACCGGGCGCGCGGCACGGTTCTACTGGTGCGCCAGTTCCGGCTTCCCGCCTATCTCAATGGCGGCGACGGCATGTTGATCGAGGCATGCGCCGGGCTGCTCGACGACGGCGATGCCGAGGCCTGCGCATACCGCGAGGCTGAGGAGGAGCTCGGCTACCGCGTCGGCAATCTCCGGACCGCGGCCAACACCTTCATGTCGCCGGGCGCCATCACCGAGCGGCTCACCATGTTTCTGGCCGACTATAGCGCCAGTGCCCGGATCGGCGCGGGCGGCGGTCACCTCCACGAGGGTGAGGACATCGAAGTTCTCGAACTGCCCTTGGCCGATGCCTGGCAGATGGCTCTCGACGGCCGCATCGCCGATGCCAAGACCGTCATGCTGCTGCAGTTCCTGAAACTCGAATTGCTCACGCCTTCCAGCGCCGGCGCTGGCGATACCGGTCGGGGATGACGGCGTCTGCCGCGGCAGCCGGTTTGAAATATGGGGAAGTCCGGAGTTCCAGGCGGAACTCCGGCCCTGTCATCGCATATTACTTGTAGTTCGCCGCATTGCTGGCATCGACCAAAACGGTTCCGGTGTCGATCCAGACGTCAAGCGAGCCGCCGCCCTTCAGTTTGACCAGGGCATCGATGCCGAAAGCACCCATGTTCTTCGGGGCCTGCGCAACCGAAGCCGTCATCTCTCCCGCGAGGATCGAGGCGGCGGCATCCGGGTTGGCGTCAAAACCGACAACCATTATGTCCTTCAGCCTGTTGGCGTTCTTCAGAGCTTCAATCGCACCAAGCGCCATGTTGTCGTTGGAGGCAAAGATCGCCTTGATATTCGGGTTGCCGGTGAGAATGTTCTCGGTCACGGCAAGTCCCTTGGCGCGATCCCATTCGGCGGTCTGTTCGGCAATCACCTTGAGGCCACAACCTTCGAGGCCGGCCTTGGCGCCATCGGCGCGGGCCTTACCCGTCGACTGGGTGACGATGCCCTGAAGGATCGCCACTTCCGAACCTTTTTCGATCTTCGAGCAGATGAAGTCGGCCGCCAGCTTGGCGCCCACTTCATTGTTGGTGCCGATGAAGGTCACGCCCTCATTGATGCCCCTGGTGTCGACGAAGACCACGGGGATGCCCTTGGCCTTGGCGGCCTCGACAACGGGTGCCAGCGCATTCGGATCGGTGGGAGCCAGCGCGATGCCGTCGACGCCCTTGGCGATCTGGTCTTCGATCTGAGCAATCTGGGCCTGCACGTCGGATTCCTGCGGCGGTGCCAGGACGACGACGTCGATACCGAGCTCTTTGCCTTTTTCCATGGCGCCGGCTTCGACCGCCGCCCAGAACGGATTTCCGGCACCCGGCCCCTTCATGCCGAGCACATAGGTCCCTGCAAATGAAGCGCCGGACATCATGGCCAGCGCAACGCCTGTCAGCAGTAGCTTTTTCATTTAAGATCCTCCCAAAGAAACACAATTGCCTCCTGCCATTACGAACCTCGCCCGGTACAGGAGACGGAACACCGGGCGGGGATTGAGTCAGGTTCTCATGGCCGCCCGTCTCCGCAGCACATCGATGTAAACGGCGCCGATGATCACCAGGCCGATCAGGATCTGTTGCCAGAAGACGCTGACGTTGTTCAGGTTGAGACCGTTGCGCAAGAGGCCGATGATGAGAACGCCGGCCAGGACACCAAGAATGTTGCCGCGGCCCCCGAAGAAGGATGCGCCACCGATAATCACGGCTGCGATGGCATCAAGTTCGGCTCCGATACCGGCGTTGGGGAAGCCGGAGTCGGTGCGTCCCGCGAGAAGCAACCCGGCAAGGCCGGCGAAGAAACCGCAGATCGTGTAGACGTAGATCAGGACCCGGTCGACATTGACGCCAGACACGCGCGCCGCCTGCGGGTTGCCGCCGATGGCGTAGATGTGACGGCCCATATTCGTCCACGTCACGAAGAACCAAAGTCCGATGGCGCAAATAACCACGATGACGAGGCTCGCGGGAACGCCGGCCGGTGGGCTGAAGATGTCGAAGCCATAAACCTTCTGGCCGGCATAGCGCACCTGCGGCTGCAACCCTGAAACGGGCGCGGCATTGGTAACGAGATTGGTCAAGCCGCGCGCGATGTTCAGCGTTCCCAGGGTCATGATGAAGGGATGCGGCAGTTTGAGCCAGGTCAGGCCGATCCCATTGACCCAGCCACAGGCGATGCCGATGAGCGGCCCGATCAGAATGACGACAGGCCATGGCAAGCCCAGTCGCTTGTCCGCGATCGCCAGACAGACCATGGCGAGCGCCATGATCGAGCCGACCGAAAGATCGATGCCCGCGGTCACTATCACCACGAACATGCCGAGCGCCAGGAGACACGCCGAAGCGTTCTGCTTGACGATGTTGGAGAGGTTGTCGGCCGATAGAAAAAACTGCGGCTGCGTCCAGGTGAGGAACGCCATCATCGCGATCACCACGACGACGATGCCATAGGTATCGAGAAACTTGGATAGGGCCGGGCTACCGCTCAAGTCCATGTCAGTTCACCTTGTCATGGGCCGGCACCTCACCGTGCCTCTTGGTACCCATGATCCAGCCGATTACTTCGTTTCGATTGGTGTTCTTGAGCGGCGCATCGGCGAAATTCGTCCCCTGATAAAGCGCCATCACCCGATCACAGGCATAGAAGATGTCGTCCATCCGGTGAGAGATGATGATCACCGCGACACCGTGGTCTCTGAGGGATTTGATCAGGTCGAGAACCTTGCCCACTTCCTTGATGGCGAGCGCCGCCGTCGGCTCATCCATGATGACGACTTTGGCGTTGAACGCGGTGGCGCGGGCGATGGCCACCGCCTGGCGCTGACCGCCGGACAGCTCTTCGACGTTCTGGTTGATGCTTTTCACGTGGATCTTGAGCTTGTCGAGATGCTCCTGGGCCATTTGCCGGGTTTTTTCGCGGTTGAGAATTGTCAGGCCGCCAAACCTGGTGCCGGGTTCGCGCCCGAGATAGATGTTCTCATAGATCGGCATGTTCCCGGCGAGAGCCAAATCTTGGTAGACCATTTCGATGCCCGCGCTTCGGGCCTCCCGCGGACTTGAGAATCTCGCCGGTTTTCCTTCAAAAATGAGCGCCCCTTCGCTCGGCGCATAGAGTCCCGACAGGATTTTCATCAGGGTCGACTTGCCGGCGCCGTTGTCGCCGACAACCCCGAGCGCCTCACCCGCGCTGACATGGAAATTGACATCCCGCAGCGCCGTGATGGCACCGAAATATTTCGTGACCCCCCGCGCCTCAAGCAGCGTTCCCATTTGCCTTTCCGTGAATCAACCGTTATGGAATTAATTTGTCAATTCTTATGCTATTTGGAATAAATATTCTAAATACACTATCCTGTCAAGCCGAGCCCGGTGTTCCTGAGTACCCATTTCGTCGAATTCTCATGGGCACTTGCCGGATCGTGGATGCAGCGTCTATTCCCGCAATCCACATCGGTTGAGCGCTTGGGGCAACTCCGGATTGAATTTTCCAAACCTGAAAGCGCTCATCACCTACTCCGGTTTTGACTCGATGTTTATTAGGCATAGCCTCTTCTTGCGGGTTGAGCAGCGGCCGATTGTCTGAAACAGACCGGTCCGGTAGACTTTATCTTATCAGAGAGCTTTGCCATGAACATGCCGTTTGCGCCGCGCGACTACAGCCTCGTGGGCCCCGAAGCGAAGCGGGCCGGGGAACTGGGCCTGGTTTCGGCCCAGTGGTATGTAGCACCCATGCCGCGCAAGCGGATGAAGGAGCTGATGCAACGCAAGGACGGCCCGGCGATCCGCGACACCTTGATCTGGATCGCGTCCTTCCTGGTGACCGGAGGGCTCGCCGTCTATTTCTGGCCGAGCCTGTGGGCGCTGCTCTTCTTCATCGCCTATGGCGTGCTCTACGGATCATCGGCCGACTCGCGCTGGCACGAATGCGGCCACGGCACCGCTTTCAAGACGCCGTGGATGAACGACGTCGTCTATCATGTGGCCTGCTTCATGATCATGCGCGAACCGACGGTATGGCGCTGGAGCCATGCACGGCACCATACCGACACGATCATCGTCGGACGCGATCCGGAAATCGCGGTGATGCGGCCGACTGTCATCTTCAAGGTGATCGGGTTGTTCATTGCCGTACCGCAGACCATTGCCGCCATCAAGAAGATGGCGCTGCATGTGTCCGGCCGCCTCGATCCAGAGGAAGCGACTTTCATTCCGGAGACGGAGCGCGCCAGGGTCTATCTCGTCGCCCGCATCTGGCTGGCAATCCACCTGGCGGTGATCGCCTATGCGGTCGATATCGGCTCGATCCTGCCCATGCTGCTCGCCGGGCCGCTGCCCACCATGTACGGCGCCTGGGTCCACGTCATCACGGGCATTACGCAACATGCCGGCCTTGCCGAGGACGTGCTCGATCATCGTCTCAACAGCCGCACGGTTTACATGAATCCGGTGATGCGCTTTATCTACTGGAACATGAACTATCACATCGAGCATCACATGTTCCCGATGGTACCCTACCATGCGCTGCCAGCGCTGCATGAGGAGGTCAAGGCCTATTGCCCGCCGCCCTACCCAGGCATCCTTGCCGCCTACCGCGAGATCGTTCCGGCATTGCTGCGCCAGGTGAGAGAGCCGGGCTGGTGCATCGAGCGCAAGCTGCCAGAGGGTGTTGCGCCCATGACCGCGGCGGCGCAGTAGAGAAGTTCAAGCAGGGGAACCTAATGGCACAGTGGATCGCGGCCGGCGCGGCCGGCGACATCGACGAAGAGGATGTGATGCGCCTCGATCACGGCGGCAAGACTTTCGCGATCTACCGCTCGCCGGACGACAAGTATTATGCCACCGACGGCGTCTGCACCCATGAGCATGCCTACCTGACGGATGGGCTGGTGATGGACCACATCATCGAATGCCCGAAGCACAATGGCCGATTCGACTACCGCACCGGTGCCGCCAAGGGGGCCCCCGCCTGCGTCGATCTCAAGACCTATCCGGCGAAAGTCGAAGCCGGTAAAATCCTCATCGACATAGGTTAGAACATGTCCGAGCCCGGTATGGTGATCGTCGGTTCCGGCAAGGCCGCGGCACGGGCCGTCGTGGGCCTGCGCGAACATGGCTGGAAGGGATCGATCACACTGATCGGCGAGGAGGCGCATCTCCCTTATGATCTTCCACCGCTATCGAAAGCGGCGATCGCCGGGGTGGAAGAGCCGCGGCCGGTGCTGCTGCTCGACGGGTCCATGCTCGCCTCGCTCGGGGTCACGCGGATTTCCAGCGTCGCCGTTACAGCGATCAACCGCGCGGCAAAATCCGTGACCCTTGCCGATGGCCGCCGCATTCCCTATGCGCGGCTGCTGATCGCCACCGGCGCGCGGGCCCGCAAACTGAATATTCCCGGCGGAGAATACGCGCGCGCCTTGCGCTGTTTCGAGGATTCGGTGGCGCTACGCGCCGCATTCACGCCCGGCCGCAGGATCGCCATCATCGGCGGCGGATTCATCGGGCTTGAGCTTGCGGCCGGCGCCAGCAAACGCGGCTGCGCGGTGACGGTGATCGAGGCCCAGCCCCGCATTCTCATGCGCGGCGTGCCGCAAGACATTTCCGACGTGGTGGCGGCGCGGCACAAGGCGGCCGGTGTTGCGATCCTGACCGGCGTTACGATCGATCGCATCGAAAAGGACGGCGTTGTCCTGGCCGGCGGCCACAAGATCGGCGCGGATGTCATCGTCGCCGGAATCGGCGCGGCGCCGGAAGTTTCTCTGGCGCAAGCGGCGGGCTTGGCAATCGACAACGGCATCGCCTGCAACGCACAGCTCCGGACCAGCGATCCCGATATTTTCGCGGCGGGCGATTGCTGCTCGTTTCCCCACGGCATCTTTGGAAACCGGCGGCTTCGCCTCGAGGCCTGGCGCAGCGCCCAGGACCAGGGGGCGGTGGCCGCCGAGAACATGCTGGGCGGAGCCAAGGTGCATGAGGCGGTCCCGTGGTTCTGGTCGGATCAATACGATCTCACCTTGCAGATCGCAGGCCTGCCCGGCGACGGCACATCGAGTGTCAGACGGCAGGTGAGGGAAGATGCCTTCATCCTATTTCATCTCGATGCCAACGGCGTGCTGGCCGGCGCCAGCGGCATCGGGCCGGGCAATTCCATCGCCCGCGATATCCGCCTTGCCGAGATGCTGATCGGCAGGCGCGCCGCGCCCACCCCCGCGCAGCTCGCCGATCCCGCCGTTCAACTCAAATCATTGCTCAAGGGCTGAGGCCGCGACCCATGACGACACGCCGGAGACCGGCAAGACCTCGAAATGAGCCCGTGCCGCATTGTTGCCGACTGCCGGCGGTCCAATCGCGCCGGCGGCATGACCGGGTGCGGCTCCGAAAGGAATCGTCCATGGGTATTTTATCGGTATACAGACTTTGAACCGGCCCGCGATCTATTCGTACCGCTTGGCGGGGCCAATCAACTCACCAACAGCAATATCCCCCATCCGCGAGCACGATCGAGCCGGTCATCAGACTGGCCGCGTCCGAGGCAAGAAAGTGCACAACGGAGGCGATCTCGTCCGGCTGGCCGACGCGGCCCATGGGCGTCATCTCCAGCCACACCTTGTACATCTCCGGACTTTCCTTGATGCCAAAGGAGGTGAGCGGCGTTTCGATATAAGTCGGGGCCACCGCGTTCACGCGCACGCCGCGTGCGGCCCATTCGGCGGCGAGCGACCGGGTCAGATGATGCACCGCCGCCTTCGAGGCGTTGTAGAAGGACTGCGGCTGCGGCTTGTTGACGATGAAGCCGGACATCGAACCGATATTGACGATCGAGCCGGAACCCTGCTTCAGCATTTGGCGGCCGAAGGCGCGGCAGCACCAGAAAAGGCCGTCGACGTTGACATCCATATGGTGGCGCCAGTGCTCGTCGGTTGTGTCCTCGGCTCTCACGCCGCTGCGCGCCACACCGGCATTGTTGACGAGAATATCGACGCGTCCATGGGTTTTGACGATGTCGGCGGCAACGGCATCAACTTCCTTGGACTTCGTCACGTCGAGCTTCACGCCATGGGCCCGGATGCCGAGCTTCTTGAGTTCCGCGACGCTGCTCCCAACGCGGTCCGGCATGAAGTCGGCGACTATGACCACAGCGCCCGCTTCGCCCAGGGCCCGCGCGCAGGCCGCACCGATTCCCTGACCCGCGCCGGTCACCACGGCGACCTTGCCATCGAGCTTCAGCTTTTCGAGATACATTGTTCTTGTCCTTTCAACTCATCCATTGCCCGCCGTCGACGTTATAGGTTTGCGCGACGACGTAATCGCTTTCGGAGCCGGCCAGAAAAATCGCACAGCCCACGTGATCTTCCGGCTTGCCCATGCGGCCGAAAGGCACGACTTCGCCGACGCGCCGCTTCTTCTCGCCCCTGGGCAAGCCTTCATATTTCGCAAACAGTGCATCGACCTCGTCCCACATGGGCGTGTCGACGACGCCGGGCGAGATGGCGTTGACGTTGATGCGGTGCTTGATGAGGCCGAGGCCGGCGGATTGCGTGATACTGATGACCGCGGCCTTCGAGGCGCAATAAACGGCAACCAACGCTTCGCCGCGGCGGCCCGCCTGGGAAGCGATGTTGATGATCTTGCCGCCCTTGCCGCGCTTGATCATGCTTCTGGCCACGCCCTGCAGCGTGAAAAGCAGCCCCTTCACATTGACGGCGAAAACGCGATCATAGCTTTTCTCGGTGATTTCCTCGATAGGGGCCAAATCGAAGATCGCCGCATTGTTCACCAGAATGTCGATGCCGCCCGCCTTCGCCTCCACCTCGGCGACCATGGCGTCGATCGAATCGAGCTTGGTTACATCCAACCGGACGGCAAAGGCGCCGCCGCCCGTGTCGCGCGCCGTTTTAGCAGCGGCTTCGTATTCGATGTCGGCAATGCACACGCGCGCGCCTTCACGTGCATAGCCTTCCGCAATGGCCCGGCCAATGCCGCGGGCCCCGCCGGTGACGACGGCAACCTTGTCCTTCAGCCTCATGATCTCAGCGCCCTTCCATTCTGGTCGAAGCGATGAATGCGGTCCTTCTCCGGCGCGAGCCGGACTTTCGTTCCAGGCCCCCGCGGGTATTCACCCGCCGCGCGGACGGTCAGACGACCGTTCTTGCCCGCATCGACATGAAGGAAAGTGTCGGCTCCCAGATGCTCGGCCAGCATGATGGTGCCTTGCCAACCGCCGGACTTGGGCGATAGCGCAATATGTTCCGGCCGGATTCCGACGGTGTGAGCCTTGAACTTCGCCGCCATTTCACCGGTGATGAAGTTCATCCTCGGCGAGCCGATGAAGCCGGCGACGAACAGCGAGTCCGGCTTGTTATAGAGCTCAAGCGGCGAGCCCACCTGCTCGACATTGCCCTTGTTCAACACCACGATGCGGTCCGCCATGGTCATGGCCTCGACCTGGTCATGGGTCACATAGATCATCGTGGCGCCAAGCGACTGGTGCAGCTGCATGATCTCGATGCGCATCTGAACCCGCAGCGCCGCGTCAAGGTTGGAGAGCGGCTCGTCGAACAGGAAGGCCTTCGGCTCCCGCACGATGGCGCGCCCGATGGCGACGCGCTGGCGCTGGCCGCCGGATAGTTGCCGCGGCCTGCGGTCGAGATACTCGGTGAGGTTCAAGATGGCCGCCGTCTTGGCCACCTTGGCGGCGATTTCCTCCCTTGGCATTCCCGCCATCTTGAGGCCGAAGGCGATATTGTTGCGCACGCTCATATGCGGATAGAGCGCATAGGACTGGAACACCATGGAAAGGCCGCGCTTGGACGGCGGCACGCCGGCGGCGTCGGCGCCATCGATGACGATCTCGCCGCCGCTCACATCCTCGAGCCCGGCGATGAGGCGGAGCAGCGTGGACTTGCCGCAGCCCGAGGGGCCGACGAAGACAAGGAACTCGCCGTCGCGGATGTCGAGGCTGGCGCCCGGGATGATGGTGACGTCGCCGAATTTCTTGTGGACGTTCCTGAGAGCGATCGTACCCATTATTTCACGGCTCCGAATGTGAGGCCGCGCACGAGCTGCTTCTGGGCGAACCAGCCGAGCACCAGAATGGGTGCGATCGCCATCGTGGAGGCGGCGGAGAGCTTGGCCCAGAACAGGCCCTCGGGACTTGAATAGGAGGCGATGAAGGCGGTCAGCGGTGCCGCCTCCGAAGTGGTGAGATTAAGCGTCCAGAAGGCCTCGTTCCAGGCGAGGATGACATTGAGGAGCAGCGTCGAGGCAATGCCGGGCACGGCCATCGGTGCCAGCACATAGACCAGCTCCTTCCACAGGGAGGCCCCGTCCATGCGCGCCGCTTCGAGGATTTCGCCCGGAATTTCCTTGAAATAGGTGTAGAGCATCCAGACGACGATCGGCAGATTGAGAAGGAAAAGCACCACCATCATGCCGCCGCGCGAATCGAGAAGACCCATGTCGCGGAACAGCAGGTAGATCGGAATAAGAGCGCCCACCGGCGGCATCATCTTGGTGGAGAGCATCCACATGAGAAGGTCCTTGGTGTGCTTGCCCGGTGCAAAGGCCATGGCCCAGGCGGCGGGGATCGCGAAAAGCAATGCAACAAGTGTCGAGCCCAGCGACAGGACGACGGAGTTCATGGCAAAGCGCAGATAGTTCGAGCGCGCCTGCACGATGCCGAAGTTTTCCAGCGTCCAGTCGAAGAAGATGAATTTGGGCGGGATCGAGAAAGCATCCAGCTCGGTCTTGAAGCTCGTCAAAATGGTCCACAGGATCGGGAAGAAGATCAAGAACCCCACGCCCCACGCGAGGCCCGAAGCCACCAGCCGCCGTCTCATGGAGTGGGCGCGCGCCATGGCTCAGCCCTCCAGATTCCGCCCGATCAACCTGATCAGGAAGAAGGCGACGATGTTGGCAAGGACCACGGCGACGATGCCGCCGGCGGAGGCACCTCCCACATCGAAGTTCAGGAGGCCCTGGAAATAGACCAGATACGGCAAATTGCCCGCCGGTCCCCCGGTGCCGGTTACATAGATTTCGGCGAAGACGTTGAGAAGGAAGATGGTCTCAATCAGGATAACGACGGTGATGGGCCGCGCCAGATGCGGCAGCACAATGTAGAAGAAATAGGAGAGCGGCGGAGCGCCGTCCATCTCGGCCGCTTCCTTCTGCTCTTCGTCGAGCGACTGGATGGCGGTGAGCAGAATGAGCGTGGCGAAGGGCAGCCACTGCCAGGCGACCATGATGACGACGGCGGTCAGCGGCGCCGAAGCGAACCAGTCGATGGGTTCGAGGCCAACGGATTTCATGATCCAGGCAAACAAGCCCGAGACCGGGTGCATCAGCATGTTCTTCCAGATGAGCGCGCTCACCGTGGGCATGACGAAGAAGGGTGCGATCACCATGAGGCGCACGATGTTGCGGCCGAAGATGGGTTGATCGAGCAGCAGCGCCAGCAGGGTTCCGCCGCCGATGCTGATAACGAGGACGGCGCCGACGAGCTTGAGCGAATTGCCCATCGCCAGGAAGAAGGACGGGTCGGTGAGGAAGTACCTGTAGTTCAGTGTGCCGATGAAGGATACGTTATCGGCGTCAAACAGATTGTAGCGCAGGAACGAGAACCAGACGGTCATGCCGAGCGGCACGATCATCCAGAGAAAAAGGGCGAGAACCGAAGGCGCTACCGCCAATTTGCCGAGCATGCGCGTCTGTTGCGTCGCCATGGCTTCCGGAGCCTTGCACTGGACGATGACTGATGCGGAAATGACTGCCCGGTTTTAGCCGGGCAGTCCAGTTTTTATGGGAGTTGTTTTACTTGATATAGCCGGCCTTGGTCATTTCGCGGGTCGTCGCGTCCTGAGCCTCGGCCAAGGCCTGGTCGAGGGTCTTTTCGCCGGCCAGCGCCGCCGAGAAGATCTGGCCCACCGTGGTGCCGATGCCCTGGAATTCAGGAATGGCGACGAACTGCACGCCCACATAGGGAACCGGCTTGACCGTCGGGTGGATCGGATCGGCCGAGTTGATCGAGTCGAGCGTCATCTGGGCGAAGGGAGCCGCCTTCAGATATTCCGGATTCTTGTAGAGCGAGGTGCGCGTGCCCGGAGGAACGTTGGCCCAACCCTCCTTCGAGGCGACGAGTTCGAGGTAACCCTTGCTCGTGGCCCAGGAGACAAATTTCTGTGCCGCCTCGGTTTTCTGCGAGCCGGCGGGAACCGCGAGCGACCAGGCCCACAGCCAGTTGCCGCGCTTGCCGAGGCCGTTATCGGGGGCGAGCGCGAAGCCCACCTTGTCGGCGACCTTGGAGTCCTTCGGGTTGGTCACGAAGGACGCCGCAACCGTTGCGTCGATCCACATGCCGCACTTGCCGGCGTTGAACAGCGCCAGGTTCTCGTTGAAGCCGTTCGACGAAGCGCCCGGAGGACCTGCGTCCTTCATCAGGTTGAGGTAGAAGTCGAGCGTGTTTTTCCATTCCGGCTGATCGAACTGGGGCTTCCAGTTTTCGTCAAACCAGCGGGCGCCGAAGGAATTGGCGGTGGCCGACAGGAAGGCCATGTTCTCGCCCCAGCCGGCCTTGCCGCGCAGGCACACGCCATAGGTCTCGGAGGCCTTGTCGGTCATGGCACGGGCCGCCTGACCGATGAACTCCCAGGTCGGCGCGTCCGGCATCTTGAGGCCGGCCTTCTCCATCAGGTCGGTGCGATACATGACCATGGAGCTTTCGCCGTAGAAGGGCGCGGCACAGAGCTTGCCGTCGACCGACAGGCCCCCGCGGCTGGCGGGCAGGACATCGCCGAGCTCGTTAAATGCCCCAAAGCCCCCCCAGTCCACCAA
>CAYOZR010000095.1:0-11297 GCA_964408555.1 uncultured Aestuariivirga sp.
CACCAACCGCCAGGGGGCGGGCAAATCGATCGCCGGCCGCATCATTCTGCTGCTCGGGGTGGGGGCGCCCAATTCATCCAATTCCAGGCGGCTGGTCGAAGTGGGCGAGAAGAACGGCTGCCCGCGCGGCCTTCTGGTGCAGCGGGCGGCCGATCTCGACTGGGCAACACTTGGCGGCCTGCGAACCATTGGCCTGACGGCAGGTGCTTCGGCGCCGGAGGTGCTGGTCAACGAGATGATCGATGCCTTCCGCTCGCATTACGAGGTCAGCGTCGAGACGGTGACACTGCGCCAGGAGAATGTCTCGTTCAAGCTGCCGCGCCAATTGCGCGAAGGCCAGCCCGCAGCATGACCAAGCCGGTCGTCGTCCACACCGATGGCGCCTGTTCCGGCAATCCCGGCCCCGGCGGCTGGGGCGTCATTCTCGACTACAGCGGCAGCCGCAAGGAGCTGTGCGGCGGCGAGGCGGAAACCACCAACAACCGCATGGAGTTGATGGCGGCGATCATGGCGCTGGAATCGCTCAATCGTCCGTGTACGGTCGAAATGCACGTCGATTCGGCTTACGTGAAGGACGGCATCACCAAATGGATTCACGGCTGGAAGCGCAACGGCTGGAAGACGGCGGACAAGAAGCCGGTGAAGAACGCCGAGCCCTGGCAGCGCCCCGATGCGGCGCTGCCCCGCCACAAGATTTCCTGGCACTGGGTGAAGGGCCACTCCGGCCATAACGATAACGAACGCGCCGACGAACTGGCGCGTGAGGGCCTGGCGCCGTTCAAGAAGCGGCGGCGGCCTAAAGCTGAGTGAGAATCGTCTCGGCGCCGGAGACGTTGACGCCGGATTTTTCCTCGACATTCAGCGTCTTGACCACGCCGTTGTCGACGATCATCGAATAGCGGCGCGAGCGTTCGCCCATGCCGGCCTCGGCGCGATCGATGTTGAGGCCAATGGCCCGGGCGAATTCGCCGTTGCCGTCGGCCAGCATCAAAATCTTGCCGTCGGCGCCCGACGCCTTGGCCCAGGCATCCATCACATGAACGTCGTTGACGGCGGTGCAGGCAATGGTATCGGCGCCCTTGGCCTTGAGCGCATCGAGCTCCCTGAGGAAACCCGGCAGGTGATTCATGCTGCAGGTGGGCGTGAAGGCGCCGGGAACGCCGAAGAGAACCACCTTGCGGCCGGCGAAGACCACGTCGGTTGCCAGCTTCTGCTGGCCGTCGGCGGTCATGGCGGCGAATTCGGCATGGGGAATGCGGTCGCCCGGCTTGATCGTCATGGATTCTCCCCGCGGTGTGGGGCTGACTTAACCAACGATGACCGGCTGTTCAAGGCCGGTCTCGCCGCGCGCCAAAGTGAGATCGAGGCGCACACCCTTGAGCGCCGCCGCATCCTTGAGGCCGTCGATCACGAGGCGCGCGCTTTTGCCGTCTTCGGAGAATTCTGGCTTGCGGAAATAGGCGGTCAAGGCGGATTCGACGAAGACATCGTCGAAGCGTTCGGCGAGTTCGAGCAGCAGCACCGGTTGGCCCACTTCGGTCGCGGCCCTGGCCCGTGTCACGGGCCGCGCGGCGCCAGCCGGTCGCGGTACCCGTTCAAGCCATCCGGCAATGAGTGCCGCCGAAGCGGGATCGGCGCTTGCCAGAGCGAGATCGATGGTGGCATCGGCCTTGGCCGGAATGCAGATCACGTCGCAGACGGCGAAGAAGAGATCGAGACGGAGATGCACCGGCTTGTCCGGCTCGCGCGGCGTGACGAGGACCGGAAAGACGACGCGGTCCTTGTAGCCCACGGATTCGCCGGCGGCGTCGCGATAGCGTTTCGGCAGCGGATAGAAAAGCTCGATGGCGGCGAGATTCCGCGAGCCGCTCCAGTCGAACCGCGGCGGAATACCGGCATCTCCGGGCACGCGCCAATAGGTCTTCCACAGCCTGTCGAGCTCGACGTGAACGCCCGCCAGATGGCGGCCGCCGGCAAAATCCCCGGCAATGAGGGAGACGCGGTAAGGGCGCTCAAGCCCGGCCCGGGCGGCGCCCGAAAGGAGCGGCAGGGCCAGGCAGGACAATATCGCGCCGCGCCGGTTCATCAGACCTATATGGCCCGGAAACGGCGGTTCGCCAATCACGATCCCGTCAGAACGCCGTTCTATACGGGAAGGTGGATTCGCGTTATCGTTAACACCCATGAAGGCTACGACCTATCTCGACGGCCAGATGCTCATCGCCATGCCGGGGATGAACGATCCGCGTTTCGACCGCTCGGTTATTTACGTCTGCGCCCATTCGGCCAGCGGGGCGATGGGCATCATCGTCAACAAGGCCGCGCCGATGCTGTGTTTCGGCGATCTGGTCGCCAGGCTCGACATTGCCTTGGAAGAGGACGGTATCCGCATCCCCGAGGATGTCATGCGCATGGCGGTGCAATTCGGCGGACCGGTGGAGCCGGGACGCGGCTTCGTGCTGCACACCTCCGACTATTTCTCCACCGACACCAGCCTGCCGGTGAGCGAGCACATCGCGCTGACCGCCAGTCTCGACATTCTCCGCGCCATGGCGAGCGGCCAGGGACCGCAGCGGGCGATGCTGGCGCTCGGCTATTCCGGCTGGGTGCCGGGGCAGCTCGAAGACGAATTCCAGCTCAATGGCTGGCTGCATTGCGCCGGCGGCGAAGAACTTCTGTTCGGAACCGACCATGACGAGAAATATACCATGGCGCTCAAGAAGATCGGTGTCGATCCGGCCATGCTGTCGGGCGAGGCGGGCCACGGCTGACGCGCAGCCGGATTCCACTTAGCCATTGAGCTGCGGCTTGGCCGGCGCCGGCCGGCGTTTTCGCCGCGCGGCGCGCTTCTGCTTGCGGCTCACCTTCGCGTCCGGCCGCGGCGCGGCGGCGGGCGGCCTGGCAATGCGCGGGGCCATGGGGGCGGAGCCCAAGGGCGGCGGCTGTTGCGCCTGTTCGGCGGCTTCCCGCCGCGCCAGCGTTTCGGCAATCGCCGCCGTGGTAAGCTCAACGGCGGCGGGCGGCGGTACGGGGTCCTTGGCGGCGCGCTCCCACAGCGAAGCAATCACTTTCTTGTCGGCACCCGGAGCATAGGGAAGGCCGGCAAGGGCCTCATTGATCTGCTTGGCCGTCATCGGCGGCGCGATGAAATAACCCTGGCCGAATTCGCAGCCGAGTC
Source organism: uncultured Aestuariivirga sp. (assembly GCA_964408555.1). Lineage (GTDB taxonomy): Bacteria > Pseudomonadota > Alphaproteobacteria > Rhizobiales > Aestuariivirgaceae > Aestuariivirga. The sequence goes on from CAYOZR010000095.1 coordinate 3,179, forward strand.
CAGCCAGGCGATCGACCTGTGCCTGGTTCTCGATGCCTTCGGCGACAATGCCAAGGCCGAGCCCATGGGCCATGGCGACGATTGCCTCGAGAATGACCGCGGCGCGTTCGCCGCCGGCGCCGGAAGCGATGAAGCTCTTGTCGAGCTTCAGCGTGTCGAAGGGCAGCATGCGCAGGCTCGACAACGAGGAATGGCCGGTGCCGAAGTCGTCGCAGGCCAGGCCGATGCCGAACTGTTTGAGGCGTTCGAGAATCTGCCCCGCCCGTTCGGGCGATTGCATGACGATCGACTCGGTGATTTCGAGCTTCAGCGTTCCGCGTTTCACACCCTCGCGGTGCAGTATCGCCTTGATATCCTCGACGAGATGGGCGTCGATCAGTTGCAGCGAAGAAATATTGACGGCGACCAAGACCGGATCGGCCGGCCGGAAGGCGCGCTGCCAGATGCCGAGCTGGCGCGCCGCCTCGCTCAGCACGACGCGGCCGATGTCGCGGATCATGCCGGTCTGTTCGGCGAGGCCGATGAAACTCTCGGGCGGCAGAAGTCCGAGAACCGGATGGCGCCAGCGGGCGAGCGCCTCGAAGCCCGCCAGATTCATATCGGCGAGTCTGGCGATCGGCTGGTAATGGACTTCGATCTCGTTGCGCTCGATGGCGCGGCGCAGTTCCTGCTCGAGCACCACCAGTTCGCCGCGGCCGTCGCGCATCGAGGCATCGAAGACCGCGGCGGTATCGGTGCCGCGCCGCTTGGCTTCATAGAGGGCGATGGCCGCATCCTTCAGCATCTGCGCGGCGGAATTTCCGGTCTCTCGCGCCCCGGCAATGCCGATGCTGGCGGTGAGGAAGATTTCCCCTTCGGCCAGCACGATCGGCTTGGCGATGGCCTGGCGCAGGCTTTCGGCAACAAGCTTGGCATCGCGCGGCGGATCGGACGGCGCCAGCAGGATAGCGAATTGATCGCCGGGAAGGCGGGCCACCGTATCGGCGGGAGCGGCGGAAACCAGTCGCCGCCCGACAATCGCCAGCAGACTGTCGCCCGCCTCATGACCGAGACCGTCATTGACGGTCTTGAAGCGATCGATGTCGACGAGCAACACATGGGCCCCGGCGCCCTTCGCTTCCGCCAGCACCCGTTCCAGCCGGTCGAAGAACAGGGCGCGATTGGGCAACCCGGTCACCCGGTCGTAGACGGCATCGTCGAGGAGGCGCTCCTCGGCGCGCTTGGCGCCGGTCACATCGGTGAGCGTGCCGATACAGCGGACGGCGCGGCGGCCGTGACCCGGCATGGCGCGGCCGCGAAGCTGGAACCAGCGGTAAGAACCGTCGCCGTGACGCAGGCGGAATTCGGTTTCGATGACGCCGCGGCCCTGCTGTTCGGCGGTATCGACGGCGGCGCGATAGACGCCGCGGTCGGCGGGGTGCATGAGTTCGAGAAAGGCCTCGATGCCGGCCTCGCCCAACAAGCCCGGCGGCAGGTCCAGGGCCGGCTCGATCTCTTCGCCGATGTAGAGTTCGTCGTCCTCGGGCTGCCAGTCCCAGACGTAATGTTGCGCGCCGGCCAGAGCCAAGGCGCGGCGGCCCGATTCCTGAAAGAAATGCCGCGACAGAAAGCCCTGGCTGAAGGCGAACTGCACCAGGGTGAAGGCCATGATGACGAGAACGGCGCCGAGACCCGCCAGGAGAAGCGGCGTCATCAGGCTATCGCGGCCCGGTGTCAGGGCGGCGGCGGCGGCCAGGAAGGTCCACAGAACCAGTGTCGACCAGGTGAGCAGCACGGTTTCGGCCCGCGCCTCGCCGCGGCGCCACAGGATGAAAACGACGATGAATCCCAAGACCGCGGTTGCCGCGAAGACGAGACGGGCGATGCCGGCAGCCTGGACCGGCTCGGCGAGGCCGTAGACCGGAAGAGCGAAGGCCAAGCCCCCCGCCAGCAGGACGAGATTGCCGATGACCGGCATGGCCCGGCGCAATTCGGTGAAGCTCACCAGGCACAGGATAAGGAAGGCCGCCATCAGGCCCTCGACCACGGCGCGGGCTTCCAGCAGGGTGAAGGCGGGCATTTGCAGCAGCCGGGCGAGGACCGGGAAATGTCCGGCCTCGAGCGCGATGAAGCCGACGCCGGAGAAGGCGAAGCCGGCCGCGGCGAGGAAGACGGCGCGCGAGCGGATGGCGTAGAGGACGATCATGCCGGCCGCCAGCAGCATGGCGATGCCAAGCAGGGCGCCGCGGAAGAAGGAGTAGGAATCCTTCTGGGCTTCGTAAGCCTCGCGCTGCCACAGGGTCATGGCCGGCTGATTGAGATTGCCGATCTCGAAGGCGATGGCGGCGGTCTGGCCGGGCGCAAGGATCAGACCATAGACATCGCGGCCGGCCGACGGCGAAGGTTGCAAGGCAATTTCCCCGGCGGTGGCGACGCTGACGACGCGGCCGCCCAGCGGCCTGGGCCAGAGCATGCCGGAACCGGCAAAGCCCTGATACGGTATCTCGATCACCAGATCCCGTGGCGCCGCGCCGCGATTGACCAGTCCGAACACCGCCCAGCGGTGCAACGGCCCCGCCCCCCTGGCCTCGAGCTTCATCAATTCCTTTGCCGTCGCGCCGTCCGAGGGACGTTCGACGGCAACGGCGGGCTTGTCAGTCTCGACCCAGCTCAGATACGGCACGAGATCGAGACTGGGCAGCTTGAGCGCGGCATCGATCGCATCGGCAGCGAGGCCGTGGCGGACCGGCAATAGAATAGCCAGCGCCAATAGCACCCAACGCCACCACACGGCGCGGCGACTCCGTAGCTCGTCCTGCTTACGACTCATTGCCGCCTAGCTACCCCTGCCATGGCCGGCAAGGCAAGCCGCGTGGCGTCAGCGATCGGCGAGGCGGGCGAAGAGGAGATGGTCCTGCCATAGGCCGGCGATCTTGAGATAGTGCCGGGCGAGTCCTTCCCGTTCGAAGCCGCAGCGCGTGAGCAGCGCGATCGACGCCGTATTGTTGGGCAGGCAGGCCGCCTCGATCCGGTGCAGCTGCAAGTGATCGAAGGCAAAGCCCATGGCGAGGCCGACCGCCGAAGTCATCAGGCCGCGCCGCACATAGGGGGCGCCGATCCAATAGCCGAGCGACGCCGTCTGGGCGACGCCGCGGCGCACATTGGAAAAGGTGAGCGCGCCGAGCAATTGCCGCTCGCCAGAGGAATAGATGAAGAATGGGTAGGCCGCGTCGTCCTCGATATCGCGCCAGTAGCGCTTGATGCGGCCGCGAAAGGCGGCGCGGGTCAGGTCGTTGGAGGGCCAGACGGGCTCCCAGGCTGTGAGAAATTCGCGGCTGCGCAGGCGGAGATCGGCCCAGGTCTCATAGTCCGAGGTTTCGGGGGAACGCAATTCGACGGTGCCGTTGCGCAGCACCGGCGGAAGATCGGCAGCGAAGGGGGACCTGAGGAAGACCACCGCCCGCTCCGCTTCAGGAAAAATGGCCGGCGATCTCGTCGTAGCTCGACAGAGTCGACAACTGGCCGACGGCGCTGAAGGCGGGGGTGCGCGACTTGAACAGCCTCTCCGCCAGTTCGCGAACCTGCCCGGCGGTCACCGCCTCGATCCTGGCCACCAAAGTGGCGATCGACGGCACCATGCCGAAGGCGAGGAACTGCCGGGCGATCTGGTCGCAACGGGCCGAGGCGCTTTCCAGATTCATCACCAGGCTGGCCTTGAGCTGCGACTTGGCGCGGGCAATCTCGGCCTCGGTCACATCGCGGGCGACCGACAACATGATGTCCGACGTGAGATTGAGGAGCTCGGGCGCATGTTCCGGCGAGGTCGCGGCATAGACGCCGATCTGGCCGCCATCCTCATAGGCCGAGCCGAAGGAGAAGACGCTGTAGCACAGGCCGCGTTTCTCGCGCACCTCCTGGAACAGCCGCGATGACATGCCGCCGCCCAATATGTTGGAGAGAACCTGCAGCACATAGATGTCGGGATCGCGATAGCCGGGGGCGGCGAAGGACAGCACCAGATGGGCCTGATCGAGGGGCTTGGGCGCGGTCTCGGACTTAGGCAGAAAGACGGGCGGTTCGCGCTGCGGCTGCTGGCCGGTTTCGATCTTGCCGAAGAGCCGCTCGGTTTCGGCGGCGAAGGCGCGATGGTCGATATTGCCGGCCGCCGCCACCACGATGCGCGAGGCCCAGTAATTGCGGCCGCGCCAGGCCAGCATCTGGTCGCGGGAAACGCCGCCGATCAGATCGGCGGTGCCGAGAATGGAGCGGCCGAGCGGATGATCGCCGTAGCAGGCGGCCTGGGCCAGATCGAAGACCAGATCGTCGGGCTGGTCGTGGGCGGCGGCGATTTCCTGCAGGATCACGTCGCGCTCGCGTTCGAGCTCCTCGGGATCGAGCGCCGAGTCGATGAAGATGTCGGCGAGAATGTCAAGGGCGAGATTCCAGTCGTTCTTGAGGACCCGGGCGAAATAGGTGGTGGTTTCCATGCCGGTGGCGGCGTTGATCTCGCCGCCGGCCGATTCGATTTCCTCGGCGATGGCCCGGGCCGAGCGGCGGCTGGTACCCTTGAAGGCCATGTGTTCGAGGAAATGGGCGATGCCATTCTCCTCCGGCCGCTCGTCGCGGGCACCCGCCTTGACCCAGATGCCGAGCGCCACCGTCTCGAGATGCGGCAACTGGTGGGTCACCACATAGAGGCCGTTGGGGAGACAGGTGATTTCGACGCTCATGACTTACTCTTTGCTCAGGCCGTTTGCTTTGCGAGGATGAAATCCCGGACGGCCGCCACATCGTTGGGCAGCACTGTGAAGCGTTCCTCGGCGGTCAGCAAGTGGGCGAGGCGCTGGGGTAAACCGAGTCTTACGCCGCACGCCTTTTCGACCGCGTCGGGGAATTTAGCCGGATGCGCCGTGGCCAGCGTCACCATGGGGCTGGCCGAAGGCTCCTGCCGGCGGGCCACGGCATAGCCGACCGCCGTATGGGGATCGAGGAGCTCGCCGGTTGCGGCCAGCGTGTCGCGGATCGCTGCGGCGGTGGCGGGTTCATCGGCGGTACCGGCATCGAATTCATTGCGGATCGCCTGCAATTCCCGCTCGCCGATGGTGAAGGCGCCCGACTGCGCCAGGCCCGCCATCAGCCGGCGCAGCATGTTGACGTCGTGGCCGTACACTTCGAAGAGCAGCCGTTCGAAATTGCTCGACACCTGAATATCCATGGACGGACTCGAGGACGGCTTGACCTCCTTCGTCTCATAACGCCCGGTCGCCAGGGTGCGGGCGAGGATGTCGTTGACATTGGTGGCGATGACCAGGCGGTCGACGGGAACTCCCATGCGCTTGGCCGCGAGCCCCGCGTATATGTCGCCGAAATTGCCGGTGGGCACGCAGAAGCTCACCTCCCGGTCGGGACCGCCAAGCGAGAGGGCCGCCGTCACATAATAGACGATCTGGGCCATGATGCGCGCCCAGTTGATGGAATTGACGCCGGCCAGCCCCACCCGGTCGCGGAAGCCGTGATCGTTGAACAGCGCCTTCACCACCGCCTGGCAGTCGTCGAAATTTCCTTGCAGCGCGATGTTGTGGACCGAAGGCGAGGTGACGGTGGTCATCTGGCGGCGCTGCACCTCGCTTACCCGGCCATGGGGATGGAGGATGAAGATCGCCGCATGGCGGCTGGCCTTGAAGGCATCGATGGCCGCCCCGCCGGTATCGCCCGAGGTGGCGCCGACGATGGTGGCGTTGGCGCGGTGCTTGGCGAGCGCCCAATCCATCAGCCGGGCCAGGAGCTGCATGGCCACGTCCTTGAAGGCGAGAGTTGGGCCGTGGAACAACTCCAGCAGCCAGCGATTGTCGTCGAGCTGCTTCAACGGCGCCACGGCGGGATGGCCGAAACTTCCATAGGCCTCGGCGATCATGCGCTTCAGATCCGCCTCGGGAATGGCGCCGGCGATGAAGGGCGCCATCACGGCCAGGGCCACTTCCTCATAGCTCTTGCCGCGCAGCAGCCGCAAGGCATGGGCGGAAAGCTGCGGCCAGTGGGCCGGCACATAGAGGCCGCCGTCGCGGGCAAGGCCGGTCAGCAGCACATCTTCGAAGCCGAGCTCCGGGGCCTCGCCGCGGGTCGAAACATAGCGCAAGAGGGTACGTCCTTCCAAAGGGCGGCGCAAATTAGCGGGAGGGACCCGCCGCTTCAAGCGCCGGTTTTTTTCATCTGTCCCCGGACATAGAGGGTAGCGACGGCGGCCAGGACCAGGGCCAGCGCGAACCAGGTCATGGCATATTGCAGGTGGCTGTTGCGCAAGCCGGCATCGGGCGGCTGCGGACGCGGGAAGGAGCTATCGCCGTCGACGGGCAGGAGCTGCAGGACGAAGGGCGCCACCTTGAGATCGGCCGGAATGTCGCTCAAGGACAGCATGGCGGGGACGTCCCACCAGTACCAGATATTGCGGGCATCGTCGTTGTCGGGGGTGAAGGGACCGCGGCCGGAACCATGGCGGCGGACGATGCCGAAGAGTTCGACCGGGCCCGCGGGTGTTGGAACACTGGCGCGCATAGCATCCGGCACGATGCCGCGGTCGACGAACACGAAAATGCCATCGCTGCTCCGCAACGGTGTCACCACCTGCCAGCCGGGCCCGGCATCGAAGGTCTGGATGATGAATTTGGTTTCGGCGGGAAGATAGGTACCGCTGCCGGCGACTTTCACGAAGTCGATGTCGGCGGCATTGCCGCCGGCGGCAAGGGCCGCGGCCAGCGTGATGGGCCGGGCCTCGGCGCGGGCGGCGATTTCGGCAAGCAGCGCCTGTTTCCAGGCGAGCCTCTGCAATTGCCAGACGCCGAGGCCGCAGAGCACGGCGATGCCCAAGGCCGAAGCCAGAATGAAGGACCAGTGGCGGCTCACTGTCCCGTCCGTCCTTCGCCGGCGCCGGTCTTCCATTGCTGGCAGAGGAGTACGCCCTTGATGGGGCGAAGCAGGGCGAGAGGCAGGACGATCAGCAGCGGAATGGCGATCAGCACATGCACCCAGAAGGCGGGCGCATAGGCGACCTCGATCCCCAGGATGGAGCCAACGCCCACGAAGCCCACGATCAGCATGACGAACCAGGCGGCGCCGTCGCCGCCATCGGCGAAATCATAGGCAAGGCCGCAGCTCGCGCAGGATTTCGCCACGGTGAGATAACCGTCGAACAGCCGGCCGCGGCCGCAGCGCGGGCACTTGCCGGCTAGGCCCGTCTGCAGTGGCGACAGTTGCGGGTAATAGTTATCGCTCATCCGGCGATCCTCATGAAAAAAGGCCGCGCGAGGCGTTGCCGCGCGGCCCGATCATACCATGTTATGCGGTCATTCGGCCGGAATGACGGCGCCGGCCGAAGCCCAGACATAGACGCAGGAGAACAGGAACAGCCAGACCACGTCGACGAAGTGCCAGTACCAGGCCGCCGCCTCGAAGCCGAAATGCTGCTTCGGGGTGAAATGGCCGGCCATCGCCCGGAACAGGCACACGGTCAGGAAGATGGTGCCGATGATGACGTGGAAGCCGTGAAAGCCCGTCGCCATGAAGAAGGTCGAGCCGTAGATGTTGCCGCCATTGTCGCGGCTGAAGGCAAATGCGGCATGGGCATATTCATAGCCTTGAATCGAGGTGAACAGGACGCCGAGCACGACGGTGGCGACGAGCCCCCATTTGAGACCCTCGCGGTCGTTGTTGAGGAGCGCGTGGTGGGCCCAGGTGACCGTGGTGCCCGAGGTCAAAAGGATCAGGGTGTTGACCAGCGGCAAATGCCAGGGATTCAAGACCTCGATGCCCTTGGGCGGCCAGACGCCGCCGGTTTCGAGAACCCGCGAGGCCTGAATGGCCTCGCCGCTGAACAGGCTGGCATCGAAGAAGGCCCAGAACCAGGCGGCGAAGAACATCACCTCCGAGGCGATGAACATGATCATGCCGTAGCGCAGATGCAGCTGCACGACGGGCGTGTGATCGCCCCCATGTGCTTCCTTGATCACGTCGCGCCACCACATGAACATGGTGAGGGCGACGCCGGCGGCGCCAACCAGGAACACGGCGGGGCCCCGCAGGCCGAACAGGCCGGCGCCATCCCCCATCGAGCGCATCCAGATGATCAGGCCGACCGCCATGGTGA
>CAYOZR010000095.1:11307-12600 GCA_964408555.1 uncultured Aestuariivirga sp.
TGGTTTTGTGCGGGTACGTCAGCCATTTTCCCCTACACCATCAATTCGTGCCCGCAGCCACCGGTGCCGTCACCGCGGTTACGGATTTGGGTTCGTCCACAGGATAGAACGTATAGGACAGCGTGATCGTATCGATCGAGCTCGCGTCCGGATCTTCGGCGATCGCCGGATCGACGAAGAAGACGACCGGCAGGTCGGCGCTCTCGCCCGGCTTGAGCGTCTGCTCGGTGAAACAGAAACACTGGATCTTGTCGAAATAGACGCCGGCGCTCACCGGGGTCACATTGAAGACGGCGGAGCCGGTCTGCTGGCGGTCCGAAACATTGGTGGCACGATAATGGGCCATGGCCTGCTCGCCGAGCTTTATCTTCATCTCGAGTTGCGCGGCATTGAATTTCCAGCCGAGACTTCCGGCCGTATTGGCATCGAAGCGGATCGCAATGGTGCGCTCCGAGGCCTGTTGCGGCGCTGCCGCGGCAGTCTGGGTGGTGCCGCCGAAGCCGGTGACCTGACAGAAAAGCTTGTAGAGCGGCACCGAGGCATAGGCCAGGCCCAGCATGGCGGCGGCCGTGGCCCCGGCAAGGGTGGCAACCCGGATGTTCTTGGCGCGATCGGGAGCGGCCATGTCAGAAACTCCGCAGGGCGACATCACCGCCGAGGCGGACGATGGTGGTGACGAAGAAGAGCACCACGAGCCCGGCCAGTGCCAGAGCCAGTGCCAAGGCGCGCTTCTTGCGGCGGGCCATGTCTTCGGGGCCGAAGGGGGTTGGCGTCACCTTCCGGTTCATCCGATCACCGGTTGAAATGCGGCAAGGCCGAGGCCGCGCTCGACGAGGATGGCCGCGAAAACCAGGAACAGCCACAGGATCGAAAAGCCGAAGAGCTTCTTGCAGGCCTTGTCGGCGGCGGCCCCCTCGCGCAGGCGATAGACCCGCCAGGCGCAATAGAGGAAGGCGGCATCCAGTACACCCGCGGCAACGGTGTAGAAAAGGCCGGTGGTGCCGAGGAAAGACGGCAGGAAGGTGATCGGCACGAGAAGCAGCGAATAGATCAGGATCTGCCTGCGGGTTTCAGCCGCGCCCGCCACCACCGGCGGCATGGGAACGCCGGCCTTGGCATAATCGCCCTCGCGCCACAGGGCGAGCGCCCAGAAATGCGGCGGCGTCCACATGAAGATGATGAGGAAGAGCGCGATCGATCCCAAATCGACCGAGCCGGTAACCGTGGCCCAGCCGATCATCGGCGGGAAGGCACCCGCCGCCCCGCCGATCACGATGTTCTGGGGCGTCGAAC
>CAYOZR010000096.1:0-12492 GCA_964408555.1 uncultured Aestuariivirga sp.
AGCGCGGCAGCCACAGGGCCAAGGCGACGAAGCCGCCGAAGACGAAGAAGTAGTAGAGCGAGAAGCGCCACACCTGAATCTTCTTGAGCGGTAGGAGCATCGACCGCATCGATTCGGGCTTGAGGCCGGCGGCCCGCCGCTTCTGCAGATGCGGGTCGTCCTTGGTACCGAACCAGAAGATCGCCGCCATCACGACGAGGCCGAGGGCCCACAGATTGGCCACCATCTCCCAGCCATAGGCGACCATGACCATCGGCGCCAGGAACTTGGTCACCGCCGCGCCGACGTTGCCGGCGCCGAAAATGCCGAGCGCGGTGCCCTGCTTCTCGACTGGAAACCAGCGCGCGACGTAGGCGATGCCGACGGCGAAGGAGCCGCCGGCGATGCCGACGCCGAGGGCCGCGAGCAGGAAGGTCGGGTAGTCATAGGCGAAGGTGAGAAGCCAGGTGGCGACTGCCGCCGACAGCATCACGCCGACATAGACGATGCGCCCGCCATACTGGTCGGTCCACACGCCGAGAACGAGGCGAATCAGGCTGCCGGTGAGGATGGGCGTGCCGACGAGCAGGCCGAACTGGGTGTCGTTCAGCCCGAGGTCCTTCTTGATCTGGACGCCGATGATGGCGAAGATCGTCCAAACCGCGAAACAGACGGTGAAGGCAATGGTCGAAAGCCACAGCGCCGGCTTGGCGCCCGCAGCCAATTGCGTCTTCGTCATGGTTCCCCCAAAAATAAACTTACCTTTTTTTTCGCGAGATGCATAGCCGCCGTCGCCGTTACGGGAATTGATCCATGTCAACAGTGCAAACGGCGTGACAAAAGGTGAGGGATTGCCGGGTTAGAGCGCCAATTCGCCCGTCTGTGCGGCCGCATGTATGAAGTGTCAGGGCTCTTCGAGGCGCTGCTCATGGCCGATATCGTGCAGGGGCGCTATCGGAAGAAGATACTTGCCGAGGAACGGCGCCGCAGTTAAGAATTCCGGGTCAATTCGGAATTTTGTCGAGCATCGGCGTTCGTGGAATTGGCGAAGTCCTTGCTCTGCCGCCATTTGGCGGATGTTCGAAGATGGTTTTGCATTCGATCAGATATGCTTATGCCTGAACTTGACACCGAACTTCACCTGCAAATGCTCCGCAATTTCAGGCGCGAAAAGATGCCCGTCTACATGGCGGAGCGGCGAGGATATGCCGTTCGCAAGGAACTTGAACGGGCAATTCGGGCCAAGGAACTTCCCTATGAGCCTGCCGACAATGGGGTTAGGCTGGTTTGCGTGTCCGATCTGGAGCGGCTTTATGGCCGGCCACGCGGCGACATTTACGGCATGCATTGGGGGAATCCCGAGACCGTTCAGCCATTAGCCTTCGTAAAGGAGACTTATGTCCTGCCCCATGTGAAACCGGAAAGCGTTGGCCTCGAAATTGGTCCCGGCGGCGGCCGGTGGACCCAATACCTCACCAAGATGAAGCGGCTTTATGTGGTCGACTACTACAAGGAAATGCTGGCGGAATTTTCGCAAACATTCAGAGCCGCCAACATCACTGCAATTCAAAACAATGGATCGGATTTTCCGGGCGTGCCGGATGACGAAATTGATTTCTTGATGTCCTTCGACGTTTTTGTTCACTTGGAGCCGCACCTCATCGAGGCCTATTTGAACAATATGATGCGGATCCTGAAGAGAGACGCCGTCGTCCTTATCCACTATTCGGACAAAACCAAGATTATGGCGCGGATCAACCCGGGATTCGCCGAGACCACTCCGGAAATCATGAGACGTCTGGTCTTGTCGGCAGGTTACGAAATCTTGCAGGAAGACACGACGACTATGTGGCATAGCAGCATCATTCTGTTTCGCCCGGCTCGCTAGTGGACGAAATCTGACACTTGGTAAAAAGATGGTACCGGGAACGGCGCCTCGCCGTTGGTGAGGTTGCAGCCATCCAGACGGCCGATGACGACAAAAATGCGGAAGCGGCCGGCTCCGACGGAAAAGCTCATCCCGTGCGCCGCTCGATCCAGTGATCGAGCGAAATCCGCCCCGGCCCCCACGCCATGATGCCAAGCGCCATAGCGGCCCAGGTCAGATGCAGCGGCCAGCCATCCGGCACGGTAAGCTGCACGATCAGCGTCATAAGAAGGAACCCCAGCGCGGCCAGCCGTGTCGCCAGACCGAAAACCATGAGGATCGGCAGCAGGATTTCCGCCGAGCCGGCGGCGAACGCCATGACCCCGGGCGCGGGAAAAGGATAAGGGCCGCCCGGCAGATGCAACTTGAACTCGGTGGTGAAAAGCAGCACGGCGACATCGTTCAGTTGCAGGAAACCGTCCCATTTGTTGACGCCAGATCGCCAGAACGGGACCGCGAGTCCGAAGCGCAAGACGAGCTGCGTCAGAGACGGATGGGCAATCGCGCGAACGACGACATTTACCCGTTCAACGAGGCCGCCGAATCTTTGCCGTCTGTCGCTGCTGGCGATTTGCCGTTCTAGAGCCATCGTCATCAACCTCCCTGATTGATCGCGGTGAAAGCACCCGCCTCGAGCATCCCGGCGATGTTGGCAGAGAGATCGAATGCCGGGCTGTCCGCGAGCGCCTCCGCGGCGGCCGCGCCGAGCGGTTCGCCCGCGATGAGGCGCGTCAGAAAGACCGCGCCACCGGGTGGAAGGCGCCGCACGATGACCTCCAGATGGGGCCTGGCGACCAGTGCATCCTCCGGCTCGGCCGCCTCGATACGGCCGACTGGACCGCCGCTCCGGTTTGCCGCGAAAATGGTGACCGCCGGATAGCATGAGCGCACGATCCGCGTCGCGGGATGAGGCGTCAGAACGGTATCGGCCAATTGCTCCGGAGGGATTGAAGCCAAAGCCTGAGGCGTCAGCGGTTCCGCGTCGGCGGCGTGATAGGCGTCGAGCCAAGCGCGCTCGATCCGCGCCACATCGGCGAGCCAAGGCATTGACTGGGCGTATTCGTAGCGCTCGATGAAATCGGGAAAGTCGCGGCCATATTCGAACAGAAGCGGCAAGGTTGGCGGTGTGGCGCGCGCATGAAACCTTGCCATCGCGCGAAAGAAATCCACGCCGGTAATGCGCATGGTCGCCGGGAACACCGCGACCAAAGCGTTGATGAGGCTGACAGTGACGTTGTTGCGATAAATGTTGTAGCGCTTGCCTGCGGTCTTGCCGTTCGGCCCTGAGACGAAAGCTGGCGGCGCGCGCTCGGGATCGAGCAGCGCGGGGGCGAAGCCGGCCGCATAGCCGAGCCGGTCTCCGAGACCGTGGAATTGGCGGTCAACGGGCTGCATGGGCTTTGCCGAGCGTGAAACCGTGCGAATGGCGGTCGAGGATCGCCTGTGCGGCAGCTGCCTCCGCCTTGAGAACGGGCCAGTCGGGTATGTCACTGTCCCATTCGACCAGCGTCGGAATGGGTCCACATTTGCCGATCACGATATCGAAGAGTTTCCAGACCGCGCCGGCGACCGGACCGTCATGGCTGTCGATGAGCAGCAGGTCGCCCTCGTCATCCGCCTGCTCGGCGTGCCCGGCCAGATGGATTTCACCGACATGCTCGAGCGGAAAATCGGCGAGATAGGCAAGCGCGGAGTAGCCGTGGTTGGTGGCCGAAACGAAGACATTGTTGACGTCGAGAAGCAGGCCGCAGCTGGTGCGCCGGACCAGTTCCCGGATGAAGCCGGTCTCGCTCAAGGTCGATTCCGGGAAAATGACATAGGTCGACGGGTTCTCGAGCAGGATCGGCCGGCCGATCGTCTCCTGGACTTGGTCGATGTGATCGGCGACACGCGCGAACGTCGCCTGCGTATAGGGGAGAGGCAGCAGATCGTTGAAATAAGTCGTGCCGTGAGTCGACCAGGCGAGATGTTCGGAAACCAGCGCCGGCTCGTAGCGCTCGACAAGCGCCTTGAAACGCGCGAGATGCGCTGTATTCAGAGGCTGCGGGCCGCCGATCGACATGCACACGCCATGGAGCGACACCGGATAGTCGCGGCGGATCCGGGTCAGTGCATCGTGTGGCGGGCCGCCCGCACCCATATAGTTTTCGGCATGAACCTCGAAGAAACCCTCCTGCTTCCCCTCAGCCAGGATCGCCGGCAGATGTTGGTGCTTAAGGCTGGTGCCTGCAAGACCCGCGATGGGATGCGCCGGAAAGCGGAAGGTTCCCGACGTGCGCGAATCCGGGCGTGACGTCAATCCATTCATCGTGGACTCCGCTTTCCGGCAAGTTGCGTGTGTTTATGCCGGGACGTCGCGTGTCAGCGGCTCAGGCGAGCCGTGGCGGCCGCCAGGCACCTCCACCTTGGCGCAGGTGCCGCCTTGCGCGAACTTCCAGGCATTGCCCTGGAAGTCGACGGTCGAGGTGCCCTGGCAGGTGGTGCCAGGTCCGGCGGCGCAGTCGTTCTGACCCTTGAGCGCGATGCCGTAGCACTTCTCCTTGCCCGCAGCCATCGCCGCCTTTCCTTCCGCGTCGGTTAGCGGCCCGGCGGCAGCAAAGGACGCCAGGGCGGTTGTGACGGCGCCGGCCAGAATGGCCGCGCTAAAGGTTGATCTCGTAGACATCTTTCTCTTCTCCGGTTGGGTTGCACGGCGCGCCCGTTCTTTGAGCGCGCAAAGGTTAGTTCGATCCTTGCGGACCCTGTGTTACATCTATGGGGTCACACGACTTCGTGATTGGAAGCCCGAGTGGCTTGAACTTAATTTTTCCAACCACGTAACAAGGGGCCGTCTACAATCGTAATTGGGGAGGAAGGCAGACTTGGACGGCAAGGATGAAGCGGAACTTGCCCGGCTTATGCGAGCCGCGATCGCGGGAGATGAAAGAGCCTATGGCGATTTCCTCCGGCGGGCAGCTTGCCTTGTGCGTGGCTTCGCCCGCCGAAAGATCGTGCGGGGCGGAATCGACCCGGAGGATGTCGTGCAGGAAACGCTACTTGCGATCCACATGAAGCGCCATACATGGCGGGACGACGCGCCCATGATGCCATGGCTCTATGCGATTGCGCGGTACAAGCTTATTGACGCCTTTCGCCACCGTGGGCGCCGGGTGGAGATCGAGATTGGCGAGATCGCCGAAACCTTCGCCGAGCCGGAACCCGAGACCATCAGTGACCGGGAGATTGGTCGCGCCCTTGAGACGCTCGCCCCCGGCCAGCGCTCGGTGGTGGCGGCGATTTCCGTCGGCGGGCGCTCGATCGGCGAGACGGCCAAAAGTCTCGGCATGAGCGAGACGGCGGTGCGCGTAGCACTCCATCGCGGCCTGACCGCGATCGCCAAGCGGTTTGGGCCGAATTGAGATGGATACAAACGAACTCGTCGAAGCCTTGGTGGCGGACGCACGACAGCCCGCCGCGTCGATCTCGTCCGCATGGTGGGGCGCGGTCGGTCTTGCGATCGCCCTTGCCGCCGCCGTCTTCTTTGCGACGCTCGGTCCGAGGGCCGATATTGCGACCGCTGCCGAAACACCGCGTTTTCTCTTCAAATTCGTGTTCGCGGTCACGCTTGCCGCGAGTGCATTCGGCTGTGCCCGCGCGTTGTCGCGGCCGGGCGAGACCTGGCGCAAGGCGATGCCATATCTCGCGGCTGCCCCGGCGCTCATTGCCATGGCGGTCGTTGCCGAACTCTTGCTTCTGCCGCCGGACACATGGGCGGCCAAGTTGATCGGCACCAACAGCATGGTTTGCCTGACCTTTATTCCGCTAATTGGTATCGGCCCGCTCGTCATCTTCCTACTGGCGCTGCGCCACGGTGCACCGACGAGACCAGCCTTTGCAGGCGCGGTCGCGGGGCTGCTTGCTGGCGGCATCGCGGCCACCTTTTACGCCGCCCAATGCACCGACGACTCCCCGCTTTTCGTCGCCACATGGTACACTATCGCGATAGCCGGGCTTGCTCTTGTCGGAGCCGTCGGCGCTAGCCGGATTGCGCGCTGGTAACCTCGACCGGGCGATATAGCTGCTCGTCCGCCGCCACCGGAGCGTCCGAACGCGGATACGAGGCTACGGCCGTCGACGACATCATTGTGACTGTGTTGAAAAAGTCGGCCGTTGATCGGGTCGGCTCGAACGTCACCTGCGCGATTGTCCCGGCTCCATCGCGATCGTCATTCCGCCGGTCGAAGGGCTCGGTGGCGCTAAAGCGTCAACTCGCCGGTCTGGGCGACGGCGGGGTGGAGATTGAACTGCCGGCCGTCGGGCGCCGGATAGAACTTTGCCAGCTCGATTTCCTCACCGGCCACGCGCATGGCTATGGTGTGCACGCCTCCCAAACTGGTGATCTCGATTGAAAAGCGCGCGTGCGCGGCCTGTGCCATGCCGGGATAGCGCTTTGCCACGCCGGGGGAGGGCAGTTGGAATTTCCCCGGCACGGGGGAATCACGGCCGGGCGATGAACAATAGGGCCCGTCGATTTCACGGCCTTCGCGCGGCAGAAGGATTCCGCCGATGATCGTCGATCCGGCCTTTTCAAACGACGGATTTTCGATCCGGTAATATTCGAGATGGCGGTCGAGTACGTGACGGGACGAAATCTGCAGCCGGCAGCCCCGGAACAGCATGGCGGATTTGGCGTCATAGGAATGCTCCTGCGCCAGCGTCGCGGCGATCCCGTCCGGGTCGTAGGCGAGTCCCAGACGGTCAAAGAGCCGTTCCAGCGGCGGTCCCGCAACCACGATGCCGGCATAATTGATGGTGGTGGCGTAATCGGGATTGCGGGCGGGCACTTATGGCCGCGAGGAAGTCGAGATAGTCTTCGAGATCGGGCACGTCGTAGCGCACATCGTTGAAGCCGCAGACGGTGGCGGCCGGGCTGCCATGGCGCAGGAAACGGCGGGCCAGCTCGATGATTTCCCGCTCGCTGTCGAAGCGACGGCCGCGCGAGGCGCCGTAGAAGGGATGGCTCACCTTGTCGAGGCCCGCGGCCGCGACATGGGCGCGCGAAGCCTGTAGCGCACGAAGGGCCGAGCCGGCGCGGCCGTAGGTAACGATGAAAATATCGGAAAATCGCGGTTCCATGGGCTTCAATCGGTTCTTTCACTACGGCCAACCCGCCAATTGTAGAGCAATAGTCTTTCCGCTAGAAGGGCGCCCTCCAACCGCAAAGAGACGGAATAATCGCCGATGGCGCGCCAGTTCATCTACCACATGCACGGGCTGTCCAAGGCCTATGCGGGCGGCAAGAAGGTTCTCGACAATATCCACCTGCAATTCTATCCCGACGCCAAGATCGGCGTGCTCGGCCCCAACGGCTCGGGCAAGTCGACGCTGCTGCGGATCATGGCGGGGATCGACAGGGAGTGGAACGGCGAAGCCTGGCTCGCCGAGGGCGCGACCGTCGGCTATCTGTCGCAGGAGCCGGAACTCGACCCGGCCCTCGATGTCATGGGCAATGTGATGGAGGGGGTTGCCGCCAAGAAGGCGATCCTCGACCAATACAACGCGCTGATGGCCGATTACAGCGATGAGAACGCCGAAAAGGCGGGGAAGCTCCAGGATACCATCGACGCGCAAAATCTCTGGGACCTCGAATCCCAGGTCGAGCAGGCGATGGATGCGATGCGCTGCCCGCCGGGCAATGCCGGAATCGACAATCTCTCGGGCGGCGAAAAGCGCCGGGTGGCGCTGACCCAGCTCCTGCTGCGCCAGCCCGACCTGCTGCTGCTCGACGAGCCCACCAACCATCTCGACGCCGAGAGCGTCGAGTGGCTCGAGCATCACTTGCGCGATTATCCCGGCTCGATCCTGATCGTCACCCACGACCGCTATTTCCTCGACAATGTCACCGCCTGGATTCTCGAGCTCGATCGCGGCCGCGGCATTCCCTACGAGGGCAATTATTCGGCCTATCTCGGCCAGAAGGCCAAGCGCTTCGCCCAGGAATCGCGCGAGGACGAGGCCCGCCAGAAAGTGCTGGAGCGCGAGCAGGAATGGATCTCGTCCTCGCCCAAGGCCAGGCAGGCCAAGTCCAAGGCGCGCTTCAAGGCCTATGACGAACTCCTCAAGATCAACGAGGAACGGCTCAAGTCAAACGCCGCCCAGATCGTCATTCCTCCAGGCGAGCGGCTGGGCGGCAACGTCATCACCGTCGAGGGCCTCAGCAAGGCGTATGGCGAGCGGCTGCTGATCGACGATCTGTCCTTCAAGCTGCCGCCGGGCGGCATCGTCGGCATCATCGGCCCCAACGGCGCCGGCAAGACGACATTGTTCCGCATGATCACCGGCCAGGAAAAGCCTGACGCCGGCACCATCGACATCGGCGAGAGCGTGCATCTGGGCTATGTCGACCAGAGCCGCGACTCGCTCGATCCGGACAAGACGGTGTGGCAGGAAATCACCGGCGGCAACGATGTCATCTATCTGGGCAAGCGCGAGGTGAACAGCCGCGCCTACACGGGCGCCTTCAATTTCAAGGGCGCCGACCAGCAGCAGAAGGTGGGAACCCTGTCGGGCGGCCAGAGGAACCGCGTGCACCTTGCCAAGATGCTCAAGTCGGGCGCCAATGTACTGCTCCTCGACGAGCCGACCAACGATCTCGACACCGAAACGCTCGCCGCGCTCGAAGAGGCGCTGGAGGATTTCGCCGGCTGCGCCGTCATCATCAGCCACGACCGGATGTTCCTCGACCGTCTCGCCACCCATATCCTGGCCTTCGAGGGCGACAGCCATGTCGAATGGTTCGAGGGCAATTTCCAGGACTACGAGGAAGACAAGAAGCGGAGGCTCGGCGAGGATTCGGTCATGCCCAAGCGCATCAAGTACAAGCAGTTTACGCGCTGACGGCCGGTTCAGTCGCCCGCCTTGTGCTTGACGCCGGCGATGCGGGCCTGGCGCAGATGCAGATCGCCGCCCGCCGCCCCGGCGAGGGCGAAAGTGCGCTTGCGCAATTCCATCACCAGTTCGGCCCGATCCTCGATATGGGCGATCTCGGAGAAAGGAATGGGCCGGCCGACGCGGACCTTGAGGCGGGTGCCGATGCGCCGCGCCGTCTCGCGGAAGACCAGCGACAGGCGAAGCGTCAGGCTCAGATGGCTGGCCAGTTGAAACAGCCGGCTGTTCTGGCCGGCGAAGAAGATGGGCACGACGGTGGCCTTCGACAGGCGCAAGAGCTTGGCGGTGAAGGGCGCCCAGGGCAGATCGACGGCCGGCCCCCGCATCGGCTTCTCCGAGGTTGAAACCCCGCCGCCGGGAAAGATGCCGACCGCATGGCCGTCGCGCAGCCAGCTTTGCGCGGCAAGCCGCGAATTCACATTGGTCTCGCGCGCCGCGCGCGTCGGCGCGAAGGCGACGGGGAGGAGATTGGCGGCCGCCTCCGGCGCCTGGCAGAGCACGTCATTGGCCAGCACCTTGGTGTCGGGCCTGACCTTGGTGGCGAGCCAGGTCAGGGTGATGCCGTCGAGCACGCCGTAGGGGTGGTTGGAAATGAACAGCACCGGCCCCGAGGCCGGCGTGGCGGCCAGCGCCGCGGCATCGTAATCGACCTTGAGGCGCAACAGCCGCACGGCGGCATCGAAGAAATTTTCCCCGCCCGCGACGCTCTCCCGGTGCTGGACATAGAGCTTCTTGAGCTTCCGCTGGCCGCCGATCTTCTCGATCGCCTGGATGACGGCGCGCTGCAGCACCGGCTGATCGGCGGTCGAATAGGTGAAGCGCATTTTCCTGGGCTTGCTCACGGGCGGGGTCCGGTTCACCCCTTGCCTTTCCATGATCGAGGCGGCAAGACAAGGGGCATGTTCAAGCTCTATGCACGGCGCGGCGCCGGATCGATGGCGGTCGAGGCGCTGCTGGCCGAATGCGACGTTCCCTATCGGGTCGAGGACGTCGAACGCGGCCCGGACGGCAAAATCCCCGCCTCCTTCTACCGGATCAATCCGCTGGGGCAGGTGCCAACTCTCGTTCTCCACGATGACAGCGTGATGACGGAAAGTGCGGCGATCCTCGTCTATCTCGCCGATCTCCATCCAGGCAGCGGCCTGGCGCCGCCAGCCGCTTCGCCGCTCCGGGCCCGCTATCTGCGCTGGCTCGTCTATTTCGCCACCACCGTCTATATGAGCGATCTCCGGATGTATCATCCGCAGCGCTACACCGACGATCCGGCGGGCGCGGAGGCAGTCAAGCGCCAGGCCATCGGCGACATGGCGCGCGAATGGGACATCTTCGCTGCGGCCCTGGGCAAGGGGCCCTATGTGCTGGGCGAGACTTTCAGCGCCGTCGATATCTATGCCGCGATGCTCGCCACCTGGAACGCCGACGTTCCCGCCTTCTTCGCCAGGCATCCCAACATCAAGGCGCTTTACGACCGGGTAGTGGCCCGGCCGCGCATCGCCAAGGTGTGGGAGCGCAACGAGGTGTAGGCGGGAGGAAATTTCCCTCGCCCCTTGGGGGCGAGGGCGGGGCCCATCGCGGAACGCGATGGGAGGGTGAGGGGGATCGGGTCTATCAATTGAAACACCTGATCCCCCTCATCCTCCCACGCCTGCGGCGCGGGCCCCTCCTTCTCCCCCACAGGGAGAAGGAAAATGGCCGCAAGCTGAATCACGCTGCCAGTGCTTCCATCTATGCCGCCGCTTCCGGTTTCAGTTTCAGCCCAAGCGCGTGGATCACTTTCAGAATGGAACTGAAGCTCGGATTGCCGTCCTTCGACAATGTCTTGTAAAGGCCTTCGCGCGTCAGGCCGGTTTCTTTCGCCAGGCGGACCATGCCATAGGCGCGGGCGATATCGCCCAGGGCCGCGGCAATGAAGGCGGCGTCGTCGCCCGCTTCATCGAAACAGGCTTCGAGATAGGCGGCCATGTCCGCCTCGGATTTCAGATAGTCCGCGACATCGTAGCGGGAAAATTTTGCGGTCATGGCGTCAGTCCTTCCAGTCCTTGGCGATTGTGAGAGCGGCGCGGATATCGGCGGCTTGGATCGACTTGCCGCCGCCGCACAAAAGCACGATGAGCACTTGGCCGCGCCGCATGTAGTAAACCCGGTAACCCGGGCCGTGGCCGATACGCATTTCGCTGACGCCTCCGCCAACCGGCTTGACGTCGCCGGGATTGCCCATGGACAGTCTTAAAATTCTCGCTTCAATGCGGGCTCTTGCCGGACTGTTCTTGAGTTGCGTCAACCAACGGTCAAACCGATCGGATTTGACGATTTCAATCATCCCAACAATGTAATCTATAGATTACATGATGGCAAGTGCCAATTCAAACGCCGACGCGCCCCCGCCATCTCCCCTAACTCTCCATGGCCACCCAAGCCTGTTCTCGGGCTTGACCCGAGAATGGCGGCCATCCAGACTCTATTGTGCAATCTGACGGAAGGCGGGGTTCTCGGGTCAGGCCAGACCACAAGTTAGCCTTGTCAAGGAGAGAAGTTGGGAGCACCAGACAACTGACCGAACTCAGAAATTGAATGCACTGTCACCGTAATTCCAGTGCCTTCAGCCACGACTCATAGTTTTTGGGGTCCGGCATGAGACCCGCCTTCACCGCGTCGGGAAAATCTACAGAGTGGACCGCAAATTTTCCCCGGAACCTCCTGAGTAATATTCTGCCGTGACGGGTTAGTTGTTTGCACAATGCGTCACTGAAGAATATGCAATCGTCTGTGGTAACTCCAATGCCTCTAACTAAGCTTGGATACGATTTGTCAGTTTCACCCCCGATGCTAAGACCAAAATACATTACAGTTCGAAAGCTATCCTCGGCCAAGCGAGGGCGCAATGAGTTTAGATATTGACTTCGGGTGTCATTGACCGTTCTTTGTTGATGTATGGCGGAGGCCAATTCAGGCACCAGATGCAGCGCATGGCCACTGAGAGATGTATTTTCATAAATCAACTTTTGCAAAGGCTCTATGGCTGGCAAGACGTTTGGTATGAATCGCAGGTCAATTTCAAAATGCAGTGCTTCGTTCTCGGGAATAGTGCCCTGACGTTGTCCGGCTTGGTGGGCTGCGAAAGCCGCCGTGTGGGCATTGTAAATGGCAACTAGTTTGGCGACGTGCTGACCTTTGAGGTTTAGGTACATTTGGCAAACATTGCTCGTCAACATGATGGCAGAATTCGTACTTCGAAGTTCATGGAGGATTTGTTCCTGCGTTCTGGACCGTGATGCAATGAAGTGGGCGGCAAGAGCGCCAAACCCTGCACCAAACATCGCGGCAGAAAAGCTCGAATTGAGAAGGTCGCTCACCCACTTGGCAACCTCAGAAAGACCGAAGCTATCAACCCATGCAACAAGGTCAAAGTATTGCTTCACGCCTGCCCCCACCCTTAATCCGTGCACGTTGCAAATAGAACTCCGCCGAACCCTTCAGCCGAACCTCAAGGTCAGAATTACTCACTACGTCCGGTCCAATCCGCCACATGGCGTCAGTCATGGCGTTGCGGATTGTCGAATAGGCCTCTTTCCGCTCTTCCTTAGACCCGGACGCCACGTGAGACGCTAGGCCGTGTTGACAAATTGTTTCATCCACAAGCGGATTGAGACGATGTGTAT
>CAYOZR010000097.1:0-12489 GCA_964408555.1 uncultured Aestuariivirga sp.
ATCGTGCCGATGTTGCAATGCGGCTTGTCGCGCTTGAATTTTTCCTTGGCCATCGCCGTCAAACCTCGTCTTGTCTCTTACTTTTACTTTTCTTTTCCTTCGGCCCGCCGAGCCGTGGCTGCGAAGCAGCGAAGGCTGGAGCGGGTGAAGGGAATCGAACCCTCGTATTCAGCTTGGAAGGCTGCTGCTCTACCATTGAGCTACACCCGCGTTCAGGGGTCAGTGATCGGGTATCGGAAATCAGGATTCTCCTGCACTGACGACTGACACCTGTTAACTGCCTTCCTGACCTCTGGCGCCTGACTCCTGACACCCGGTGGTGGGGGAGGTAGGACTCGAACCTACGAAGGCGAAGCCAGCGGATTTACAGTCCGCCCCCTTTGCCGCTCGGGACACTCCCCCGAATCGCCCTCGAAAAGTGGGCAAAACCGTTGCTAGAGCCAAACGCCAACGAGCCCGGGTTATGCCCGGGCCCTAGAGTGGGCGGTATATGCAGGGGTTGGGGACCCAAGTCAAGCGGCGGAAAAAGCAAATCCGGAGGGCCAGGGTCAGAGCGATGCGGGTCCTCTCACTCTTCCTCATGCCGAGGAGCTCGCGTCAGCGAGCCAGTTCTCCCCTTCTCTTGGTAGTTGTACTCATACTTGTAATTACAGCACTATTCCCCACAATTGTATGCGGTAGCGTGATTTGGCAAACGTATGGGAAGCTCGACGCCTCTTGGGGCGAATTTGCTCTCGCAAGTCTAGCAGCACTTATTTTGGCAATCTCGTGGTTATTGGGCTTCATATTTTCCATCAAATTCAGATTTCTTGAAGCCAACTTTCGTGAGGCAGACGGGTCGCCTACTCCAGAATTTGTAGCTCGTGTTGAAGCCGAAACAACGGGCACAAGAGCCTCCAATCAATCCTAGTTCTTAACTCAAATATCCAACCCCTCCTCGCTCACGAACTCTGCCCGCTCCGAGATGAAGTTGAACCGTTCCTCCGGCCTGTTGCCCATGAGCTGTTCGACGATCCGGGCGGTCGTGCCGCGTTCGGCATCGGCGAGGGAGACGCGGAGCAGCATGCACTTCGCGGGGTTCGCAGTCGACTCACAAAACTGGCAGTCGCCCTGTTGGATTTGACGCCTTGGCCGCGATGCCGCATAATTCAGCAATGGCCGACCCAACACTCATTACCATCGATCCGGCGCGCCGCTCGGGCAAGCCTTGCGTGCGCGATACGCGGATCGCGGTCTATGACGTGCTGGACTATCTGGCGTCCGGCATGAGCGAAGCCGCGATCGTTGCCGATTTCCCCGAGCTCACGGTCGAGGACATCCGCGCCTGCCTTGCCTTCGCGGCGGACCGCGAGCGCCGTCTTGTCGGCGCTGCGTGACGTGAGGCTGCTTTTCGAGCAGAACCTGCCGGGCCGTTTCGTTTCGACCTTTGCCGACGGAGGCCTGCTCGTCATCCGCTGGATACGGTTGCCTTTCATTGAAACGCCACATTGGCGCTGCCCTCTCCTGTCATCCCCGGGCTTGTCCCGGGGACCCATGCCGAAACACGCGTGATTCATCCGTATACGGATAAATGGGTCGCCGGAATAAATCCGGCGATGACAAAAAATTGGGAATTGGCGGCGTTTTAATCGACAACAAGTCCGGTCTGGACCTCGCCACTCCTCAAATATCCAACCCCTCCTCGCTCACGAACTCCGCTCGCTCCGTAATAAAATTAAACCGCTCTTCCGGCTTGTTGCCCATGAGCTGTTCGACGATCTTCGCCGTCGTGGCGCGTTCGGCATCGGCGAGGGAGACGCGCAGCAGCGCGCGCTTTCCGGGGTCCATGGTCGTCTCCTTCAACTGGGCCGGCATCATTTCGCCGAGGCCCTTGAAGCGGGAGACTTCGACCTTGCCGCGGCCGGCCATCTCGCCCTTGATTAATTCCTCCTTGTGCCGGTCATCGCGCGCGTAGGCGATTTTGGCGCCCTGGGCGAGCTTGTAGAGCGGCGGCACCGCCAGATAGAGGTGGCCCTGGTCGATCAGAAGCGGCATCTGGCGGTAGAAGAAAGTGATGAGGAGCGAGGCGATATGGGCGCCGTCGACATCGGCGTCGGTCATGACGATCACCTTGTCGTAGCGCAGCTCCTCTTCGCGGTATGAGGCATTCGTGCCGCAGCCGAGCGCCTGGACGAGATCGGCAAGCTGCTGGTTCTGGCTGAGCTTGTCCTTCCCCGCACTCGCCACATTGAGGATCTTGCCGCGCAAGGGGAGCACCGCCTGGGTGGCGCGATTGCGCGCCTGCTTGGCGGAGCCGCCGGCCGAGTCGCCCTCGACGATGAAAAGTTCCGAGCCTTCGGTCTGGGTGGCCGAGCAATCGGCGAGCTTGCCGGGGAGCCTGAGCTTTCTCACCGCCGTCTTGCGGCCCACCTCTTTTTCCTGGCGGCGCTTGATCCTCTCCTCGGCGCGCTCGATGATCCAGTCGAGGAGGCGGTCGGCCTGGGCCGGATGGCCGGTGAGCCAGTGGTCGAAATGATCGCGCACCGCATTCTCGACGATGCGGGCGGCCTCGGCGGTTGCCAGCTTGTCCTTGGTCTGGCCCTGGAACTCAGGATCGCGGATGAAAACCGAAAGCATGGCGCCGGACGAGGTCATGACATCGTCGGCGGTGACGATTGCGGCGCGCTTGTTGCCGGCCAGCTCGGCATAGTTCTTGAGCGAGCGCGACAGGGCCGCGCGGAAGCCCTGCTCATGGGTGCCGCCGTCGGCGGTCGGGATGGTGTTGCAATAGGACGAGATGAAGCCGTCCTCGCCGCCGAACCAGGCGACCGCCCATTCGACACTGCCGTGGCCGCCTTCCTTCTCGACCCGGCCGGCGAAGATATCGTCGACGACGCGCGGCAGACCCTCGATGCGCTCGGCGAGAAAGTCCTTGAGGCCGCCGGGGAAATGCAACACCGCCTCTTGCGGCGTCTCCTTATCCTTGATGCGCGAGGGATGGCAGCGCCAGCGGATCTCAACCCCGCCGAACAGATAGGATTTGGAGCGCGCCATGCGATAGAGCCGGGCGGCGCTGAATTCGATGTTCTTGCCGAAAATCCGCGGGTCCGGGTGGAAGCGGACGGAGGTGCCGCGGCGGTTCTGGATTTTGCCCAAGTTTTCGAGCTTGCCCATGGGCTTGCCGCGGGCAAATTCCTGGCGGTAGAGCTGGGAGCCGCGGGCCACTTCGACCACCACATGATCGGACAAGGCGTTCACCACCGAGACGCCGACGCCGTGCAGCCCGCCTGACGTTTCATAGGCGCCCGAGTCGAACTTGCCGCCGGAATGCAGCGTGGTCATGATCACTTCGAGGGCGGACTTGTTCTTGAACTTGGGATGCGGATCGACGGGCACGCCGCGGCCGTTGTCGATGACGGTCAGATAACCGTCCTCGGCGTAGATCACCTCGATCCACGAGGCGTGGCCGGAGACCGCCTCGTCCATGGCATTGTCCATCACCTCGGCGAAGAGATGGTGCAGCCCCTTCTCGTCGGTGCCGCCGATATACATGCCGGGCCTGCGGCGCACCGGCTCCAGGCCTTCCAGCACCTCGATGTCGGCGGCGGTATAGCTGTCCTCGCCGCGCGCCCGGGCCGGCCTGGGCTTGGGCTTCGGCAGCTCGGGCAGATCGTCGAACAGGTCTTTGGTCTTGGCGGGTTTGGCCATCGTCTCGCAGTCCGAATCAGTGGCGGCGAGTATGGCGAGAGCGGTCCGAAAGCTCAAATCGGGCGGGAAACTTGACCTGATGCCGGCCTTCATCGGCCGGCGCATGTGCATAGTTCCGAACGGCTGCTTGACATTCGGCCCGGTCCATTGTTTCCTGCCAGACAATAAAGTTGCCTCGCAAGCAAGAATTAGAAACGGGGCGGGCGCGCGCCTTGCGGGGAACAATGCGGCGCCCTTGGAGGAAACCGAATGTCCGACCTCAATCAACGCATTGAGGCCATGTACCGCGGCGACGTGCGCGGTGCCTGGCTGCTCGTGGCGCTTCTGTGGATCGTCATACTCTTCGTGCTGTTCATGTCCTGGCCCTACATCCCCGACGCCGGGGTGAGGACCATCGTGGGGCTCGCCGCCGCCGCCGTGCTGATCTTCAACACCGCCTCCATCTACGCGATGGTGACGCACTACGCCGAGGACAAGGAGTTCATCTACGGCCTCGACATCAAGAATCTCGACGCCATACGCGGCCACAAGCAATAGGGGGCAAGAGGGGACAATGGCAAAATACACACCACCCGAACAACCGAAGGCGATGCAGTTCTTCGACATCGTCTGTCTCGTCGGCGCCATCTTCCTGGCGCTCTGGTTCCCGCTGTGGATGGGCTGGGCCGGCGCCTCGAAATCGATCGACGCCGTGGAAAATCCGACCTGGGAGGCGCTCAAGCAGACGCCCGCCATGGTCGAGCAGTGGGTCAAGCTCGGCTATGCCGATGCCGCCGCCGCCCACGACCTGATCCAGAACCGGTTCCACTACGACATCGACTGGATACAGCTCATCATCATGGCCGCCGTCGTCATCGGCTATTTCGTCTTCCTCTTCCGGGCTTCCGACAAGGAATACCGCGAAGTGATCGACGAAAAGTTCAACGGCAAGTGAGGAGATAGCATCATGTGGGTCACACTTTCCTATCTCTGCTGGGCCGGCTCCATCGGGCTCGCGGCATGGATGCTGTTCGACTGGTTCAAGACCGATAGCGCCTATTCGGAAGACGTGCTGACATCCTCGCGCGAAGGCGAGATCGAAGCCGTCCAAGAAAAACACAAGGTCTGAGGGGGCAACAATGGCAAAAGCTGCAACGGCCTCGGCTCCGGCCACGGTCCAAAAAGTCTCGCTGCTGCGCGTGCTCGGCCCCGCCCATGTCTGGGCGCTGGGGGTCGGCATCGTGCTGGTCGGCGAATTCACCGGCTGGAACTTCTCCGCCGACAAGGGCGGCGTGCTCGCCGCCCTCATCGTCTGCTGGGTGGTCGGACTCCTCTATACGTCCGTCGCCATGATCGACTCGGAGGTGACCTCGACGGTCGCCGCCGCCGGCGGTCAATATGCGCAGGCCAAGCACATCGTCGGGCCGCTGATGGCCTTCAACGTGGCGCTCTACCTGGTCTTCGCCTACACCATGCTGGAAGTCTCGGACGCCATTCTCACCGGCGACCTCATCGTCACGGTGGCCGGAACCGAGGGGCTGACCCGGCACGCCTTCGTGGTGTTCACCATCGTGATGCTGGCCTGGCTCAACTATCGCGGCGTGCTGATGACGCTCAACGTGAACTTCATCATCACGGCGCTTGCCTATGTCTCGATCCTCATCCTGTTCTTCTCGGTGCAGCCGTGGAGCCAGGGCGTGGTCCTGCGGCTCGGCGAACTGGTCACCCCCGACAATGCCCTGCCCTATGGCTGGATCGGCGTCATCGCCTCTTTCCAGTTCGGCATCTGGTATTATCTCGGTATCGAAGGCACGACGCAGGCGGCGGAAGAAGTGCGCTCGCCGGCCCGTTCGCTGCCCTATGGCACAATGGCCGGCATGATCACGCTGCTGATCGCGGCGGCGCTCACTTGGTATGTGTGCGCCTCGCTGCTGCCGTGGGAATATCTGGGCTTCACCTTCTTCCCGCTCTATGACGCCGCCCGCGTCACCGGATCGGGAACCCTGGAGTTCCTGCTGTTCTGGGGCACGGTGCTCTCGGCGGTGGCCTCGGCCAACGGCTGCATCAACGATGCGGCACGCGCCTGGTTCTCGCTGGGCCGCGACCGCTACCTGCCGACCTGGTTCGCGGCGGTGCATCCGAAATACCGCACACCCTACCGGTCGATCCTGTTCCTGCTGCCGATCGCCATCGCCTTCGCCTATATCGCCGACCTCAACCAGGCGATCACCTTCTCGATCCTGTCGGGCGTGCTGCAGTACACCTTCATGAGCATCAACATCATCATGTTCCGCAACAAGTGGCCGCTGGGCTCGATCCGCCGCGGTTATACCCATCCGTTCCACCCGTTGCCGGCCGTCGTGCTGTTCGTGCTCTGCGTCATCACCTTCTTCGCGATCTTCCTGGGCTTCGGCTCGCAACTGACCGCGATGGTGGCGTTCTACATCGTGGTGTCGCTGTGGTTCCACTTCTACCGCTACAGGTACGTGCGGCGCGGCGACCAGTTCAGCATGCCGTGGCCCAAGCCCAAGGGCTACTGAGCGGATAAAACAAACTTCTATGGCCCGCCCTCGCGGCGGGCCATATGCTTGTGCAGCACCATGTGGACAACTCTTCTCGGCATCGCCGCGGCACTCGGCTTCCTCGCCCTCCTGGCGCGGCGGTTCCGCGATGCCATGGCCAAGAAGAAGGCCGCACCGGAAAACTTCTTCCGCCATGCCAAGGTGCTTCTCGAAGGCGCGGCCATCGAACCGGGACCGACGCTTGGCTCATACCGGCTCACCGGCTTCTACCGCGACCTGCCGGTGCAGACCCAGTCGGTGGTGGACACACTCAACGTGCGCAAGCTGCCGAGCCTGTGGCTGATGGTGACCATTCCCGAACCGCTGCCGCTCAAGGCCACATTCGACCTGATGATGCGGCCCTCGGGGCCCACCACCTTCTCCAATTTCGACGAACTGCCGGTGACCATGGACCCGCCGCCAGACTTTCCCGAGCACGCGGTGCTGCGCACCGACGATCCCGCGCATGTGCTTCCGGGCCATGTCGTGGCACCGCATCTCGAACCGTTCTTCGGTCCCATGGCCAAGGAGCTGCTGGTGACCCCCAAGGGCATCCGCATGGTGGTTCAGATGGCGGAGGCCGACCGGGCGCGCTATGGCGTCTTCCGCCAGGCGGAATTCGGCGAGGTGGCGCTTGAGGCGCCGCTGTTGCGCGATATTCTCGACCGGCTGATCGCCATCCGCACCTCCGTTCTCGACTGGCACAGGAGCCTCGCATGAACCAAGCGCCGCGAAACCCCTATGCCGTGCTTGCCGCCGCCATCCTGCTGCCAGGCTCCGGCCATGTGCTGCAGGGCCGGGCCCAGCGCGGGCTGATGTTCCTGTTTTTCATCATCGTGCTGGCCTGGGCCAGCCGCCATGCGATGCCGGAAACCGCCAGTTTCCTCGGCCGTCACATCGGTGGGTTCTTCGTCTATGGGCTGTCGGTGATCGACGCCTACAAGAGCGCGCGGGTTGCCTGGGAGAAATGGAAATATGCGCAGGACCACGAGGCTCACTAGCGCTGGATGGGTTTAGACCGCATCGGCCGGCTGCGGATAACCCGCAAGATTTTTCTATTCATCGCGGCACTCTTCCTATAATCAGCAGCGCGTTTTTTGCCCAATCCGAGAGCAGGAGTTCCAATGACATGACCGATTGGCCCGTGCACGCCACCTGGAATGGCCCCATCGTGATGATCGGTTTCGGCTCCATCGGCCGCGGCTCGCTGCCGCTGATCCTGCGCCATATCAAGTGTGACCGGTCCAAGTTCACGGTCATCGATCCGGACGCCTCGCATAGCGCCCTGGCCGGGAAGCAAGGCCTCGCCTTCGTCAAGGAAGCGGTGACGCGGCAGAATTACCGGACCTTGCTTAAGCCGCTGCTGACCGCCGGACCCGGGCCCGCCTTCATCGTCAATCTCTCGGTCGACGTCGATTCGGTGGCGATCATGCAACTCGCCCGCCAGTGCAAGGCGCTTTACATCGACACGGTGGTCGAGCCGTGGCCCGGCCTCTACGACAATCCCAAGCTCGACGCCGCGGGCCGCTCCAACTACATGCTGCGCGAAGGCATGCTGGCCTTGAAGCGCAAGCTCGGCGCCGGGCCCACCGCCATTTCCTGCTGCGGCGCCAATCCCGGAATGGTGTCGTGGTTCGTCAAGCAGGCCCTCATGAATATCGCCGCCGATCTTAAACTGAAGGTGGCCGAACCCACCAGCCGCGGAGGCTGGGCAAAGCTGATGAAGCGAATTGGCGTCAAGGGCATTCATATCGCCGAGCGCGACACGCAGCGCGCCAAGCGGCCAAAGCCGCTCGACTGTTTCATCAATACCTGGTCGGTCGAAGGTTTCATTTCGGAAGGCCTGCAGCCGGCCGAACTCGGCTGGGGCACGCACGAGAAGAAACTGCCGGTGGACGGCCGTCACCACGAGACAGGCTGCGGGGCGGCCATCTATCTGACGCGGCCCGGCGCCAATACGCGGGTCAGGAGCTGGGTTCCCACCGCCGGCGCGCAATACGGCTTCCTCGTCACCCACAACGAGTCGATCTCGATTGCCGACTATTTCACCCTGCGCAAGGGCAACAAGGCCGTCTATCGGCCGACCTGCCATTATGCCTATCACCCGTCCAACGACGCGGTCTTGTCGCTGCACGAAATGTTCGGCGCCGGCGGCAAGCGGCAATCGGCTTCGCACATTCTCGACGAAAACGAGATCGTCGACGGCATGGACGAGCTCGGCGTACTGCTCTACGGCCACAAGAAGAATGCCTACTGGTACGGCTCGCAGCTCACCATCGAGGCGGCACGCAAGCTGGCGCCCTATCAGAGCGCCACCGGCCTGCAAGTGACCTCGGCGGTTCTGGCCGGCATGGTCTGGGCGATCGAGAACCCCAAGGCCGGCATCGTCGAGACCGACGAAATCGATTACCGCCGCTGCCTGGAAATCCAGAGGCCCTATCTGGGCCCGGTGGCCGGCGTCTACAGCGACTGGACGCCGCTCACGGATCGCGGCAAGCTGTTTCCCGAGACGCTGGACCGGCGCGATCCCTGGCAGTTTTCCAATATCATCGTGCGCTAGGGAGCATGGGGCCGGCCGCACAAGGATTGGCGCCATGAAACCGATTCGCACTTTCGTTTCGCTGGCGGCGGGCACCCTGCTCGCCGCCCTCATCGTCACGTCCGCGTTTGCCGCGCCCATGCACGGCATCGCCATGCATGGCGAACCGGCGCTGCCTCCGGGCTTCGCGCATCTTCCCTACGCCAACCCGGATGCGCCGCAGGGCGGGCAATTGCGCCAGGCGGTGACCGGCAGCTTCGACAGCGTCAACCCCTTCATCGTCAAGGGCCAGGCGGCGAGCGGGGTTCGCACCTATGTGTTCGAAAGTCTGCTGGGGCGGAACTGGGCCGAGCCCTTCTCGCTCTACGGCCTGCTGGCGGAAACCATCGATGTCTCCGGCGATCGCCAGACCTTCACCTTCAAGCTCAGGCCGGAGGCCAAGTTTTCCGACGGCACGCCGGTCACCGCCGCCGATATCGTGTTCTCGATGGAGACGCTTCGCGACAAGGGCAGGCCCAATTTCAAGAATTCCTATTCCAAGGTCAGCAAGGTGGAAACGCCGGACGATCGCACCGTCATCTTCCATCAGGAGGCGGGCGACCGCGAATTGCCGCTGATCATCGGCGTCATGCCGGTGATCTCCAGGAAATTCTGGGAGGGCAAGGTCTTCGACGATACCACACTGGACCCGATCATCGGCTCCGGCCCTTATGCGATCGCCGAGGTGAAGGCGGGTGAGCAGATCACCTACCGGCGCAACCGCGACTGGTGGGGCAAGGACCTCGCCATCGGCAAGGGATTGTGGAACTTCGACGAGGTGAAGATCGACTACTACCGCGACGCCAATGCGGTGTTCGAGGCGTTCAAGACCGGACTTGCCGATATCCGCATCGAAAGCGATCCCGGCCGCTGGGCCACGGGCTATGATTTCCCGGCGGTCAAGGACGGCAACATCGTGCTGGAGAAGATCGAACAGCGCTCGCCCGCACCCGCTTCGGGTTTCGCCTTCAACACGCGGCGCAAGATTTTCGCGGATGCGCGGGTGCGCGAGGCGCTGGCGATGGCTTTCGATTTCGAATGGGCCAACACCAATCTGTTCTCCGGCGCCTACCACCGCACTTACGGCTATTATTCCGGCTCGGAACTGTCGTCGCGGGGCAAGCCGGCGGATGCCAAGGAACTGGCGCTGCTTGGCGATGCGGCGAAGGCCCTGCGGCCGGACATGCGCGACGGCAGCTATGCGCTTCCGGTCAGCGATGGCTCGGGGCGCGACCGCAAGATGCTGCGCCAGGCCGTCGACCTGCTGGCCCAAGCGGGCTGGACGGTGAAGGACACCGGTCTCGTCAATGCGGCGGGCGAAGCATTCGCCTTCACCATTTCGGTGCAGAACAAGGATCAGGAGAAGATCGCGCTGCACTATCAGCGGACACTGCGGCAGATCGGGATCGCGGCCGATGTCCGCATCGTCGACTCGGCGCAATTCGCCTCGATCCAAAAGACCTACGACTACGACATGATCCCGGCCACCTGGTTCAATTCGCTCTCGCCCGGCAACGAGCAAAAATTCTATTACGGCTCGGAAGGCAAAACCGTCGAGGGAACCCGCAACTATCCGGGCATCGCCGACCCGGCGGTGGATACGGCGATCGCGGCGCTGCTCACCGCCAATCGCCGCGAGGATTTCGTCACCGCCGTGCGGGCTCTCGACCGGCTCCTGGTGGCGGGCTTCTATATCGTGCCGTTCTACGATGCGGGCGGGCAATGGGTGGCGCGCTGGAAGCACATCGGCAGGCCGGACGAGCAGCCGCTGCCCGGCTTCGAGGCGACGACACTGTGGCGCATTCCATGACCGTCATCGTCGATGTCGTCTCGGACGTCATTTGCCCGTGGTGCTTTCTCGGCAAGCGCCATCTCGATCAAGCGATTGCTTCGCTCGATGGGGCTTCCGTCGCGGTGCGCTGGCGGCCCTTCCTGCTCGATGCCGCGATCCCCAAGGAGGGCTTGGACCGCAAGGCCTATCTCACCGCCAAGTTCGGCGCCGAGCGGCTCGAAGGCCTGCATGCGCCGCTGATCGCGGCGGGAAGAGCGGCGGGTGTGCCTTACAATCTCGAGCGCATCGCCCGCACGCCCAACACGCTCAATGCCCACCGCCTGATCGCCTGGTCGCATGCGGCGGGCAAGCAGCACGAGATGGCCGAGCGCCTGTTCATGGATTACTGGAGCCATGGCAAGGATGTGGGCGAGACCGGCGTGCTCATCGATGCGGCGATCGCCGTGGGGCTCGACGCCACGCTGGTGGCCCGGCTTCTCGGCAGCGAGGCCGATCTTGATCGGGTGATCGCCGAGATCGACCAGGCGGCGGAATTCGGCATCGCGAGCGTTCCCACCTTCATCTTCGGCAACCGCTACGCGGTGGTGGGCGCCCAGCCGCCCGAGGTGCTGAAAGCCGGCATCACCCGGGCGATGCTGGAGGCGCGGGCTACGCCGCCAGCTTGACCAGCGTCCGCATGAGCTGACGGGTGCCCTTGAGGCGCTCCTCGGGGCTTTCCCACGAGCGCATGACCACCAGCCTCATATCGGGGCGGAGCTTGGCAAGCGTGCCCTGGCCGGTGATCCACTGCACCAGGGCGGCCGGATTGGCGACGGTATCGCCGCGAAAGCCGATGACCGCGCCCTTGGGCCCGGCATCGACGCTGGCCACATTGGCCTTGCGGCACAGGAGCTTGATCGACACGACATCGAGCAGGTGCAGCACGTCCTCGGGAGCGCGGCCGAAACGGTCGTGCAATTCGGCGGCGAAGCCGTCGAGATCGGCCTGCTCATGGAGATCGGCGAGGCGGCGATAGAGACCCAGTCTCACTTGCAGGTCCGCGACATAGGCCTCCGGAATGAGCACCGAGGTTCCGACATTGATCTGCGGCGACCAGGCGCCATCGCCTTCCAGCGCCGCCTCGCCGGTGCGGAGTTTCGCCACCGCCTCCTCCAGCATCGACTGATAGAGTTCGTAGCCGACTTCGCGGATGTGGCCCGACTGCTCCTCGCCGAGCAGATTGCCGGAGCCGCGCAGGTCGAGATCGTAGCTGGCCAGCGTAAAGCCGGCGCCGAGCGAATCGAGCGACTGCAGGACCTTGAGGCGCTTTTCGGCGGCGGCGGTGAGCGTCCGGTTGGCGGGCGTGGTCAACAGCGCATAGGCGCGCTGCTTGGAGCGGCCGACGCGGCCGCGCAACTGATAGAGCTGGGCCAGGCCGAACATGTCGGCGCGGTGCACGACGAGCGTGTTGGCGGTGGGAATATCGAGGCCCGACTCGACGATCGAGGTCGACAGCAACACGTCGAATTGGCGGTCGTAGAAGCCCGACATGATGTCTTCGAGCTCGGTGGGCGGCAGGCGGCCATGGGCCTGGCGGAACTTGATCTCCGGCACGCTGTCGCGCAGGAAAGCGGCGACCTCGTCGAGATCGGAAATGCGCGGCACCACATAGAAGCTCTGGCCGCCGCGGTAGTGCTCGCGCAGCAGCGACTCGCGGATGATCACCGGATCGAAGGGCGAGATGTAGGTACGCACCGCCAGCCGGTCGAGGGGCGGCGTGGCGATGAGCGACAGTTCGCGCACTCCCGACAAGGCCAGTTGCAGGGTGCGCGGAATGGGCGTGGCGGTGAGCGTCAATACATGCACGTTGGCGCGCATTTCCTTGAGCCGCTCCTTGTGGCGGACGCCGAAAT
>CAYOZR010000098.1:0-12484 GCA_964408555.1 uncultured Aestuariivirga sp.
AGCGGTGCGGCTCCTCGAACTTGAAGAACTGCGCCGCCCACATCTGGTGCTGGCCGACTTCGGTGGTGATGTAGACGTCCTTGTCGCGGGTCAGCGCATAGAGCCGCTCGATGGCGTATTGCGGCATGATCACGTCGCGGTTGGCCCGGTACTTGAGGCAGTCGCGGGCTCTCCAGCCGTCGATCTGCTTCCACCAGGCTTCCAGCGCGTGTCTGTCGAGGGCGAAGGAACGCGACTTCCACACCCGGATCATGTCTTCCAGCGCATGGGCCGCATCGCCGAACACCGGGATGTCGACCCTGACCGTCTTGTTGACCGAGGAGGGATCGATGTCGATGTGGATTTTCTTCGAGCCCGGCGAGAAGGCGTTGAGGCGCCCGGTGATGCGGTCGTCGAAGCGGGCGCCGACATTGATCATCACGTCGCAGTCGTGCATCGCCATGTTGGCTTCGTAGGTGCCGTGCATGCCGAGCATGCCGAGCCAGTTCTTGCCCGAAGCCGGATAGGCGCCGAGCCCCATCAGCGTCGAGGTGACCGGAATGCCGGTGAGTGCTGCGAACTCGCGCAGCAGCTTGGACGCCGTGACGCCGGAATTGATGACGCCGCCGCCGGTATAGAGGATCGGCCGCTTGGCCGTGGCGATCAACTCGACGGCGGCGCGGATGGCGGTCTGATCCGGCTTGACGCGCGGCCGGTAGGTCTTGTGCTCGATGTTCTTCGGCCCGACATATTTGCCGGTGGCGAACTGCACGTCCTTCGGGATGTCGACCACCACCGGGCCGGGGCGGCCGTGCATCGCCACATAGAAGGCCTCGTGCAGGATGCGGGCCAGATCGTTGACATCCTTCACCAAATAATTGTGCTTGGTGCAGGGCCGCGTGATGCCAACCGTGTCGCATTCCTGGAAGGCGTCGTTGCCGATCAGGTGGGTGGGCACCTGGCCGGTGATGCACACCATGGGGATCGAATCCATCAGCGCGTCGGTGAGACCGGTGACCGCATTGGTGGCGCCGGGGCCGGAGGTGACGAGAACCACGCCGCATTTGCCGGTCGAGCGGGCATAGCCCTCCGCCGCATGGGTCGCCCCCTGCTCGTGGCGCACCAGAATGTGCTTGACCTTCTCCTGCTGGAAGATCTCGTCATAGATCGGCAGCACCGCGCCGCCGGGATAGCCGAACATATGTTCGACCCCCTGGTCGGCCAGCGCCTTGAGCACCATTTCGGCGCCCGTCATCGTATCGCCCGTAGCCATGTCTTTCCCCGTGCCTATCGCTTCCGTCTCGCATCCATTTTCGTTTCAGGCAATAAAAAAGGCCCCCAAGGGAGCCTGTTTCCGCGCAACACCGTTAGTCCTGGAGGCCTTAAGCCTCCCCGGCGCTGCGCGGTCCTACGACGAGAATGGTGTTCATGGGGAGGGTTTGTACGTGGGCGGAGGAAAAAGGTCAAGATGCAAGGAGGATTAGGGATTAATCGCGTCTTAAGCTCGCCGGACGGCCGGATCACACAAGCTGCAAGGTTACGAGACTTACCGCCAGTGCCGGGGCAAAACCGGGAGTGAGGATCTGATCCGGAGCAACGATGGTCCTGTCCTCATAGCCTTCGATGCCGGGGCGGCGGTGGATGTGGGTTTCGAGCTTCACGGCGTCGATCACCCAGAGTTCGCGGATGCCGAAACTGGCATAGAGACGGGCCTTGCGGCCGAGATCGTGGGCGAGGCTGGAATCGGCGATCTCGACGGCAAGAAGCGCGGTCTCGGGCTTCAGATTCACCAAACCGTCGGCAGTCCGGTAGAACACGAAATCCGGCTCCAGAAACGTGTCCTCATTCAGCCTGAAGGTTGTTTCAGGCACAAACCTGAATGCATCTGGACACCGTTTCCCCCAAAACAGATTGAGAGCACTTTTGATTAATTCATGCCGGTTGCCCTTCGGCGACATCGGTACGACCTCCCCGCCGATCAGTTCGAAACGCTCATCCTCAAGAATGACCCCAGCCTGAACCATGGCCTCGATTTCGGCCACAGACCAGCGGCGGCGCATAAGTCCCTCGGCCGCCTGAGTGGTCCGGGGAAGCGTCAGGCTGCGGAAATGCGTGTTCATGTGCGAAAGATAACACAGTTTCATGGGGATTGGCAGGGTCAGCGGTGCCAGCCGCTCTGCCCGCGCCACCAGGTGAGCTGACGTTTGATATAGTGGCGGGTCGCGGTCTTGGCATCGGCAATGGCCGCGTCGAGCGCGATCTCGCCTCTGAGATAGGCGGAGAGTTCCGGCACCCCGATCGCCTTCATCATTGGCAATGTGGGATCGAAACCGAGAAGCGGACAAAAAAAGTCAAGTGTCTCGCCCCGGTCCAGGAAAATCCGCCCTGTTGCCGGATCAGGCCTTCTGGCGGGCGACATCGACAACCCGCCTTGCACCTTCCTCGTATGGCGTCTTTTGCATGCCGGGCAGCAAAGAGCTCAATTTCGCATCGTCGAGAAGTACCGGCGTCTCGTGCAGATAGCGCATTTCGGCGAGCTCGCGGAGGACGGGCATGAACAGGCCGACGAGGCTCTGCATCCAAGGCGCCATGACGCGCAGCTTGGGCGCCCGCCCCGCAGCCCTGTAGATCAGGTTTGCCAATTGGCGCTGGGTGATGACGCCTGCGCCCGCAAAATTATAGGCCCCCGAAACCGGGCCGGGCAGTTCAAGCAAGGCACGCACCACGGGTCCCACATCCGGGGTGAAGACGAACTCATGGGGGGCGTCAATAGGACCAAGGACATTGCCTGCCTTCCCCGCAACCGCAGCCTTCACGGCCATGTCCAGCAGGCTGCCCGCGACATTCGGGCCATAGAAATCCGGCAGCCGGAGCGAGATCGTTTCGAGCCCCTGCCCCGTGGCCAACAGCAACACATCCTCCTGCTCCTTGCGATACGTCCCCTTGACCGAACATGGGTTCCGGGGATGGGTTTCCGCAACGCGTTCAGTTTGCGGCCGACCATACGGATAGATATTGGTGATGAGCAGCAGGCGCCGGGTCCCCGCAGCGCGGGCGGCGGCCACACACTGGCGCATCATCTCGGGATAAGCCGCAAACGCCACGCTCGAATAGGGCAGACCCAGGGTGTAGACCGCCGTGTCCGCACCTCCCAGCGCCGCTCGGCACCCTGCAGCGGTTGCCAGATCGGCGCTGACAATCGTGTCGCCGGGGTGCTTCATCGCCTCCAGCGGCACCGCATTACGCCCCACCAGGCGGACCGGCTTGCCAGCCGCATGGTAGGCCTCGGCAACGGAACGCCCGATCGCCCCAGCGGCTCCAAGTATCGCAATCGTCATGTCCTGACCTCCAAAGCCCTGCTACCCGCGCCAAAAGACCATCTGGCCCCGCCACCAGGTAAGTTGACGCTTGATGTAGTGGCGCGTGGCGATCTTTGCGAGGGCGATGGCGGCATCACGTCCAATCTCGCCGCGAAGATGGGCGGAGAACTCGGGCACGCCGATGGCCTTCATCATCGGAAGTGCTGGATCAAGGCCAAGCAATGGGCGCACTTCGTCGAGTGCCCCCTCTGCAGCCATCTGGTCGAAACGGGCTTCGGCGCGGGCATAAAGCGTTTCGCGTGGGACATTTACGAGGATGCGCTCCACCTCCACGCCGGCAAGTACCGCGCGCGATTGAGCCACGGCCTGCCAGTGGGACAGTGGATGGCCGGTCGCCTCGATCACTTCCAGGGCCCGAACGATGCGCTGCCGGTCATTGGGCTTGAGGCGCGCGGCCGCCTCCGGATCGAGACGGGTGAGCGCGGCATGGAGATCGCCAGCGAAATTCCGCCATTTCTCCCGCACCTCGGCATCGATGGGCGGCACCCCGGCGAGCCCCCGTTCCAGCGCCCTGAAATAGAGACCCGTGCCGCCGGTTATGATGGGCACAAGCCCCCGCCCCCAGGCCGCCTCGATTTCACGCCGCGCATCCGTCAGCCAGCGGGCGACGGAATAGCTTTCGCGGCCCGAAACATGGCCATAGAGCCGGTGCGGAACCCGCGCTTCCTGTTCGGGCGAGGGCCGGGCCGAAAGGATACGAAGTTCGCGATAAACCTGCATGGCATCGGCATTGATGATGACGCCGCCGCGCTCGCGCGCTAGCCGTAGCGCCAAGGCCGACTTGCCGCTGGCGGTGGGGCCTGCGATAAGCAGCGCGCGTTTGCTCGGTGAAGTTGCCATATGGATTCCGTCCTCGTTCTCATAGCAGCCCCCGGCTCCGGCGCAATCGACGCCCGCACCGTCGAATTGCTGCGCGATCTGGGCGCCGGGGAACCCCATTGGCTGGCGCCGGGCGAGGCGGCGGAAGTGCCGGCCTTTCCGCGCCTGCCGGAATTCATGGTCGATGCCGCCAAGCTTCCCATCGACGCCGCGGTGGTCTCAAGCGGCAACCGCCGCAAGCGCCTGCTCATCGCCGACATGGATTCGACCATGATCCGCCAGGAATGCATCGACGAACTGGGCATTGCGGCGGGCTTGGGCGAGCCCATCAAGGCGATCACCGCACGCGCCATGCGCGGCGAGCTCGATTTCGCCGGCGCGCTCCGGGAGCGGGTGGCACTCCTCAAGGGACTGGATACCGCGATCATCGACCAGATCATCGGTGAACGGATCACCTACATGCCGGGCGGCCGCACCTTGATCGCCACCATGAAGGCCCATGGCGCCCACACGGCGCTGGTCTCCGGCGGCTTCCACCAGTTCACCGACTGGGTCGCGGCCCATCTCGGCTTCGACGAGAATTCCGCCAACCGGCTGGTGATCGACAACGGCAGGCTCGCCGGCCGGGTCGAGGAGCCCATTCTCGGCGAGGCCGCCAAGCTCGCGGCGCTGCGGCGCATCGCGGGCGAACGCGGGCTCGACACCGCCGATGCCATCGCCGTGGGCGACGGCGCCAATGACGTCGCCATGCTGATTGAGGCCGGCATGGGTGTGGCCCTCCATGCCAGGCCGCATGTCCAGGAGGCCTCCCTGATCCGCATCAATCACGGCGATCTGACGGCACTTCTTTATCTGCAGGGCTACACGACGCCGCAGTTTGTGGCCGCATAGCGGGCATGGCTTGAAATTGTCGCCGCCTTGCGCGACAGTTCCCCCGGTCCAGGGAGGATGACATGGCAAGACGCAAAGCAAAACCGGTAAGGAAAGCTGCCACAAAGTCGCGCGCGAAACCGGTCAAGAAGCCGGCTCCGGCGAAGAGAAAGGCTGCCGCAAGGGCCAGCCCCGCGCCAAGGAAAGTCACGGTTCTGCGCGCCACGCCCGATCGAAAGAAGTTCATTCTCGGCGAAGAGCGCATTCCGAAACGCTGGTACAATATCGCCGCCGACCTGCCCAAGGCGCCGCCGCCGGTCTTGCATCCTGGAACGCTGCAACCGGTGGGACCGGGCGATCTCGCCCCCCTCTTCCCCATGGCGCTGATCATGCAGGAGGTCAGCCGGGATCGCGACATCGATATCCCCGCGCCGGTGCGCGATATCTACCGCATGTGGCGGCCGACGCCGCTTTACCGCGCCCGCCAGCTTGAGAAGGCGCTGGGGACCACCGCGAAGATATTCTACAAGTACGAGGGCGTGAGCCCGGCCGGCTCGCACAAGCCCAATACCGCCGTGGCCCAGGCCTTCTACAACAAGCAGGAAGGTGTCACGAAGCTGGTGACCGAAACCGGGGCCGGCCAATGGGGCTCGGCGCTCGCCATGGCGGGCGCCATGTTCGGCATCGACGTCAAGGTCTACATGGTCAGGATCTCCTACAACCAGAAGCCCTATCGCCGGGCGCTGATGGAAACCTATGGCGCCCGATGCACGCCGAGCCCCTCGGCCGAGACCAATGCGGGCCGCCAGATTCTCAGCCAGGATCCCAATTCCAACGGCAGCCTCGGCATCGCCATTTCGGAAGCCGTCGAAGTGGCGGCGACCAACCCCGATACCAAGTACGCCCTCGGCAGCGTGCTCAACCACGTGCTGCTGCACCAGACGGTGATCGGCATCGAGGCGATCGAACAGATGCTTGAGGCCGGCGCCTATCCCGATGTGATCGTCGGCTGCACCGGTGGTGGCTCAAACTTTGCCGGCCTCACCTTCCCCTTCATCGGCCAGCAGTTGCGCGGCGGCAAGAAAGTGCGGGTGATCGCCGCCGAGCCCGCCGCCTGCCCGTCCTTGACGCGCGGCAGATACGCCTATGACTTCGGCGATACCTCGCACATGACGCCGTTGGTCAAGATGCATACACTGGGCTCGACCTTCATGCCGCCCGGCTTCCATGCCGGCGGCCTGCGCTACCACGGCATGGCGCCCTTGGTCAGCCATTTGAAGGAACTGGGGCTGATCGAGGCCGAGGCCTATACGCAGAACGCCTGCTTCGAGGCGGGCGTGCAGTTCGCCCGCTGCGAGGGCATCGTGCCCGCACCCGAGGCGGCCCACGCCGTGCGCGGCGCCATCGACGTGGCCCTCGATGCCAAGAAGAAGGGCACCTCGCCCACCATTCTTTTCGGGCTCTGCGGCCACGGCCATTTCGACATGCAGGCCTACATGGACTACCTGTCCGGCAAGCTTGAGGACAAGATGTACGACCAGGCGGCACTCGACAAGGCCCTGGCCGGCCTTCCGGCGATCGCGGCGGAATGAGCGGTTACCCCGCCGCACTCCGCGGCGGGCTTTAGGCCGGCTTACTTCTTCAGCTTCAGCGCGATGAAGCGCATCTCGCTTTGCTTGCCGCCCTTGGCGACAAGCAGCAGCACGGAGTTCTTGGAAGCCGCCGCCGCCTCCTCGATCCGGGCCGAGATGTCGGCGGCCCCGATCACTTTCTTTTCGCCCGCTTCGGTGATGACGTCGCCGGGCTCGAGCTTCTTGCCGGCGGCGGGACCATCTGGTGCGACTTCGGTGATGACGGCGCCCTTGATCTCCGCGTCGGTCTTGAACTTGACGCGCAGTTCCTCGGTGAGCGTCGCCACCGTCATGCCGAGCACGGTGACCACCGCGGGCGCGCTGCCGCCCTCCTGTTCCGCCACCAGCTTCTC
Organism: uncultured Aestuariivirga sp.; assembly: GCA_964408555.1. Taxonomy (GTDB): domain Bacteria; phylum Pseudomonadota; class Alphaproteobacteria; order Rhizobiales; family Aestuariivirgaceae; genus Aestuariivirga. The sequence continues at coordinate 7,033 of CAYOZR010000098.1, forward strand.
GCCGTCCTCCAGCCTTCCGACTTGCGCCGCGACCGTCACTTCCTTGCCCTTGCGCAGCAGCTTGACCGTCACCTGTCTGCCGATTTCGGTTTCGGCGACGATGCGCGGCAGATCGCGCATCTGGTTGACCTCCTTGCCGTCGAACTCGATCACCACGTCGCCCGCCTCGATGCCCGCCTTCTCGGCCGGTCCCGTCTTGGTGACATCGGCGATCAGCGCGCCGCGCGGCTTGGGCATGCCCATGCTCTCGGCAATGTCGCCGGTTACCGACTGGATCTTGACGCCGAGCCAGCCGCGCCGCGTTTCGCCGTATTTGATGAGCTGGGCGACGACGCCCTTCGCCGTATTGGCGGGAACCGAGAAACCGATACCCACCGACCCGCCCGAAGGCGAGAAGATCGCCGTGTTGATGCCGACGACCTGGCCCTGGAGATCGAACAGCGGCCCACCGGAATTGCCCTTGTTGATGGCGGCGTCGGTCTGAATGTAATCGTCATAAGGCCCGGCATTGATGTCGCGGTTGCGCGCCGAGACGATGCCGAGCGACACCGAGCCGCCGAGACCGAAGGGATTGCCGATCGCCACCACCCATTCGCCGATGCGCAAACGGTCGCTGTCGCCGAAGCCGACGGTCGGGAGCGGTTTCTCCGGCTTCACCCGCAGCACCGCAAGATCGGTCTTGGGATCGCGGCCGACGAGTTCGGCCTTGAGAATGGTCGAATCCTGGAAGCGCACTTCGATGGCCTCGGCGCCCTCGACCACGTGATTGTTGGTGACGATCAGCCCGGATGCATCGATGACGAAGCCCGAGCCCATGGAATTGACGGTGCGCTCCTGCGGCCCCTGCCCCTGCTGCTGGCGCTTGAAGAAATCCTCGAAGAAATCCCGGAACGGCGAATTCTCCGGCAGGTCCGGCATCTGGAATTCGGTGGGACCGCCCTGCACCTTGCTTTCGACCGAGATTTCGACGACCGCCGGCAACAGCCGGTCCGCCAGATCGGCGATCGAGGGAAGCTGCACGGCCTGGGCCAGCGCCGATGGCGCCGTCGGCGGCGCGCCCGCGTAACCCAGAATTACCGCCAGCGCCAGCGCCGCCAGCGATGTCCGAAGCCAACCACGCCGTCCGTTCATCTTGCCATCTCCAGGAATTCCGTCATCGTTCTCAACCGGCCAAGCCGCGCACCACAAAGACAACCAGCACGCCTATCGCGATCGCCGCAACGCCACCCAATCGCAACTGATCGTCGGAGAGCTGCTCCATCGCCGTCAGCATCCGCCTCAACTGCCCCGGAACCAAGGCATAAAGAAGGCCCTCGATCACCAGGACGAGACCGAGGGCCGTAAAGATCGCCTCGCTCATTGCACCGGCGCATCGGGCGCCGCGGTTTCCGAATTGAAATACCGGAAGAACTGCGAGTCGGGCCTCAGCACATAGGTCGTGTCGCTGCCCTTCAGCGCCGTCTCGTAGGCCTTCATCGACCGGTAGAAAGCGAAGAATTCCGGGTCCTTCTGGAACACTTCGGCAAAGACACGGTTACGCTCGGCGTCGCCTTGGCCACGCATGATTTCGGCGTCGCGCTGGCTTTCGGCCAGGGTCACGGTGTAGTCGCGGTCGGCCTTGGCCATCAACGTCAGGGCCTGCTGGTTGCCGACGGCGCGGATCTGCTCGGCCTCCGCCTTGCGCTCGGCCTGCATGCGGCTATAGGTCTGCTCGAGGACGTCCTGCGGCAGGTCGGTGCGGCGGATGCGGACGTCGGTGAGTTCGACGCCGAGTTCCTTGGTTTCGGACCTCACCTGATCGCGAATCTCGCGCATCATGGCGGCGCGCTCTTCCGACAGCGCCGCCTGGAATGTGCGTCTGCCGTAGGTCTCGCGCAGTGCCGCATCGACTCGGGCGCCGATCCGGCGATCGGCCACGTCGAAGTTCGCCTGCACGGCCTCGCGGAACTTCTGTGAATCGATGACCCGGTACATGGTGATCGCGTCCACCAGATAACGCCGGCTGTCGATCACCTGAACGCTCTTGTTCTGGTTTTCAAGGAACACCAGCCGCTTGTCGATCGCCACCACTTCGTCGATGAAGGGCACCTTGAAGTAGAGCCCGGGCTCGTCGACGACGCGTCTGATCTCGCCGAAGCGCACCACCAGGGCGCGGCCGCGTTCGGTCACGGTGAAGACCGACGAATAAGCCGCGACGGCGGCGGCAATGAGAATGAAGGCTATGGCTCCGCGGAAAGTCGGGGTCATTGCGGGGCTCCCTTGTTGGCGGGCGGGTTCAGTTCGGGAAGCGGCAGATAGGGAATCACTCCCGGCCCGCCCGCCCCCTGCTCGATAATGACTTTCCTGGAACCGCCGAGAATGCTTTCCATGGTTTCGATGTAAAGGCGGCGGCGGGTCACATCCTTGGCAATCTTGTATTGGTCGTAGACGGCGGCGAAACGTTGCGCCTCGCCTTGCGCTTCAGCCACGATGCGGCCCTTGTAGCCGTCGGCATCTTGACGGATTTTCGCCGCCTCGCCGTTCGCCTGGCCGTGCTTCTGGAAGGCATACTGCGTCGCCTTGTTGACCTGGCTGGCGCTGTCCTGCTGGGCCCGGTTGACCTCGGCGAAGGCATCCATCACCGGCTCCGGCGGCTCGGCCTTGTTGAGCTGCACACCGGTTATCGAAATACCGGCATTATAGGCGACGAGCGTGTCCTGGATGAGCTTCTGTACCGCCGCTTGCGCCGCCTCGCGCCCCCGGGTGCGCACTTCCTCGGCCCTGCTGCGTCCGACATATTCGCGCATGGCGCTTTCCGCCACCACCCGCAGCAGTTCCTCGGGATTCTGGACGTTGAAGAGATAGGCGCGCGGATCGGAAATGCGCCAAAGCACGGTGAACTCGATATCGACGATATTCTGGTCGCCGGCCAGCATCAGGCCTTCCGCATTGGGATCGCGGCTGTCGCCGCTGATGCCGAAAGTCATGATATTTTCAGCCAGGGCCTTGGGAGTTTCGACGCTTTCGACCGGCCACAGGATGTAATGCAGGCCCGGGTTGGTGGTGCGGTCGTATTTGCCGAAACGCAGCACCACGCCAAGCTCGTCGGCCTGAACCGTATAGATGGAATTGTAGATCCAGAAAGCGCCGAACAACGCCAGCGGCAGGAGCCAGCCGACCTTGCCGCTGGAGGGGATGATATTTTTCAGGGCTTCCTGGCCGCGGCGGATCAACTCTTCCAGATCGGGCGGATTGGGGCCGCGATTGCCGCCTTGCGGTCCGCGCGGTCCCTGCCCCCAGGGACCTTGGTTTTCTCCGCCTCCGCCTTCCTTGTTCCACGGCATCGTTATTCACCTCCCGGTCGTGGTTGCATGAGCGCCCGATATAGGTAGCCCGCCCGCCCATGTCCATGGGATTGGCGGCAGTGTTAATGTGGCCGTGTCCGGTCGAGGACCCGGAGCACGCAGGCGGCATCGTCCTTGGGCCCCTTCGCCACCGCCTCGCTTGCGGTCTGGCGCCAGTCGCGCCCATCGATGGGCGGAAACCGCGTCTCGCCCTGAACCGCGATATCCACCTCGGTCAGATAGATGCGGTCGGCAAGATCGAAGAACATGGCATAGATCTCGCCGCCGCCGATCACCGCGATCTCCCGGGCGCCATGGGCCCGCGCCACGGCGAGTGCGGCGGCGGCATCGGCCACCACCGTGGCGCCCGGGGCGCGATAGCCGCGCTGCCGGGTGATGACGATATTGGGCCTGCCGGGCAGCGGCTTTTTCGGCAGACTCTCCCAGGTCTTGCGCCCCATGATCACCGGCTTGCCCATGGTGATCGCCTTGAAGCGCCGCAGATCGGAGGAGATGTGCCATGGCAGGCCACCGTCCCGGCCGATGACGCCGTTGCGCGAAACCGCCACCACCAATGCGATGCGGCTCATCGTGCCAACCTTTCGAGCGCCGCGTCCGAGACGCGGTAGACCGTCCATGCATCCATGGGCTTGGCACCCATGGCCTTGTAGACATCGATCGACGGCTCGTTCCAATCGAGCACCCACCATTGCAGCCGCGGCAGGCCCTCGGCGACACACCGCCGCGCCAGATGCTTCAACAGGGCCTTGCCGATGCCCCGCCCCCGCATCGCCGGTTCGACGAAAAGGTCCTCAAGATAGATTCCGGCTCTGCCCTTGAAGGTGGAGAAATTGTAGAACCACAGGGCAAAGCCCGCCGGCTCGCCATTCCAGAAAGCCATGTCGCAATGGCATCGCGGCGAGGGGCCGAACAGCGCCTGGTCAATGTCGGCTTCCGTAGCCTCCACCTCATGCGACAGTTTTTCATAGTCCGCGAGCTTGCGGACGAAGCCGAGAACCAGTGCTGCCTCGCCGGGCTGCGCCGGCCTGATGGAAAGACTCATGACTGCATCGATCCGAAGATCACGAAGGAATAGATGGCATTCCACGCCGCATGGCAGGCGATCGTCACCCACAGGCTGCCGAACCGCACCAGCAGGAATCCGAAGGCAAGTCCCATCATGAAGATAAGGCCGACCGACAGCCACGGCTCGGTGGCATGAAGCAGCGCCCAGACGCTCGAGGTGATCAGGGTGGCGCCCACCGCGCCGATCCGCGTCCGCGCCAGGGCGGCGAACAACTGCCCGCGGAACACCACCTCCTCGGCCAGCGGCGCGCCGATGCCGACCGACAGCAGCACCAGCGCGAATAGCTTCGGCTCGTTGGCAACGTCGAACATCGTCTCCTTGACGAGACCGGCCGAACCGGTCTCGGGCGACTGCCCGTCGGGTCCCGGCGTGTATTGGGCGAGGTCGATCCCGAACACCGTAACGATGACGGCGATGGCGGTGTAGAGGGTCAGGAGAAATCCGCCCACCACGGCGATCCAGCCGAGCCAGCCGAGCGATGGCAGGCGCAGCGCCAGCACTTCCGCCGGCCGGCCGCCCTTCAGGCGCGCCAGGAACCACGCCGCCGCCACCGTGACGAGCGCCGTTGGCAACAATCCCACCAGCGCCGCCTTCATCAATTGGTGTAAGTCGCCGCCGCCGCCCCAGGAGGAACTTATCTGCCAGCCGAAGACGATGGGCAGAATGACATAGATCGCCACCAGCAGAAACGCGATGCCGAGGGCCACGATCAGGCCCGACGGATTGCTCGGCCGGTACAGCCGCGTGGCGAAACCGCTGCGAAAATCCGGACCAAGTGCCGCCATCGCCTAGACCGCCACCGGCGCCGCGATATGGGGATGGGCCTCATAGCCGGCGATGTCGAAATCCTCGAAACGGAAATCGTCGATCGACTTGACATCGCGCTTGATGACGAGGCGCGGTAGGGGCAAGGGCTGGCGCCGCAACTGCTCGCCGGCCTGAGACAAGTGGTTGAGATAGAGATGGGCCTCGCCCAGCGTGTGGATGAATTCGCCCGCCTTCAGCCCCGTCCCCTGCGCCACCATGGGGGTGAGCCGGCCAC
>CAYOZR010000099.1:0-12469 GCA_964408555.1 uncultured Aestuariivirga sp.
GCGACAAGCACCTGTTCTTCTGGCTCCTGTCGAACCGCATGGCGCCGCCCGCCGTCTTCGTGCTGCCCTTCCTGCAACTCTATTCGGCGGTGGGCCTGTTCGATACCCATCTCGCCGTGGCGCTTTCCCACACCCTGTTCAACATTCCGCTGGCGGTGTGGATTCTCGAGGGCTTCATGTCGGGCGTACCGAAGGAGCTCGACGAGACCGCCTATGTCGACGGCTATTCCTTCTGGAGCTTCTTCCTGAAAATCTTCGTGCCCACCATCGCGGCGGGGATCGGCGTTGCCGCCTTCTTCTGCTTCATGTTCTCGTGGGTGGAACTGTTGCTGGCCAAGAACCTGACGGCGGTCGCGGCCAAGCCCATCGCCGCCGCCATGACCAAGACGGCGAGCACGTCGGGCTATGAGCTGGGCCTGCTTGCGGCGGCCGGCGTGCTCACCATCGTGCCCGGCGCCTTTGTCATTTATTTCGTGCGCAACTATATCGCCAAGGGCTTTGCCCTCGGCCGCGTGTAAGGAGGAGAACCAGCGATGGAAGGCACCACCGGTCTCTCCTGGATGGCCTGGACCTGGCCGACCGCGGCGTTTTTCATTTTCATCTTCGCCTGCATCGCCGCCATGGGCATATGGGAATATTATGTGCCGGGCGGCAGCCCGCGCCGCGGCGTCTTCAGCCTCGATACTACCCGCGGCGACCGCCTGTTCATCACCCTGCTCGGCAGCGCCTTCATCTTCCTCGCCTGGCTCGGCTTCTATGGCGTGCCGCTGTGGGGCGGCTTCGCCCTGTCGCTCGCCTGGGCCTTTTTCGTTTTCAGGTGGGTTTGACGAGGCTCTGGAATCGCCCGCGGCTTGTTGCTATTGAAGCCGCCTACCGGTCCCGTAGCTCAGCTGGATAGAGCATCGGTTTCCTAAACCGAGGGTCGCAGGTTCGAATCCTGCCGGGGCCGCCAATGATTTCAATAATTTAGAGAATACTTCACGAATTATAGTTGGCGATTGGCAACCCGTCGCGCTCCCCGTCTGTGCGCCGAGAGCGCCGGCTCGGATAATCCAACCCCACTATCGGCACCGAGAACTCTGGGGGAAGAGCCAAGAGCGATGTCTGTCACCGGGTGAACTTGCTCGTCCCGGTAACGCCATGACCCTGGCTTCATCGCCATGGGGTGCGGTCCTTCTCTTCGGCTTCCCGCGCCAGAAGTGCCGCGGCCAACTTGTCGCTCCACTGCGAAGTTCCGCCGTCGGTCGAGATCAGATCCTGCCGGATTTCGATCAGCACGGCTTCGAGCCCCCTTGCTTCACCATGCACGGGAACGGTGTAGTCCGATTCATCATCGATGCGGTATGGCTCATTTGCCACGGTGATCAGGCCGGGAGCCTGAAGCCGTGCGAGCAGCGCCACGGCGAATTCCCGCGATTTCCGGAACAGCACGCCCGCATGCCAGGGCCGCACAAATCCCTTGAAGACCGGTGTGAAGCTATGAATGCCGACGACGACGGCAGTCCTGCCGCTGGCCTTGCGCCAATCGAGATGAGCCGTCACCGCTTTCTGGAATGGCGCATGGAACAGTTCCGCCCGCCGCTGGCGATCTTGCGGGCCAATGCCGGCATTGCCGGGAATGATTGTCGTCTCGCTGATCTCGGGAATTGAACTTGGCGTCCCAAGCGGCCGGTTGCAATCGATCAGCAGCCGGGAATAACCTGAAAGCAGCAGCGGCGCGTCAATCGAATTTGCCAGCCGCCGTGCAACAGCCGCCGCGCCGATGTCCCAGGCAATATGCCGGGCGAGATCTGCCTCGCCAAGTCCCAGCCCACCATAATCCGGCGGAATATAATTCGACGCATGTTCGCAAAGCAACACAAAGTCCGAACCGCCTTGCGGATTGACAACCTCGACTGCCGGGGGCGGCGCATCGGTCATCAATAGATGCCGGCATAGCGGGCGCACAGTGCATCGCCCTCAAGATCCTCGCAGAGCTTCAACTCCATCCGCTTCATGCCGGTATAAGTCAGCAGCGCAGCCGATGCGAACCAGCCGGTCACTTCCTTGTCGGATTCGAGTGCGGCGAGCGCTTCGGGCAGCGATTGCGGCAGACGATGAAGCCCAAGCTCCGAACGCGCCTCCTGTGAAAGTTGAGCCGGATCGCCGCTAAAAATTGCCGGTGCCGGCAAGCGGTCGCGAATTCCCGCAAGACCGGCGCGGACGATGACGCCCAGGACGAGATGGGGACAGGCCAGGGCATCGGCGGCGCGGTATTCGATGTTGAATTGCTTGGCCGGGCTCTTGCCGCCCATCGTGACCATGGGACAAATGCGCAGCGTCGATTCGCGATCCTTTTCGCCAAGCCATGTGTAGCTGGAACTCCAGTTATGAGGTTTCAGCCTGAGGCCCGAAATCGGCGACGGCGCGGTGAACGCGATCAACGCCGGAAGATGGCGCAAAACACCTGCACAGAAGGAGCCCGCCAGCGCCGACAATGCGCCGGGGCGTTCAGGGTCGTATGCGGCCGCGGCGCCCTTGGGACCGGCAAAGCTGAAGTGCACGTGAACTCCATTGCCCACGCCCGCAACGGTGGTTTTCGGCGCGAAGCTGGCGCGCCAGCCATGCAGCCGCGCCATTTCGCGCACCATCTCGCGGATGAAGACGGCCCTGTCCGCGGCGGCGAGACCGCCGGACGGCGTTGTGGTGATTTCGAACTGGTCCTTGCCATATTCGGCAACCAGGATTTCCGGCTCCACGCCCGCCTGTTCGAGGGCCGCGATCAGCTCGGGACCAAAGGGATCGGCGCGCCTAAGAGCCGAAACCGCGAAGGCCGGAGCATCGTGCCAGCGTGCGCCGAGGATCTGAAACTCCTGCTCCAGGGAGGAGATGAAATCGCAACCCGTCTGTTTCTTGAAATCGGCGAGCGCCGACTTGAGGAAAGATCGCGGGCAGCAGACCCAGGGCGTTCCGTCAAGTTCGACAATATCGCTCATGACGAGATCGATCGGCGTCGCCGCGCGCGCCGGCCAGGCCCGATAGCGTGCCTTGCTGTCCGGCAGCAGACGCAGATCTCCGGCGCTGCCCCACGGATTGGGATCGGCAATGAGATCGAACGGCGTCAGCGACATATTCGCCGGCACCCAGCCGCACGTCCGGGTTCCCTTCGACGCCTCGAACGAACGTCTTGTCATCGACCGGCCACGCACGATACCCGCATAGTCCGTGATAGCCAGTGTCACCAGGTCTTCGGCCTGGGCCGGCCTCAAGGAGGCACGCCGCCTCATCGCGCCAACCCATCAAGCCGTGCGGCAACCGTGGCCGTGTCGGTGATCCAGCAGTAGCCGCCAAACGCCCTGAGCGCATGGTCATGACGTTCCTGCGTATAGGTGGCGGAGGCGTCCTCCGGAACCGTAACGAGATAACCGCGATCCGCCGCATCGCGTACCGCCATGTCCACGCACTGATCGGTGACCACGCCGGCAATTATAAGGTACTTCACACCGAGATTCTTCAGCACATAGTCGATCGCCGTGGAATTGAACACGCCGGAAGAAGATTTCGGCAGCACAATCTCGTTCTCGATGGGCGAAAGTTCCCGGATCGGCTGGCCTTCGGGCATTCCCTTGGGGATAAAGATGTTGGACAGCCGGTGATCGAGGGAAATATCGCGGCCGTCCCGCGTCAGCGCCTCGATGATCGTATGCAGAACGTTGACGCCCGCCGCGCGCGCGGCCTTAAGGAGCCGTATCTGATTTGGAATTGCCGTCTCACGCAAACGCTTGAAAAAGTAATGATCGGCGCCCCAGCCTGCATGCGACGGATCAAGGCCGGGGCGGCAGAAAATCTCCTGGACATCGACAAACAGCAGGGCGGTCGCGTCCGGCTCGAAGGGAGCATCCCGCCGATCGGGGTATTTGGTCATGTGGACATCCCTTCAATGCACGGCCGCATACATGATCTTTTCCTCCGTCGCCACCAACGGCGAAATCTCTTCAACGACGCGGCCCTGGCGGCAGACGAGAATACGGTCCGAAAGATTCATGATCTCCGGCAGGTAGGACGAAATGACGACAACGGCCAGGCCACCGTCGGCAAGCCTGTTGATGAGCTGGTGAATTTCCGCGATGGCGCCGACATCGACGCCGCGCGTCGGCTCGTCGAAGATGACAATGCGGGGCGTCTGGATGAGGCCCTTGCCGATCACCACCTTCTGCTGGTTTCCGCCGGAGAGCTCGACGACACGGGCATTGTCGTTGATGGCGCGCACATTGAGCCGTTTCGACCAATCGGCCGAGAGCGCCCGCATTTCGGCGAAGCTGATCAACCGCGACTTCTCGAGGCCGGCGGCCAACAAGCCCGAATAGAAGTTTTCGGCAATCGACATGGTCTCGAAGTAGCCTTCGATCTTGCGATCTTCGGTGACATAGACGATACCGTCCTTCACGGCCTCCACCGGCACATTGTAGCGCACCGGGCGGCCATCCAGCTCGATGTTTCCGCCGCGCAGGAAGTCGCGCTTGTAGATGCCGGAAACGATCTTGAACGTTTCGGTGCGCCCCGAGCCGATAAGACCGAAGACGCCGGTGACCTGCCCCTCGTAGATCGAGAACGAATTGTTGCGAACCGTATTGCCCATCGAGATGTCCTGGACCGACAGCACTTTCGCGCCCCGCTTCCGGATCTGTTCGGGTCCGCGGCGGACGTTGTAGATTTCGTTGGACAGCGCGCGGCCCACCATGGCGCGCACCACCTTTTCGCGGTCGAATTCCGAGGCCCTTCCGCTGGCCACCAATTCGCCGTCGCGAAGCACCGTGAGGCGGTCCGCATGCGCCAGCGCCTCTTCGAGCGCATGAGTGATGAAGACAATCGAGACGCCGGTATTCTTCAGGCGCTTCATGAGGGCAAAGAAATGCCGTTTCTCCTCGGGCGTCAGCGTCGCGGTCGGCTCGTCGAAGATGATGACTTCCGCCTTGTGATGCACGGCGCGCGCGATCTCCACCATCTGCCGCTTGGCGGCACCCAGTGTGGCCACCGTGGCCGCGGGATCGACGGTGAAATTCAAAGACTGCAGGAACTGCTGGGCGGCGATGTAGATGCCGCGAAGCCGGTTGAGGAATTTCTCTTCGCCCAGATAAATGTTCTGGGCGACCGTCATCGAGGGAACCAGACTCGTCTCCTGATAGACCATGGCAATGCCGTCCCTCAGCGCCTCGAAAGGCGAGGCATAGCGCACGTCCTTTCCCCGATAGATCATGCGGCCGGAGGTGGCTTCAACCACGCCGGCCATGACTTTGGTGAGGGTCGACTTTCCGGCACCGTTTTCACCGAGCAGCGCGTGGATTTCGCCCTTCTGCAGATTGAAATCGACCTCGCGAACGGCCGGCACCCCGCGATAGGCCTTGGTGATCTTCTGCATGTCGACGATGACGTTCATGTCAAATCTGCTTCGTCTGGGTTGCAATGCCGAGGATGGCATCGCCGCCCTTGGATGCGGCAAGTATTCGGCCCTTCGCTGCGATGGCGCTGGTAATGCCGTGCCGTGTGCCGTTGGCACGGCTGTGGTAGCTTGCGACGGGCCGACAGCCTTCATCGAGTTCGACAATCAGGCCATAGGACCGGGAGGGCGACCAGGGTTTATGGATGCCCATCGTCTTGACGCCGCCGTTCTGTAGCGGCTCAAGGAAACTGCGGCTGGCCGAGAGCGAGGGGGCGATCCAATAGCGGCTGTCGATCTCGCGCATCATGCCGGCGCGGTAATCGTCTTCAAGCAGGACAAATTCGATGAGACGATTGCGCGGGGCAAACAGGCTGAGCAGATAACCGCCAGGCATCGGGGAGATGCGCGCGGGGTAGCCCGGAAGCTTGTCCAGAACGGGTTGGGGGGCGCCGCCGCCAAGCGGAATGCCGACCAGCCTGTGCCGCCAGCTTTCCGATACGATCAGCCTGCCATTGGCGAAATCGACCGTGACGCCAAAGGGAAAGGCCAGATCGCCCGCCAGGCATTGACGTTCGCCGCCGGCAAGCGGCACCTGCCAGACAGCGCCCGCCGCACTCTTCTGCATAAGATCGGAGGCCCAACCGCTGGGCTTCACCTTATCCGAACCGTTGCAGACATAGAGGCGATCGGCGTCGTCGAACGCCATGGCAACCGGGCAATTGAATCCCTCGATCGCTTTGCGCCGCCGGTCTTTGCCAAGAACCTCAATGGTTCCCGCATCGAGCCCAACCGCAATCAGATCGTTCTTCGCCACGGCCAACGCCGTAATGGCGCTGCTGAACGTCGCAATCTCCTTCGGTTCCGCGGATTTTCGCCTTGGCAATTCCACAAGCCGGTTCCCGGACGAAAACAGAATGCGGCCGCCGCCGGTCACAAGATTGTCGGGCGCATCGCACTGCAGCACGAGTTCCGCCTCCTCGAGCGCCGTGTTGGGCCGAAGCGCGCCGTCCATGGGCGGAATGGTGATAGCCCTGCCCCGGAACAAATCCAAAATCGGATCGAGGATCATGGCCTCGCCCCCCAATATGAGGCAGGCCCCGTCCAATCCGGATCGGCTCCCGGAATCCTGTAGCGGCCGATACGATTATTGAGGATGCCCCCCACATAGAGATAGCCCTTGTGCTCGCGCATCGAGGTAACCATCGGATGGCTCGTGCCGGTCATGTCGCCAAGCGTTTCGATAATGCGGCCGGTCTCGTCGAATTTCACCACGCCGCCGGTGTTGATGTTGGGGAACAGCCATTCATCCTGCGGCAGGCGGCGCGTCATACGCTTGCGAAATCCGGGATGGCGCAAGGCCAGATCGAAGGTTGGCGTGCGCATCCCGAGCCACGCCATCCAGTAGGTCCCGTCCGAGGCGCGGTTGATATTGTCCGGGTAACCCGGCATGTCCTTAATGACGCACTCGGCCGTGCCGGCCTTCGGTCCCTCGATCCAGTAGCGATGCACCCGGCAGGCCCAGCTTTCGGCGAAGAACAGGGATTTGCCGTCATGGGTCATGCAAACGCCATTGGCATAGCGGTAGTCGTCCAGGAGCGTCTTGGTCTCGCCGGTCTTCGGGTCATAAACGAGCAGCCGCCCGGTCGGCCGGCTCTCGATCGAGTCCAGCGCCCAGTCATGGGCGTCGTAGCGCGTCGTCGAGTCGGTGAAATAAATGCGGCCGTCGGACGCCACATCGAGATCGTTGGGGTCGCGCAGCCGCGCATCGTCGACGATTGACGTGTAGGACCGGTTGGTTTCCGCCGACAGCTGCTTCACTTCGCCGGACTTCGAGACCGCATAGAGCCCCATGGCACCGACACAGGAAAGCAGCGTTCCCTCGCGGTCGAATGCAAGGCCCAGTGGGAAGCCGCCGGTGTGGGCAAAGACTTCCGAACGCTTGTAGCCGGGGGCGAAGAAGCGGACGATTTCGCCGTGGCGCGTGCCGCAATAGAGGTGGTCGTCGCGATCGAGAATCACGTCCTCGGGTCCCTCGAGTTCGCCGAGGCCTATATATTCGGTCTGCGAAATCCGGTTGTTGAGGGCATAGGGCGATCCGGAATCCGGAAGCGCCGATTGCGTCTCGCCCATGCGGTGATAGATCGGCGCCACATAGACTTCGTCGAGCACCTTGTGGCGGTTCTTGAGCCACCTGATGTCAAGAGCCACGGCGGCGGCAAGCATCAGGCCCAAGACCATCTGGTTCGTGCCGGTGCCGTAACCGAGGCGGATCAGGCCGTTGTTCATCACCAGAACGATGATGGCCCCCATCATGCCCTTGGCGATGGAGCCGCGCCCGCCACCCAGGCTGTTGCCGCCGACGACCGCCGCTGTGAGCGCCAGGATTTCGAGATTAAGTCCGCTGCCGGGCCCTGCCCCGCTCAAGCGGCAGGCGATGAGAAAACCTGCCAGTCCCGAGCAGACGCCGGAGATCACATAGGACATGAATACGGTTTCACGCACCCGGATGCCGGAATTATGCGCCGAACGGCGCGAACCGCCGACCGCGAGAATATGCCAGCCGGGCCGCGAGCGCGTCAGCGCGACGTGAGCGACGACGGCGATCGCGACGGCGCTGATCACGCTGATCGACAGGCCGAGGACCTTGCCGTCGCCGATGAAATCCCAGATCTCGGAGGTCACGTCCGAAAGCTGAATCTGGGCGGCGAAATTGACCACCAAGATATCGAAGAGCGCGCGGCCGATGATGAAGGTGACGAGCGTCGTCAGGAACGCCCGCAACTGCATGTAGCCGATGAGATAGCCGTTGATGGCGCCGAACAGGGCACCCGTGGCGATGGCGGCGAGAAAGCCCACCCAGACCGGCAACGCGAAAATGAACACCGAAGAAACGGCGGCGAAGGTTGCCAGCGCGAAGATCGATCCCACCGAGAGATCGATGCCGCCCGCCAGCATGACGACCGTCAAGCCGGTGACCACGATGGAAAACTCGCCGAGCTGACGCGTCGATTCAACCAGAGCCGTGGGCCGGAAGAAACCGGGAATTGCCGTGCCGAAGCCGGCAACCGTAATCACCAGGGCGAGGAAGGGTATGGCGTTGTCGGCCCAGCGCTTGGTGAGGATTTCTCCGATCATGTGATCGGGGATGTAATTGTAGCGCCAGCGCTGCAGCTGCTCGCGAAACGTCATGGGGTTATCCGATCAAGAGACGCGGCCGGGACTGCCCCGGCCGCGTCCATCGGCTTGAAGCCGCTTACTGGGCGGCCGCCTGCAGGGCCTTCACGTCCCAGCAGGTGTCCGGCTTGATGTCGACCTTGGTGTAGGCCTTCTCGAGCGTATAGATATAGGTCTTCGAGGTTCCGGGCGGCTGGCCGCTCTGCAACAGGAACTTGATGATGGCGTTCATGTCGCCCGACTGCTTGTACAGTTCCGTGGTGACAACCGCGGTAAACTCGCCCGACTCGAGCTTGTCGCAGTCGACCTTCTCGCCGCCGCCGGTGGTGACCAGCGCCAACTTGCCTTCCTTGCCGGCGTCGCGGATTGCCGCCGACGTCCCCGACGCATCGCCGTCCCAGAAGTCGATAATCGCGCAGATGTCGGGATTCTGCTGCAGCATCGTGGCGGTCACGTTGCGCGCCGTGGTGGCGTCCCAGTTCGAATCGGGCTTGGCCACGACCTTGAAGTCGGGATGCTTGTCGAGCACCTTCATGATACCCGCATATTGATAGAGGCTCGAAGAGTTGACCTGGTCGCCCTGGACGAGGCCTATCTGCTTGGACGAGCTGTCGCCGCAGGCCTTGACGGCGGCCTCCGCTTCAAGCTGGCCGAGACGGTCCCAGTCCGAACCGATGAAGGCATCGGCGGCGAAATTAGCCGGATTGTCGATCAGGATGACATAGATTCCCGCCTCCTGCGCCTTCTTGAACAACTTCACATAGGAGTTGAGGTCGGGCGCGTGGACAACCAGAACATCGGGCTTCGGATCGGCGGCGATCACATCGGTGATGGCCTGGGCACCGGCCTCGACGCTCCAGTTGGGATCGCGGGTTTCGAAAACGCCGCCCCAGCCTTCCACTTCGCGCTTCAGATAGGCGGCCCAGCCCTGGGCCAAATCGAAGCCCATGGCCATCGGCACGAGGACGACCCGCTTGCCGTTGAGTGCCTGGGTATAGGCCGCCGGACCCGGATCCTCATCGGCAATGGCGGGGGCGGCGAATGCGAGCATTGCCGCTCCGGCGAGGCCGGCGCAAATCTTCTTCCAGTTCATGTCATGTCCTCCCTGTTTCATGATGGTGCTTTCAGATATCGCCCTGTTGGGCCGTTTGTTCATCGCGGGGATTAAGCAGGCTGTCGACGATGATGGCGATGAGCAAGATCGTCGACTTGATCAGGTTCTGATAGATGTTCGGAATGTCGATGATGGTCATGGCATTGAGCATGATGCCGATGAGGAGCGCTCCGACGATCACGTTGCGAATGCCGCCCTTGCCGCCGCTCAGGCCGATGCCGCCGATCACCACGACGAGAATGATGTCGTAGAGCACCGGCTGGTTGACGATCCGCGTGTTGATGCTGAGGAGGCTTGCCGCCGTGAGCAGGCCCGCGCCCAGGGCGATCAGCGCGGAGATCGCATAGCGCAGCAAGATCATGGGCCGCACCGGGATGCCCATGTTGCGGGCCGCGAGGAAATTGTCGCCCATGAAATAGACGTAGCGGCCCCACTTGGTGAAGCGCAGGAACAAAAAGGCGGCGAAGGCGATGCCGGCGAAGATGAACACCTCCGCCGGAATGTCGAGAAGCCTGGCCCTGCCCAAGGTCTCGAGCCAATGCCCGCGCGGCACGGGAACGGCATCCTGCGTGATCAGCTGGGACCTGACATAGCCGAAAACGAAGAGGCCGCTCGCCAGCGTCGCGAAGATCGCCGGGACATCGGCATAGGCGATGAGAAAGCCATTGATGAGGCCTATCAGCAGCACGCCGCCCACCGCCAGGGCGAGCGCCATGGGGCCGGAAACGCCGTCGTTCAGCATCTGCAGATACCAGGCCGCCGACATGGCCATGATGGCGACTGCCGCAAGGTCAATGCCGCGGCCGATGACGACGATCGCCATGCCGACGGCAAGAATGCCCAGCACCGACACGCTGCGCACGATGGCAATCAGGTTGTCCGCGGCGAGGAACCCCTTGAGCGCAATGGCGGATACGAAAAACAGCAGAACCGCGAGCGCCAGCACGATTCGCTCCTGGCTCCAGGTCTGGCCTTTGAAGTTCCCCGCCATCATCCCCTCTTCAGCACCCGCGGTGAAACTCTGCCGGGACAGCCTCGATCAGTCAACAGCAGAGCTTCCATGTGGCGGGCATGACCGAAATGCTGCCTAAGAGATGGATCTGGCTCCCTTATGTGTATCCGTAGCTCCTGGCCGCCGCGGCAGCGGAGATGTAGCCCTCCGCCAGGTCCTCGGCGACCGCGGCACGATCCCGTGCTTTCGGATCGCCATAGCCGCCGCCGCCGGGCGTGGTGAGTCTCACACGATCTCCGGGTTCGAAGGTGATGTTCGCGTATTTGCTCGAGGAAACCTTGCCATAGAGTTCACACACGGTTTGCCACTGGCCGCTGCCCGCCTTCTGGACGAGTGTGCCGCCATTGCCGCCCGGCTCGCCGCCGAAGATCGCCCAGGGCTTCACCTCGTGGCGGTCGCTGCACTGGCTGCCGGTGATCGGCACCAGGGTCGCGAGCAGCGTGCGCCGGTAGCCGAGCCCGCCGCGCCATTGGCCGGCCCCGCCTGAGTCCTGCACCATCTCGCAATCCTCGACCCGGAAGGGAAACCGCGTTTCGAACACTTCGGTCGGATTGAACCGGCAGTTACCGTTGATCGCGATCACGCAGTCGTTGCCGTCATGGCCGTAGCGGCCACCCCAGCCGCCGGACATGATGTCGTAGCAGGCAAAATACTCGTCATAGTCGGGATGGTTGCCGCCGAACACGAAGTTGGTGCCGGTGCAGCTCTCCGACGCCATCACGCGCTCGGGCACGCAAGTCGCCATGGCGCCGATGGTGATGTTGGCGAGCCTGGGATGGGTCTCCGTGTTGCCCGCCACCAGCGGCGCCGGATAATCCACGTTGGTGACCTTGCCCGGCGGCGAGACCACGCGGATCGCCCGGAAGGCGCCGGAGTTCTTGGGAATCGACGGGTCGGTGATGTGCAAAAGCCCGTTGTAGACCGCGCCCGTCGCCACGCCGAGCGTGGCGTTGATCGGCCCGCGCGCCTGCGGCGAAGAGCGGCTGTAATCGGCGACGATCTCGTCGCCCTGCACGTACATGTCGATCGCCACCGTATAGGGCTTGCGCTCGATGCCGTCATTTTCGACGATATCGGAGAAACTGTATTTGCCATCGGGAAACACCGCGAGTTCCGCCCGCATGCGGCGCTCCGCGTAATCCATCAGGTCCTCGCAGGTCTCGGTGAACATCGCCTTGCCGTATTTCTTGACGATGCCCATGATGCGTTCCACGCCGAGGTCGACGCAGCCGATCATGGCCGAGAGGTCGCCATAATTCTGGCGCGGCGTGCGGGTGTTGGCGAGCAGCAGCTTCCAGACCTCCTCCACGTCCTTGCCGGCCTTGCGGATTTTCACCGGCGGCACACGCAGGCCCTCGTGGAAGATTTCCGTGGCCTCGCCGCAGAAGGCGCCGGGCACCATGCCGCCGATCTCCGCGATGTGGCCGATGCAGACTGCAAATCCCATGAGTTCGCCATCCACGAAGAAGGGCTTGAAGAAGGTATGCTCCGGACAGTGCAACCCGCCCCGGTAGGGATCGTTGTGCAGGATGATGTCGCCTTCCTGGAGCGTCTCGAACGGGATTTCCTGTGCGCAAGTCTTGATCAGCAGGGGCATGCCGCCGATCATGGTCGGGCAAAATTCGGCGCAGGCGATCATGTCGCCCTTGGCGTCGGCGAGGGCGCAGGTGAAGTCGAGCCCCTCGTTGAAGATCGTCGAATAGGACGTCTTCATCAGCAGGATGCCCATCTCGCGGCAGATCGAGACCAT
>CAYOZR010000100.1:0-2671 GCA_964408555.1 uncultured Aestuariivirga sp.
TCAAGACCTACGGCATCAACACCTTCAAGCATTTCATGGCCTACAAGGGCGCGCTGATGGTGAATGACGACGAGCTCTACAATTCGTTCAAGCGCTGCGCCCAGCTTGGCGCGCTGCCGCTGGTGCATGCGGAGAACGGCGATGTGGTGGCGCGCATGCAGCAGGATTTGCTGGCGCGCGGCATTACGGGGCCGGAGGGCCATTCCTATTCCAGGCCGCCGGAGGTTGAGGGGGAGGCCGCCAACCGGGCCATCATGATTGCCGACATGGCGGGCTCGCCCCTTTATATCGTGCATACCTCCTGCGAGCAGACCCACGAGGCGATCCGCCGGGCCAAGCAGGCGGGGCAGCGGGTTTATGGCGAACCGCTGGTGCAATATCTCGTCCTTGATGACAGCGAATACCAGAACAAGGACTGGGACTATGCGGCGGGCCGGGTGATGTCGCCGCCGTTCCGCAACAAGAAGCATCAGGAGAGCTTGTGGGCCGGATTGCAGTCGGGCACGCTGTCGGTGGTGGCCACCGATCACTGCTCGTTCACGGTGAAGCAGAAGCGCAATGGCCTCAAGAATTTCACCATGATCCCCAATGGCACCGGCGGGCTTGAAGACCGCATGCCGGTGTTGTGGAATGCCGGCGTCAACACCGGGCGCCTGACCAAGGAAGAATTCGTCGCCGTCACCTCGGCCAACATCGCGCGCATTCTCAACATGTATCCGAAGAAGGGCGCGGTGGCGGTGGGCTCCGACGCCGACATCGTCATCTGGGACCCGAAGGCGACGAAGACTATCACCGCCAAGAAACAAGTAAGCCGCATCGAATACAATGTCTTCGAAGGCTATGAATGCAAGGGCGCGCCGAGGACGGTCCTGTCGCGCGGCCGCGTCGCGTGGGACCAGGGCGACATGCGCGCCAAGCCGGGCGACGGCGATTTCGTGGCAAGGCAGCCGAATGCGCCGGTGCACGTGGCCAATGCGATCTGGAAGGGGCTGACCCAGCCGCAGCCGGTGCAGCGGGTGGAGGTAACTCCGTAGTATGTGGGTCTCGCAGACTTACATTACAAACTTGAATGCAGAAGGTGCTGTATCTGCTTACTTCCTATATGAGTCATACAGAGACGATCACGCTAAACTGGAATCCCGAATTCGCAAGAGACTTGGCGAATTGGCTATGAGTCACGGCGATAGAGCACACGTATTCGTGCCGACAAAGGACGCAAGGGCCTCAATAGAGAAAGAATTCAATGAATGGCTCCACAAGCAAGGGTTGGAAGGTGTGCGTCTGCCGGGTATTTTAGTGCTTCAGCATCCAATGGGAGATCCGAGAGCGCCCTCAAGTAGCGCCGTCTTTGTCTCTTTTGCGGAGCTTCTTGAACCAAAAGATAAGAGGGAACCCCTGCTTGTATGGCTCAATAGGTCTGATGAAGTTTTCAAAAAAGTGGATGTCGCCCTTAGTGAGTTGAGCCACGCGCTTAGAGACAATAAGTCAGGTTTGGACAAGGTGCTTGAGAATCTCCAACTCCGACCCGGACTTTGAGGAATAAACTATGATGTCAAGCCGCACATTGTTAGAATTATCAAGAAGTTCAGAACGTCAGAAAAGTAGGTAATTCTTTAAAGTGCGCTATCATTATGGTCACAGTTCGTTTTTGCTCACGATTATTTTCGTGGTCGCCCCTGAAGCAGCTTCCTTCTTCTGGGAGAATAGAAGAAGATACCCGTGTCGGGCTGAATTGCGGTAACTGTGCATTCAATTCACAATTTTGTTGACCTTGAGATGGCCTGTTGCAAAACGTCAGCTGCCAAGGTATGAATATATCATACCAACAAAATCAGCAGATAACCCGATGCCAGCCATTGAAAAGCGAACCATCAGCCTTCCAGCTGAACATGCGGCCTTCATTGACGCGAAGGTTTCATCCGGGGCCTATGCGTCGGCCAGCGAGGTGGTGCGGGCGGGATTGCGGGCGTTGCAGGAGCGGGACGAGGCGGTGGAGCGGTGGCTCAGGGAAGAGGTTGGGCCCGTCCATGACGCGATGAAGGCCGATCCCAAACGCGGCATTCCGGCCGAAAAGGCATTTGCCGAAGTCCGCGCCCGTCATGTCCGGCGGTTGAAGGCGGGAGCGTGAGGCGGCGGGATGTCGTCTTCGCGCCCGAGGCGAGGGACGATCTCCTCAATCTTTACGACTGGATCGCTTCAAGGGCTGGTCCAGCAGTTGCCATTTCGTATATCGAACGCATCGAGGCCTTCTGCCTTGGCTTCGATCTCGCTTCCGAACGCGGGCAGCTTCGCGGCGATATCCGGCCCGATTTGCGGATCATCGGATTTGAGCGGCGGATCACTATCGCCTTTTCAGTGAGCGAAGAGAGGGTTACCATTTTCCGCCTGTTCTATGGCGGGCGGGATTGGGAAGAGTTGTTGCACAAATGAACCGGGGCGACAAACGAATGCTGTCCGAGCGCCTTGAACCGCTGGTCGAAAGGCTAGCAGCCTATCCGCGCACGGGGCTTGAAGCCGATAAGGCGTTCTATGATTGGCTAAGTGGCGAGAGCGACGAAGAGCTTGCCGAATTGGAGAGGAAGATGACCAGCAAAACCAATCTCACCATCAATCCACAACGCCTGTGGGACTCGCTGAGGGAGACCGCCAGGTTCGGCCACCAGCCGAAGGG
>CAYOZR010000100.1:2681-12244 GCA_964408555.1 uncultured Aestuariivirga sp.
GGGTGAAGGGGGTTGACGGTTTCCGAGGAAGACAAAAAGTGGCGCGACTGGTTCAAGGCGCAATGCGAGAAGCTGGGCTGCAGCGTCAAGGTCGACAGTTGCGGCAACATGTTCGCGACGCGGGCGGGCAAGCGCAAAGATTTGCTCCCCATCGCCATGGGCTCGCATCTCGATACGCAGCCGACGGGCGGCAAATTCGACGGCGTGCTCGGCGTTCTCGGCGCGCTCGAAGCCATGCGCAGCATGGTGGACATGGGCTACGAAACGAACGCGCCGGTGATGATCGTCAACTGGACCAATGAGGAAGGCTCGCGCTTTGCCCCGGCCATGCTGTGTTCAGGCGCCTATGCCGGGGTGTTCACGCCGGACTTCGCCTACGCGCGCGAGGACCGCGACGGGATCAAGTTCGGCGACGAGTTGAAGCGGATCGGCTATCTGGGGCCGGAGCCCGTGGGGTCGATCAAGTTCCGGGCCATGTTCGAGCTGCATATCGAGCAGGGGCCGATCCTCGAAGCCGAAGCCAAGACGATCGGCGTCGTCAGCGGCGTGCAGGGCATGCGCTGGTACGAGGTGACGGTCAAGGGACAGGAGAGCCACACGGGCGCGACGCCGATGGGCCTGCGCAAGAATGCCCTCCTCGGCGCGGCCCGCATGATCGAGGCGATCCATCAGGTGGGCATGCGGCATCCGCCGGGCGTGGCGAGCGTCGGGCTCATCGAAAACCGGCCCAACAGCCGCAACGTGGTGCCGGGCGAAGTGTTCTTCTCCGTCGATCTGCGCCATCCCGACGAGACCGTCCTCGACCGGATGGAGAAGGAATATCAGGAGGCCCTGCCGAAGATCGCGGCGGAGTTGAAGCTGGAGCTGGAGGAAAAGCGCATCTGGAAATCGCCCGCGGTTAAGTTCGCGCCGGAACTGATTGAATGCGTGCGGCAGGGTGTGATCCAGGCCGGATACACGATGCGCGAGATGGCATCGGGGGCGGGACACGATGCCGCCTATATCGCGCGAGTGGCGCCCACCACCATGATCTTCGTGCCCTGCCTCGGCGGCATTTCGCACAATGAAGCGGAATCGACCACCTTCGACGAATGCGGCGCGGGCTCGCAGGTGCTCCTCAACGCGGTGCTCGAATGCGACCGGAAATTCGCGTGACCTCGGGGCTGGCGGTCATTGATGCGGCGGGCGAGAGGCGCTAGGAAGGCCGCCTCACTCAACAGGAGCACAACATGAGCATCAAGCGGATCGGCGCCGGCAATCGCATGAGCCAGGCGGTCATTCACGGCGGCAAAGTCTATCTGGCGGGTTTCGTGGCCGAAAAGGCCAAGGGCAAGCCGGTCAAGGAACAGACCCAGGACATTCTCGCCCAGATCGACGAAACGCTGAAGCAGGCGGGCAGTGACAAGACCAAGGTTCTCAAGGCCAATATCTGGCTCACCGACATCAAGACTTTCGCGCAGATGAACGAAGCCTGGGATGCCTGGGTGGTGAAGGGCCAGACGCCGGCCAGGGCGACGGTTGAATCGAAGCTCGCCGCCCCCGGCCTCGATGTCGAGATCATGGTGGAAGCGGCGATCTAGGGCGCCATGAAGGTTCTCGTCCTCGGCGCCGGAATCGCCGGCATCGCCACGGCCTATGAGCTTAATCGCGACGGCCACGATGTAACGGTGATCGACCGCGAGGCGGAGCCCGCCGCCTTCACCAGCCATTCCAACGCCGGGCTGTTCGCGCCGGGCCATGCCTATGCCTGGTCGTCGCCGGCGGCACCGGGCATATTGCTGCGTTCGCTGTGGCGCGGCGATCAGGCCCTGCGGCTGAAGCCCAGGGCCGATCCCGCCTACTGGCGCTGGATGTGGCGCTTCTGGAAGGAATGCACGGCGGAGCGGGCGGCGCTCAATACCATCCGCAAGGTGCGCCTGTGCAACTATTCGCAAAGCGTGTTCCACCAGACGCTGGCGCGGACGCAAGTGAAATATGACGGGCGCGGCGGCGGGCTTCTCTATCTCTATCGCAGCGAAGCAGGGCTCGCGGCGGCGGCGGCGAAATCCAAAATCCTGGCGGAGAACGGCTGCGACATCGAAACCCTCGACCGCGACGGCGTGGCGCGTATCGATCCGGCCTTGGCGCCGGTGAAGCGGCGTTTCGCCGGCGCGCTCTATGCCAGGAACGACGAGAGCGGCGATTGCCGCCTGTTCGCGCGCAATATGGCAACGTGGCTCAAGGGCCAGGGTGTCGCGTTCAAGTTCGGCACCACGGTCGAGGGATTCGAAACTTCCGGCGACCGCATCGAGGCCGTGGCGACCGACAAGGGAAGCGAGCGCGCCGATGCGATCGTATTGTGCCTCGGCGTCTACAGTCCGCATCTGGCGCGGCAGATCGGACACGATCTGCCGATTTATCCGGTGAAGGGCTATGCGATGACGGCACCGGTGGCGGGCCGCAACAATCCACCGGCGATCGGCGGCGTCGATGAGGAAACGCTCGTCGCCTATGCGCCCTATGGCGACCGCGTGCGGGTGACGGCGACGGCGGAATTTTCCGGCTACGACCGCAGCCATCGCAGGCAAGATTTCCGCACCATGCTTTCGACCATGCGGACATTGTTCCCCGATGGCGCCGACTGGTCGCGCGCCGAATTCTGGGCGGGCCTGCGGCCGATGACGCCGCAAGGAACGCCGATCCTCGGTCGTTCGCGTCTCGCCAATCTCTGGTTCAACACGGGCCAAGGCCACATGGGCTGGACCATGAGTCACGGTGCGGCACGGATCACCGCCGATCTCATCGCCGGCAAGACGCCGCAAATCCCGCTCGATGGCATGGTGGCGGTGGCCTGACCGGACGCCACATTCTCGCCCCATCCGGCGCTATGGTGCGCCCGAATTCAAAATAAGCAGAGGGATGGTTGATGAAGCGTTTCTACGCGGTGCTGTGCGCCTGCGCGCTGTCGATGGGCGGCATGGCCGAAGCCAAGACGACCACCGGCTGGGCTTCCTATTACAAGTCGGGAAAACGCACCGCCAACGGCGAACGGTTCAATCCCATGGGACTGACCGCCGCGCATCGCACGCTGCCGTTCGGCACAAAGGTTTTGATAACCAATCTGAAGAACGGCATGACGGTTGTCGTGCGCATCAACGATCGCGGACCCTTCATCAAGGGCCGGGTGATCGATCTCAGCCTCGGTGCCGCAAAAGTCGTGGGCCTCAACCGTTCCGGCGTTGCCAAGGTCAAGTTCGAGGTGTTGAACTAGGCGGCGGCGAGCCTTTCGGCTTCCTTGAGGGCCGCGTGGGCCTCGCGGGCGATGGCCGCCACCTTCTCCGTCATGTCGAAGGGCTGGGCGGTGCGCAGCAAGAGCTCCAGTTCATGGCAGGCGAGTTGGGCGCGCTTGGCGCCGATGCGGATGCAGATGGATTTCAGCGCATGGGCGGCATCGGCAAGATCGAGATCGTCGCCGCCATACTGCAACGCCTCGATCTTGCGCAGCGACTCCGGCACGCTCTCGATGAAGAGGCTAACTACGCGCTGGAACGGCACGCCATCGCCGCCGATCGACTTGAGCGCCTCGATGGCGGCTTGATCGATCACCGGCAATTCATGGGTCATGGCGGCCGCGTCCCCGGTAATCGATATCGTTTGTCGCATCGGATTGGCTTAACCAAGAGAAGTTAAGAACCGCCTGTCACAGCTCGTCTAACGGGCCGTTAACAAGGACAGTCCTAGTTTGCGGTCGAGGGCATCGGGAAGGCCAATGACAAACCTGGACGAACAAGATCGCGCCGTGGCGCCGGTGCGCCGGCGCGTTCTTGTCGTGGACGGCGACCCGCTGACGCGCGAGGCGATGACCGCGTTGTTCGCGGAAGCGGGCCATGCCGTCACCCATGCCGAGAACGGCGAGGAGGCCCGCGGCATCGCCGCACGGCAGGAATTCGACCTGGCGGCGATCGACCTGGGCATGCCCCAGCTCGACGGCTTCGGGCTTTTGGAATATCTGCGGCAAGATCCGAAAACCGCCGATCTGCCGATCATTGTGGCGACCCCGAAGGACGACCCGCAATCCGTCGAGCGCGCTTACAGGCTCGGCGCCTCGTCCTTCGTCACCAAGCCGATCGACCGGGCGCAATTCATCCACCATGCCCAGTTCGTGGCGAGGAACGGCGAAATCGGGCGCGAACTGCGCCGCGCCCGGACCGAAGCCGTCGCCGCCGACAAGATGAAAAACGGCCTGTTCCAGATCATGAGTCACGAACTGAAGACGCCGCTCACCGCGCTGATCGGCCTCACCGGCGTTCTGACCGGCGCGCTGAAGGGCAGGATCGAGGACATCGGGACCGAACAGCTCGAACATATCGTCGATGCCGCACAACGGCTGAACGGCATGGTGACCGACATCATTCTGTTGTCCAAGGCGCTGGCGGGACCGGGGCGCCTGTCGATCGCCGCCACCGATGTCGCCGCCCTGCTCGACGACGGCATCGTCGGGCTGAAGCTGAAGGCCAAGCTAGGAAACGTGCGGATCGATGTCCGCCCGCCGTCACCGGGACTTACGGTCGACTGCGATACACAATTGTTGCGCCAGGCGATCAAGAAGCTCGCCGACAATGCGATCAAGTTCTCGCCCGCCGGTGGCAGGCTGGAACTATGGGCCGAGGACAGCGGCGACGGCTGGCTGGCGATTACGGTGCGCGATAACGGCCCCGGCCTGCCGCCCGCACGCCTTGAGCAGTGTCTCATGCCTTTCGTCCAAGACGACATGAGCTATTCACGGCCGGCCGAAGGCCTGGGCCTCGGCCTGCCGATCGCCAGGGCGATCAGCGAAGCCCATGGCGGCGAACTCATCTGTCAATCGGCGCCGGGCGAAGGCATGGTGGCCGCGATCCGGCTGCCGCTGCGGGCGAAGCACACGGCGGACGCCGCTTAGCACTCTTGACGAAACCCGCCCCCGTTGCTTGGCTCGTTCCGGCGAGGGAGGGCATTCATGAAGATTGTTTACAGCGACGAACACCGGGCACATTTCGCGCAAGGCGAAATCTACGGCGGCGAATTCGTGACACCGTTCGAGCGGCCGTCGCGCATCGAATATATCCTGCGCGAGCTGCGGCGGCGGAAGATGAACGACCTGGTGGCGCCCCAGCCTCTCGACATGGCGGCCGTGCGCAAGGTGCATGACAAGGGCTTTCTCGCCTTCCTCGAAAATGCCTGGAGCGAATGGATCAAGGCCGGTTATCGCGGTGAAATCGTGCCCACCGGATTTCCGGCGCGCAGCATGCGGCAACGTTGCCCCAAGCACATCGACGGCAAGGTCGGCTATTACACACACTCGGTCGAGACCTGCATCACGGCGGGAACCTGGGAGGCGGCGCGCGCATCGGCGGCGGTGGCGCTGACGGGCCAGAAGATCGTGTCGTCGGGAGCCGGCGCGACCTTCGCGCTGTGCCGCCCGCCCGGCCATCACGCCCATGACGACCTCTATGGCGGCTACTGCTTCCTCAACAATGCGGCGATCGCAGCGCAGGCTTTCCGTGACGCGGGTGCCGCGCGGGTTGCCATTCTCGATGTCGATTTCCACCACGGCAACGGCACGCAGGACATTTTCTACAGCCGCGACGACGTGCTGTTCTGCTCGCTGCATGGCGCACCGGAACATGCCTATCCCTATTTCCTCGGCTACAAGGACGAAACCGGCGCCGGCAAGGGCGAAGGCTTCAATGTCAATTATCCGATGCCGCCGGGCGCCGGTTATGACATCTGGAGCAAGGCGCTGGAAAGCGCCTGCCGGAAGATCAAATCCCACGGTCCCGACGCGCTGATCGTGTCGCTGGGCGTCGACACCTTCAAGGACGACCCGATCGGCTTCTTCAAGCTGACCTCGGCGGACTTCAAGACCTGTGGCGCGCGTATCGCGAAATTGAAACTGCCGACACTCTTCGTGATGGAAGGCGGCTATGCGATCGAGGCCATCGGCATCAATACAGTGAATGTCCTGGAAGGCTTCCTCGATGGCTGAGACGGGAATAAGGAGCCGACATGCGTAAGATCAACGTGGCGATCACCCAGATGGCATCGGCCAATAACTGGGCGAAGAATTGCGACAAGGCGGAGGCGCTGACGCGCGAGGCGGCGAAGCAGGGCGCCAATCTCGTGCTGCTGCAGGAACTTTTCGACGGCGACTATTTCTGCATCGAGCAGCATGCGAAATTTCTCGGCCAGGCCGAAGCGCTCGACCGGCACCGGACGGTGGCGCGCTTTGCCGCACTGGCGAAGGAACTCGGCGTGGTTCTGCCGGTCAGCGTCTTCGAGCGGGCGGGGAACGCCCATTACAACACCACGGTGATCGTCGATGCCGATGGCAAGCAGTTGGGCCACTATCGCAAGTCGCACATTCCCGACGGGCGCGGCTATCAGGAGAAATTCTATTTCTCGCCGGGCGACACGGGCTTCAAGGTGTGGGACACGAGCTTCGGAAAGATCGGGCTCGGCATCTGCTGGGACCAGTGGTTCCCGGAAGCGGCGCGCGCCATGGCGCTGATGGGGGCGGAGCTCTTGCTCTATCCGACCGCCATCGGCTCGGAGCCGCCCAATCCCGATTATGACTCCAGCACACATTGGCAGAACACCATGCGCGGCCATGCCGCCGCCAACATCATGCCGCTGGCCGCCGCCAATCGGGTGGGCAAGGAGACGGCGCCGGATGGGCGCTTTGACATCTTCTATGGCCGCTCCTTCATCAGCGACTGGCAGGGCGAGAAGGTGGAAGAGATGAGCCGCACGGAAGAGGGCGTGCGGGTCCACAGCTTCGACCTCGAGGCGATCGGCGAATTGCGCCGCTCGTGGGGCGTGTTCCGCGACCGCCGGCCGGAGCTCTACGGCGCGCTGCTGACGCTCGACGGGCGCAACCGGAGCGCGGCAAGCTAGAACTTCGGCCGTTTCTTCCTGTCGGTGTACCAGCCGCCAAGCGCCTTTTCATAGGCGAGGCCCGCCTTGAAGACGCGGGCGTCGTCCCAGGTGCGGGCGACGATCTGGATGCCGGTCGGCACGCCGTACGAGGTGAAGCCCGAAGGCACGGCGAGCACCGGGCAATTGTGCAGCATGTTGAACTGGTGGGTCATCACCCAGCCATATTCGGGATCGGCCTTCTTGCCATTGACGGTGAAGTTCTGGTCCCAGGGATCGTGATCGGCCTTCACCGCCGGATAATTGTTGGTGGGGCAGATGAAAACATCGTGGGCGGCGAGCACGGGACCGAGGGTGCGGTACATCTCATTGGTGCGGGCCCAGGGCTTGTGAATGTCGTCCATGGCGGAATTGCGCTCGACCGCAGCGGCGAATTTCAACGCATAGTCGGTCATGAGACTGGCGTGCTTCTTGCGGTGCCAGACGGTCTGGCGGCCGAAATCCATCATGTTGTACCAGTGCAGGGCATCGCGATCGACGTCCGAGGTCCAGCCGAGATCGACCTCCTCGACCCTGGCGCCGAGGGCGCGGAAGACCGCGACGGCGGCAAGGGTGTTCTTGCGCACCTCGGCATCGACCTCGACGTAGCCGAGATCGATCGAATAGGCGATCTTCATACCCCCGATGCTTTCGGCCTTGACCGGCAGGCTGACGCGGCCGCGGATCGAATCGTGATCGAGCGGATGGGGGCCGGCCGTCACCTGCTGCATGAGGGCGGCATCGGCGATGGTGCGGGTCATCGGCCCGCAATGGTTGAAGCGGTCGTAGTTCGCCGGCGGGCCGTCGGGGTTGCGGCCGTGCGGCGGCTTGAAGCCGACGATGCCGCAGGCGGAAGCCGGAATGCGGATCGAGCCGCCGATATCGGTGCCGGTGGCAAGGGTGGTGAAACCCGCCGCAAGGGCCGCGGCCGAACCGCCGGAGGAGCCGCCCGGCCCATAGCCGCGGTTCCAGGGATTGACCGTATTGCCCCACATGCGCGAGCGGGTAACTCCCGACAGGCAGAATTCCGGCGTGGTGGTGCGGGCGAAGATAATGGCGCCGGCCTCTTGCAGGCGCTCGATCATCGGGTCGGAATGATCGTCGATATTGTCCTTGAAGATGAGCGAGCCATGGGTGGTACGCTTGCCCGCGACGCGCTGGGCGTCCTTGACGGCGAGGGGCACTCCTTCGAGGGGCTTGTGTCTCGCGCCGCGCTTCATGTAGCGGGCTTCCGCTTGCCGCGCCCCGGCGAGCGCCTCGTCGAAATAGCGGTCGGCCAGGCAATTGACCGGCGGGTTCAGCTTCTCGGCCCGGGCGATGAGGGCGGCAAGCAATTCCACCGGCGACAGCTTGCGCGACTTGAAGAGTTGCACGGCCGCGGTGGCGGAGAGATAGCAGAGATCGTCATTGGTCATGGACAGGCTCGGTCAGTTGGCGCTAGGCAGTGCCGGACAGATTGAACCGGAATTGGGAGAAAAGTCCATGGCTGGCAGGCTTCAGGGCAAGACGGCGATCGTGACATCGGCGGCGCAGGGCATCGGCCGCGCCTCGGCCATCGCCATGGCGCGCGAGGGGGCCAAGGTCTTTGCCACCGACATCCGCGAGGATCTGCTCAAGACGCTGGAGAAGGAACAGGCGGGAATCGAGACCTTCGTTCTCGATGTCCTCAAGCAGGATGAGGTCGACGCGGCGGCGAAGCGGGTGGGCCTGCCCGACATCTTGTTCAACTGCTCGGGCCATGTGCATGCCGGCACCATCCTCGAGACCGACGACAAGGCCTGGGACTTTTCCTTCGACCTCAACGTCAAGGCGCATTACCGCATGATGAAGGCGTTCATGCCGGGCTGGCTGGCGCGCGGCCGCGGCACCATCGTCAACATGGCCTCGGCCGCTTCCTCGATCAAAGGGGTGCCCAACCGTTTCGTCTATGGCGCCACCAAGGCGGCGGTCATAGGCATGACCAAGGCGCTGGCCGCCGACTTCACCTCCAAGGGTATTCGCGTCAACGCCGTCTGCCCCGGAACCGTCGAGAGCCCGTCGCTGATCGAGCGGATGAAGGCGCAGGGCGATTTCGACAAGACCAAGGCCGCCTTCATCGCGCGGCAGCCCATGGGGCGCATGGCGGAGGCAAGTGAAATCGCCGCGCTCGTGGTTTACCTGGCAAGCGATGAATCGGCCTTCGTGACCGGCCAGACCTTCGTGATCGACGGCGGCTGGTCGGTTTGAAGGGGCTAAGACGCCCCCATTGGCAAGGCCGGTCTATCCGCATAGGATAAGAACTTGAACGCCCGGAAGAGGCGCTGAGGGAGGATTTGCGTGGCGATAGCGAATGCGTCCGATCGGCGGGCAGCGATCGAGGCGAAGGGCGTTTCCAAGATATTCCAGGGTTCGGGGCAGGATAGCGTCACCGCACTCGACCGTGTCTCGGTGACCATCCGCGAGAACGAGTTCTTCACCCTCCTCGGTCCCTCGGGCTGCGGCAAGACCACGCTGCTGCGCCTGATCGCGGGGTTCGATTTCCCGACCGAGGGCGAGATCCTTCTCTATGGCGAGGATATCGCACCGCTGCCGCCCTACAAGCGGCCGGTCAATACGGTGTTTCAGAACTACGCGCTGTTCCCGCACATGACGGT
>CAYOZR010000101.1:0-12033 GCA_964408555.1 uncultured Aestuariivirga sp.
TGCGGGGGCTGGCGGTGGCGCTGCTGAAAATTGCCAATGACATACGTTGGCTGGCATCCGGGCCGCGCTGTGGACTGGGTGAGCTGCTGCTGCCCGAGAACGAGCCGGGCTCCTCGATCATGCCGGGCAAGGTCAATCCCACCCAGTGCGAAGCGCTGACCATGGTCTGCGTGCAGATTTTCGGCAATCACGCGAGCCTCACCTTCGCAGGCAGCCAGGGCCATTTCGAGCTTAACGTGTTCAATCCGGTCATGGCCTACAATTTCCTGCAGTCGGTGCGGCTGATGGCCGATGCGGCAGCGAGCTTCACCGGCAATTGCGTCGTAGGCATCGAGGCCCGCGAGGACAATATCGGGGCGGCGCTGGCCCGTTCGCTGATGCTGGTGACGGCGCTGGCCCCCAAATACGGTTACGACCGCGCCGCCAAGATCGCCAAGACCGCCCACCAGAACGGCACGACGCTGCGCGAAGAGGCGATCAAGGACGGCATTCCGGCCGCTGACTTCGATGCCATCGTCAGGCCCGCGGACATGATTGGACCCAAGTGATGGCCGAGATCGTCAATCTCAGGCTCGCCCGCAAGCGCAAGGCGGAAGCCGAAAAGCAGACGCAAGCCGCGCGCAACCGCGCCGAATTTGGCCGCCCGAAGCCCGAGCGCAAAGCGACCGAGGCCGAGCGCCAGCGCGACGCCAGGAAACTCGACGGCCACAAGCTGGACGATTGATGCCGAGGGACCTCAAGCGCTCGCTGACCGTCGCCGGGCACCGCACGTCCTTGTCGCTCGAACCCGAATTCTGGGCCGCCCTGCAGGCGGCGGCAAAGCAGCAGCGGAAGCCGCTGGCGGCACTTGTCGCCGAAATCGACAAGACGCGCGGCGATCGCAATCTGTCCAGCGCCATCCGCGTCTGGCTGCTGGAGGCGCCGAAGCGGTAACGCCCTATTGCCGCGGCGGCTGATACGGCACGGGTGGAACCAGGATGACCGGAACCTGGATTTCCGCCTCGGGCTTTGGCTTCGGCGGCTCGAGCAGTTGCCGCGCCAGGCGCGCCAGGCGCCGGTGCACGCGAAGCTCACGCAGCCGTACGGCCATTTCGGCACGGTTCATCTTGACATATTCGGCCGTGAGCCGGATCGCCTCCAGCCGCGCATGTTCGGCCTCCTGCTGCCGCATCAGCTCATGCACTTTTAATTCGCGTTGACGCAGACGCAATTCGTCGCGCTGGGCATAGTAGGCCTGAAGCCGCGCCTCGTCTTCCTGGCGCGCCTTTTCCTCTTCCGCCGCCAGACGTTGCTGTTCCCGTTGCAGCCGCTCCAGCTCATTCACACCCTGCTGCAGGATTTGGAAACCGAGAGCGGCCGTCAGCGCGGCATTGTCCTCGCTACGCGCCAGTGCCGACGGAGCACCGGCATAGGCGATCTCCATCGCCGGCAGACCTTGCATCGCCTTGAGGTCGAGAACGATCGACGTATCGATCTTGCCTTCCGCCAGTTCGGCCACGGTCCTCACCGTGGCATCGGCGTCCTTGCTGGCGATGCGGAACGGCAGGAAGGCGGCAACGCCAGTGTCGATGACGATGGAACCGGCGACATCGCCCGCTACCAGTTCGCCGCCGCTTGCCAGGCCGGCGAAGGCGGCATCGAGCCCCGCGGCGTCGCGCGCCTCGGCGACGCGGCGCGTGAAGGTCTCGGGCGATATGTTGAAGAGGCGCACATTCTTGAAGGAATAGGCGCCCGATCCCTTGAGCGCCGCGAGCGCGCCGCCGGGACTGCGGCCCTGAGCCGCAAAGCGCAGCTCGATCGAGCCCTCGCCGCTGGCGACCGGCGCGCCGCCTTCAAGCCGCAATTGCCGGGCGAGATCGACCGGCAGTATGATATTGCCTTCGAGGGCGCGGCTGCCGCCATCCGGCCGCGAGGCAAGTTCGATGATGGCCTTGCGCCCGTCCGCATCCTTGCCGAAGACCGCCATGCGGGTTTCATCAGCCGTTGCGGTAATGCCGATCTGCGCATCGGAGGCATCGAAGCCTTCATGCACTCGCAGCGACTTGGGCGCGATCCATAACTCACCGGTGAGCCCAAGCGGCAGGCCCGCCGCAAAACCCGTGTCGATTTCCGGCGCCCGGCCCGTCCAGGCGAAGAAGGCCGCTGCCAGCACATCGGTGAGCAGCAGGTCTCCGGTTTCGAGATTGCCGGTGATCTTGCCGTCCAGGCCGATTGCCAGATTGCCGGCCAGCCGGCTGGCGCCGGCGCGGCCGTCGATCGCCGCGGAAAGGCTCTCGCCGCCATAGCTTTCGATCTCGGCGTCGAGCACCAGGACGCCCGATGGCCGCATGGCGGCCGGCAATCCCGTCACCGCCACGAGCAGCGACATATCGGTGCTGCGCGCCGAGGCCTTGCCGTCGAGCGCCAGACGATCCGCGCCGCCACCGACGCGGCCGTCAAAGTCGAAGCGGGTGCCGAAGAGCTGGGCCTGGATTCCGGTCTTGAAGCCCTGTTCGAGATTGCCATCGACCGTCGCCACCAGCCGGCCGGGTGAAAGATCGCTAACCGCCGGCGTCAGCCCCAGGAGCCGGACGATGGCGGCGCTGGTGGGGCTTTCGATGTCGGCCGTGCCGGCAATGTCGCGGCCGCCCTGCAGCGTTCCGGCGAGCGCAATGTCGAGATCGCCGGTCTTGCCCTTGAAAGCGATGGAGGCAGCCGGGCTTGTCTCTCCCGGCCTTACCGCCAATTCGCCCTTGATACTCGTATCTCCCAACCCCGCCGCCCAGGGCGGTTCCCGGTCGCCGGGCATCAGTCCGAACAGGCGCAGCAGGCCGCGCGGATCTTCCGCCCTGGCTTCGATTTCGATCTTGCCGTCGGGGCCCTTGCCGGCATCGAGGATGAGGCCGCTCGCCTCCAGCCTGGCGCCTTCGACCGACGCGATCTCCAGGGTCTTGAGATCGAGTCCCTTGGCGCCGGAGGCGAGATCGATGGCCACATCCTTGGCCTCGACCCCGTTGAGCCGCAGCAATCCGGTCTGCACCGTCAGGCGGAGATCGCCGGCTTCTCCGGAAGGCAGCAGCAAGGCAAGAAGTCCAGCGAGCCCGCCCGCGCCGCCCGAGGACACCGCGGCGACACCGCCCGGCGCGAAATTGTCGATATCGATCTCGGCCGCATCGATCCGCAAATCGCTCGCCGTACGGCCGCCGGTCGCGCGGCTGAACGCGGCCTTGCCCGCAACCCCGTCGATTTCATACTGGGTCTTGGCAAAGCCGATGCGGTTGCGCGTGAGACTGAGTTCGGTCTGCAATTTCAGGCGGCCGCGGCTGCCGGTCCAGTATTTGCCGATCATCTCCTTGCCCTCGGGCCAGGCCCACAGGGAGAGTTGCCGGAGATCGTTGGCCTCGAGCGCAAGACTTCCGGCGAGTTCGGCACCGGAACTACCGGGAAAGAACACGCCTTCGAAACGCGCCCGCGAACGGCCGGGCAGCGAGGCTGAAAGCTCATGCACCCGGATTGCCTCGCGCCCGGCTTCGAGCTTGAGCACCACGTTTTCCAAGGTCTCGCCGCCGGTTTCAAGCGCGGCGATCTTGAACGCCGTCTTGAGGGAGACGGCCTCGGGCAGGAGGCCGAGCAGACTGTCGGCAACGGCAAGCCCGCCCGCCTCGCGCAGCAGCCGCCGCGCCTCCGCTCCGGCATATTGGTCGAGATCGATCTTCGATGCGGAAAGCTCCGCTTCCGCCGACATCGTTTTGCCCAGGGTGAGCCTGGCGCTGCCGCTCACCAGGGTGCCGCCATTCCCGGGCTCGCGCGGCGCGATTTCGATGGCGTCGAAAGCGACATGGTCGAAATCCGCCGCAACCTTGGCCTTGAACACCAGCGGCCGGATGCGGCCTTCGACATCTTCCTTGCCTTCCAGATCGGCGGCGGGCTCGATCTGCATCGTGCCCGCGATCTTTTCCCCGTCATTGGCGCCGTCGAAATTGTAGACGAGGCCGGAATTGTCGCCGGGCGCGATGTGGAAGCCGAAACGGAAGGCCTCGCCGGCTTTCCAGGCCCCGGTATTGATGCCGATGTCGAGGGGCCGGCCGCGATAACTGACCGAGGCGCGCATGCGCCAGGGTCCGGCAATGCCGGGGGCGGCAAGCGAGGCATTGAGGTTTTCAAGCTTGGCCTCGCCGCCGCGGCGGCGGTCGATCAATCGCAACACGCCGTTCGTAAGCGTGACGCGGTCGAGCTTGACGCGATCGAGAAGCTTGTTTTCGGCAAGATCGCCGGCCGGCGTGAAGCTCCAGTTACCCTGCCCCTCGGTCCGCCTTTCCAGCGTGATCGCCGGTTTTTCGATATCGATGCTCTCGACCTGAATGTTGCCGCTAAACAGGCCGGCCAACGACATGCGCACCACGATGCGCTCGGCGGTTGCAAACTCGCCTTCCCCGAGGCCCGGCGGATTGGCCAGATGCACATCCTCGGCGGCAAGCCGGGGCCACGGGAACAGACGCACCGAAATGGGCCCGCCGATGGTGACGGTGCGGCCGGTGAGCTTGCGGCCGTAATCCTCAAGCCCGGCGCGATAGGCGTTGAGATCCATGACGAAGGGCGCCAGCAGCGCCCCGGCCACGGCCAGTACCAAGAGTACCCCGATATAGAGAACAGGCGATTTCCAGACAGGCATGGGCCGTCACAATATTCCGCCAGGCTGCAAGAGCAAGGCATTGCGTCAATCAGATGGCGGCGTTCTTGCCGGGATTCATGATGTTGAGGGGATCGAGCGCCCGCTTGATGGCGCGCATGAAGGCCACAGCCTCCCCGTGCTCGCGCTCCAGATAAGCGATCTTGCCGGCACCTATGCCATGCTCGCCGGTCGAAGTGCCATCCATGGCGATGGCCCGTTCGATCAGCCGGTCATAGACCTTCTTGACCCGGGCGACCTCGTCCGGGTCCGAGCGGTCGCAATAGAGCACCACGTGGAAATTGCCGTCACCGACATGGCCGACGATCGGGCCATAGAGACCGTTCTGCGCCAGGTCCTTCTGGGTTTCGGCGACGCATTCGGCCAGCCGCGAGATCGGCACGCAGACATCGGTGGCGAAAGCCTCCTTGCCCGGCATCAGCGCCTTGGTGGCCCAGAAGGCATCGTGCCGCGCCTGCCAGAGTTTCTGCCGCTCCTCCTCCTTGGCGGCGGAGACGAACGGCCCGCCGCCCAGTTCACCGGCGATGGCGGCGAATATCTCGGCCTGCTCCCTGGTCGAGGCTTCGCTGCCGTGGAATTCGAGAAACAGCGTCGGCGCCACCTTGAGATCGATCTTCGAATAGGCGTTGAAGGCCTTGACGTGCTCTTCGTCGACAAGCTCGATGCGCGCCACCGGCAGCCCCATCTGGATGGCCTGGATGGCCGCCTGGCAGCAGGCCTCCACGCTGGGGAATGGGCACACCCCAGCAACGATGGATTCAGGGATGCCATAGAGCCTGAGGCCCACCTCGGTGATGATGCCAAGCGTGCCCTCGGAGCCGACCATGAGCCGGGTGAGATCGTAGCCGGCCGAGGATTTCTTGGCGCGCGAGCCGGTGCGGATCGCCGCGCCATTGGCCATCACCACGCTGACATTAAGAACATTCTCGCGCATGGTGCCGTAGCGCACCGCATTGGTGCCCGACGCCCGTGTTGCCGCCATGCCGCCGAGGCTTGCGTCCGCCCCGGGATCGATGGGGAAGAACAGGCCCTTGTCGCGCAAATGGGTGTTGAGGGTTTTCCGCGTGACACCTGCCTCCACCCGGCAATCGAGATCGTCCGCGTTCACCGCGAGGATGCGGTTCATCTGCGACAGATCGACCGAAATGCCGCCGAAGAGCGCCGAGAAATGGCCTTCCAGCGAGGTGCCGGTGCCATAGGCGATGACCGGTGTTCGATACCTGCCGCAGATGCGCACGATCTTCTGCACCTCCGCCGTCTCGCGCACGAAGGCGACCGCATCGGGAGGAGCGCCCGGATTCCAAGTCTGGTCCTTGCCGTGCTGCTCGCGCACCGCCGCCGCCGTCGAAAGCCGGTTGCCGAGAAATTCACGGATTTCGGCGATAGCTTGCGTTGTGCTGTTCTTGCGGTCTGGTGTAGTCATGACCGGAAACTAGCAGGAACAGGGGAATTTGCGATGGGATTTCCGGCACCCTTCGTGGGCGCAATCCAGAAAGTGGAGGATCAGTGGATAGATTATAACGGCCATTTCAACATGGCCTATTACAACGTGATCTTCGACCGCTGCGGCGACGCGGCCTTCGCGCTGGTGGGCCTCGGCCCCGACTACGTGAAGGCCGCCAACTGTTCCTTCTTCACGCTCGAGGCCCATGTCACCTATGTGCGCGAGCTGCATGCGGGCGATAAGGTGCGGGTGACCCTGCAATTCCTCGATTACGACGCCAAACGCGTCCATTATGTGCAGGAGATGTTCCATGCCGATGCAGGCTGGCTCGCCTGCGTGACCGAGAATATCGTCATGCATGTCGACATGACGGCCAAGAAATCCGCCCCCTTCCCGCCCGCCGTGCTGGACAAGATCGGGGCCATGCACGAGGCCCACAAGCACCTGCCCGTACCGCCTCAGGTGGGCCACAGAATCGGAATTCCGCGGCAGTAACCGCGCGCCGCATGGATCATTACCAAGATTTAATCTCTGTCCGCCGCGATTCCGGCCGCATTAAATTAGTAAAGTGATAGGGACCCGTCTGTTTCGTATCACTGGAGACCTTCGTGCATCAAACCCGCCGGCTCACGGCCACTCTGGTCGCTGTCCCCCTGTTCCTGTTCGCGGCACTGGCCATTTTGCTTCAGTTGCGAAGTTCCCTGCCGATTTCGGAAACGGGACCCGTGGAATTCGCGGACGCTTCGTTCAACTGGGCGCTGGCGCTGATCTTGACCGTGATAATGGCCGTCAAGTGGCGGAGCGACGGTAAGATCGCGGTCCGCTGGCTGCTGCTGGCGATCGCGGGTTGGGCCTGGCTCGCCGCCGATCTGGCGCCGCTTGACAACGGTTACCTGCCCAAGATCGTTCCGGACGATGCCATAACGTTGGCCGCCTTGGCTTTGACCATCATGGCCGTGCTCCCGGCACTCGGCGACAAGCGGCTGCCATCATCATCGAAATTCCTGTTGGGATTGGGCCTCGTGTTGCAGAGCGTCGCCTTCGTGGCCGATCTCGGCGACGGATCGATCTTCCACTTCCCCGGCGCCGGCGATCCTCTGATGTCGGCCGTCGACGAAAGCTTCGAGACCCTTTGCCTCGCGGCCTACGTGGGCGGCCTCATCCTGTTTGCCGTGCCGTTGCTGTTTGCCACACCCGGCGCGGCCGGGCAGCAGCTTTGGCAGTTCCTACATTCGACCCCGGGCAGGACAGCGGCAATCATCTGGGAGGAAATCTGTTTCGGCATTTGGCGATTGAGCCATCGCGGGGCGCCATTTGCCAACTATTACGCACACAATATCCGGCGCAAGCTCGACCGCGGCACGCCGCATCGCACCCTGGGGCAACATGCATGGTCATCTGCCGCTGCCGCCTTCAACCAAGGCGATCGCGTCGAGCGGTTCGCCAGCGAAGGCCTGCAGACCTTCAGTGAGATTGCCGCGCTTCGTCCTCGATCGGGCGGCCCTGTCGTCGATTACGGTTGTGGCAGCCTGCGCATCGGACAGCATTTCATCAAACTGCTGGGGCCGGGCGAATACTGGGGCTTCGACATCACCGACCGGTTCTTCAACGATGGCGTCGCCATGTTGCCGAAGGATCTGCTTGCCGAGAAAGCCCCCAATCTTCGCGTGATCGGCAAGGAGTCGCTGGCCCGCGCCGCCGCCGCGAAACCGGGGCTCGTCTATTCCGTCGCCGTCATGAAGCATGTGCCGCGCGAGGAACTCGATACTTTCTGGAGCAACATCCTCTCTCTGTTACAGCCCCGGTCCGTGGCCGTCGTCTACTTCGATGTGGCGGAAAGGGAGATGCGCACCGCCGGCATGAATTGGACCTACAGCGAGGCACAGGTGCGCGATCTCGTTGGACGAATTAAACCCGGCATGCCGCTACGCCTTGAAATCCTGCGACCGCCAAGCAGTTTTGCCGGAATCCCATTCCACTACGCGCGGGTAATCGTGGGCCCCGTGGCTGACGGTTGACAGTTCGTCTGCACCGTCGCAGTCCAAAATCGTCATCTTCGCGCAATATTGCCGGCGCATTTGTCTTCCAAATTGGCTCGCAAGACGGTCAACGAAGGAGGCGGAACATGATGAACGGCGGTTACGACCGGTTCGCGGAAGCGCTTGTCTTCGTCCATGGCCCCCGGGCCGAGGCGGAAGCGGCGCTGCACGCGGCACTTTGCCGGAAGTCCGGCGACGATGACATGGCGGAAACCTGGCGCAGGGTGCAGCGGGTCGTTCGGGATCTGAACCCCAAAATGGCGGCTAAGGCACCAGGGCAATCGGTACTTGACATGTGCATCACATGAAATCATGCTTGGCACATGAACAAGCACATCCAAATCCGCAACGTGCCCGAATCCCTGCACAGACGCTTGAAGGTCAAGGCGGCACGGCAGGGCATGACATTGTCGGACTATCTGCGCATCGAGATGGCACGGATTGCCAAGCTGCCGACCTTGAAGGAATGGACCGAGATGGTCGCGAAGCGCAAGCCGGTCGCAGTCACAACTCACGAGATCGTGGAGTCGATTCGTCTCGGCCGGGAAGAACATGACACAGAGATGGAACGGCGGTTCGAGCGGCGCGGACGGTGATTGTTACCGACTGCTCCGCCCTGATGGGATTCCTGATCGATCCTGCGGGCGCACGGGCTTTCGGCAAAGCCATGGCGAAGGCCGACATAGTTTCGGCACCTGAATTGATCGATGTGGAGCTGCTCAGCGCGTTGAGGCGCCTCGAACGCCTGGGCGCGATCACGGCGGCGAAGGCCGGCGGGATCATCGATGATTTCATGCAGATGCCGCTTGCACGGTTCTCAACTCACGATCTCATCGAGGAAATTTGGGACCTCAGGCACAATTTCAGCGCTTACGATGCGTCATATGTCGCACTCGCCCACCTGCTGAAGGCCCCGCTCCTGACCCGGGATGCCAAGTTGCAGCGCGCGGCTTCCAAACTTATCAAGATCGTCCTGATCTGAAGCACGGCACTTGCTATATAGGTATCGAGGATTCGCAAAACCCGATGCCCGCCAAACCGATCGATATCGGCGATTTCGACGACGCTGCAGCACCCCCGCCCGTAAAGCCGGGGAGCCTGTCGGCGCGCGCCCTGGCCAATGCCGAGCCGCCCTATCTGAAGGGATTGAACCCGGAGCAGCGCGCCGCGGTGGAAACCACCGACGGCCCCCTCCTGGTGCTGGCCGGCGCCGGCACCGGCAAGACCCGGGTTCTGACCACCAGGCTTGCCCACATCCTTGCCACCGGCAAGGCCTGGCCCAGCCAGATACTCGCCGTCACTTTCACCAACAAGGCGGCGCGCGAAATGAAGGAGCGCATCGGCGCGCTGATCGGCGGCGTGGTCGAGGGCATGACCTGGCTCGGCACCTTCCACGCGATCGGCGTTAAGATCCTGCGCCGTCATGCCGAACTCGCCGGCCTCAAATCCGGTTTCTCGATCCTCGACACCGACGACCAGATCAGGCTTCTGAAGCAGCTTCTCGAGGCCCATGACATCGACGAGAAGCGGTGGCCGGCCCGCCAGTTGGCCGCCCTGATCGACGGCTGGAAGAACCGCGGCCTGACCCCCGAGCGCCTGCCGCCCGGCGAGGCTCATGGTTTCTCCAATAACATGGGAGCCAAGCTCTACGGCGAATACCAGCAGCGCCTCAAGGTGGTGAATGCCGCCGATTTCGGCGACCTGCTGCTCGAAGTCCTGCGCATCTTCCAGGAGCACCCGGATGTGCTGAAGGAGTATCAGCGCCGCTTCAAATACATGCTGGTCGACGAATACCAGGATACCAATGTGGCGCAATATCTCTGGCTCCGGCTGCTGGCCCAGGGCCACAAGAACATCTGCTGCGTCGGCGACGACGACCAGTCGATCTATGGCTGGCGTGGCGCTGAGGTGGACAACATCCTGCGCTTCGAGAAGGATTTTCCCGGCGCGAAAATCGTGCGGCTGGAGCGCAATTACCGCTCCACCGGCCATATTCTCGCCGCCGCCGCGCATCTCATCGCGCATAATGAAGGCCGCCTCGGCAAGACGCTGTTCACCGACGGCAAGCTCGGCGAAAAGCCCAGCGTCACCGGCGTGTGGGACAGCGAGGAGGAGGCGCGCGCCGTCGGCGAGGACATCGAGCAATCGCAGCGCAAGGGTCACGATCTCGACGAAATCGCCATCCTCGTGCGCGCCTCGTTCCAGATGCGCGAATTCGAGGAGCGGTTCATCACCCTCGGCCTGCCGTATCGCGTGATCGGCGGCCCGCGTTTCTATGAACGCATGGAGATTCGCGACGCTCTCGCATATCTTCGCTGCGTGGCGCAGCCCGCCGACGATCTCGCCTTCGAGCGCATCGTCAATGTGCCCAAGCGCGGCCTCGGCGACGCCACCGTGCAGATGCTGCATGACCATGCCCGCAAGCGCCGCATTCCGCTGTTCGAGGCGGCGCGCGCGGTGGTCGACACCGACGAGTTGAAGCCCAAGGCCCGCGGCTCGCTGCGCGACGTCGTGTCGAACTTCGATCGCTGGCGCTCACGCGTCGACGGCCTGCCCCACAGCGAACTCGCCGAGACCGTGCTCGACGAGTCCGGCTATACGGAGATGTGGCGCCAGGACAAGACGCCGGAGGCCGCGGGGCGCCTAGAAAATCTGAAGGAACTCGTGCGCGCCATGGAGGAGTTTCCCGACCTGGCGTCCTTCCTGGAACATGTCTCGCTGGTCATGGAAGCGGACAATAACCCCGGGCAAAAGCGCGTGTCGATCATGACGCTGCATGGCGCCAAGGGGCTCGAATTCGAGACGGTCTATCTGCCCGGCTGGGAGGAAGGCCTGTTTCCGCACCAGCGCTCGCTCGACGAAAACGGCCGCGCGGGGCTGGAGGAAGAGCGCCGCCTCGCTTATGTCGGCCTCACGCGCGCCAAACGCCGGGCGAAGATTTTCTTCGCCACCAACCGGCGCATTCACGGCCTGTGGCAGACGACCATGCCCTCGCGCTTCATCGACAATCTGCCGGCTTCCGACGTCGAGGTGGTGGAGGCGGCGTGCGCCTCGCAATATGGCGCCTATGGCGTCTCGCGCTTCGCCAACATGGACACGTATGGATCGAATTATTCGACACCCGGCTGGAAGCGCGCGCAAGCGACGCGCGCCAATACGACGCGAGCAAAGTCGCCGCTGGTGATCGAGGGCGAAGTGCTGGCGAAATCGTCCGCGTCCTCGCGCCTGGCGATCGGCGCGCGCGTGCATCACCTCAAATTCGGCCCCGGCACGGTGGCCAATGTGGACGGAAACAAGCTCACCGTCGATTTCGACAAGGCCGGGCGCAAAATGGTGCTGGAGAGTTTTGTCGAGCGGGGGTGAAGCCTGCCGCGATCCGCTCCCTCGTCATCGCGATGGTGCGCGAAGCAACCCAGAGCCGTGAGGCGGCGTCTGGATGGCTTCGGTCCTCGGGTCAGGCCCGAGGATCACGCTCCTCGCAAGGACGACGCGGGGCGCCGCGCCCCCTACGTCATCACCACATTCACCGCGCTCTCGGGCAGCTCCTTGCCGAAGCAGCGTTGGTAGAACTCGGCGACCAGCGGGCGCTCCAACTCGTCGCATTTGTTCAAAAACGTCAGCCGGAAGGCAAAGCCCACGTCGCCGAAAATCTCGGCGTTCTCGGCCCAGGTGATGACCGTGCGCGGGCTCATCACCGTCGAGAGATCGCCGGCCATGAAGGCGTTGCGGGTCAAATCGGCGACGCGCACCATTTTGTTGACCTGATCGCGGCCTTCCTTGGTCTTTTGAAAACTCTTGACCTTGGCCAGCACGATATTGGTCTCGGCGTCATGCGGCAGATAGTTCAGCGTGGTGACGATCGACCAGCGGTCCATCTGGCC
>CAYOZR010000102.1:0-11986 GCA_964408555.1 uncultured Aestuariivirga sp.
ACTATCAGTGGGGCGCGGAAAAGCGCAACTCGACGCTGTGGTATGACGACAACTTCGTCGGCACCGAGCTCGACAATGATGTTTCCTACGCCGGTATCGCCAAGGCCTGCGGACTTCAGGGTGTGGTGGCCCGCACCATGGACGAGCTTCGCGATGCGCTCGCCAAGGCCATCGACGACCAGATGAAGCACAAGAAGACCACGCTCATCGAGGCGATGATCAACCAGGAACTGGGCGAGCCGTTCCGGCGCGACGCCATGAAGAAACCCGTCGCTGTTGCCGGAATAAGCCGCGACGACATGCGACCTCAGAAGGGCGCGTGATGACAGATCCCTTCCCGCCCACGGGGAAGGGAAGGAATCAACGCATGCCGCCGATCCTCGTCCTCAATGCCGGCTCTTCGTCGCTCAAGTTCGCGGTCTATGACGGGCCGGCCCTGAAGCTCAAGGGCCAGGTCTCCGGCATCGGTTCCACGCCGAGGCTGGAAATCGAAGGCCGGACTCCCCGCGACGTGCCGCAGGTGACGACGCCGGGCGAAGGCCTGCTGGTTGCGGCCGAATGGCTTTCCGGCAACGGCCTCGAGCCGGGGCTTTTCGCAGGCATCGGCCACCGCATCGTGCATGGCGGCACACGGTATGTTTCTCCCATACTGGTGAGCGATCACATCCAGCATGACCTCGAAAAGCTGCGCGCACTCGCGCCGCTTCACTTGCCCTTCGGGCTGGGCGCGCTCAAGGAGATGCGGCGGATCGCGCCGGACGTTCCGCATGTCGCCTGTTTCGACACGGCCTTCCATGCGACCCAGCCGGAATGGGCCACACGGCTGCCGATCCCGCGCGAATATCACGACCGCGGTTACCGGCGTTACGGCTTCCACGGTCTCAATTACGAGCATGTGGTGGAGAGCCTGCCGAAGCCCCTGCCCCGCCGCCTGCTCGCCGCCCATCTCGGCAGCGGCGCCAGCATGTGCGCCATTCAGGATGGCCGCAGCATCGCGACAACCATGGGCTTTTCGACCGCCGACGGCCTGGTCATGGGCACGCGCACCGGCACCATCGATCCCGGCGTGCTCATCGCGCTGATGCGCGACGAACATCTCGATATCGACGGCCTGGAAGACCTGCTCTACCGGCGCAGCGGCCTGCTCGGCCTTTCCGGCATCTCATCCGACATGCGGGTGCTCTTGGCGAGCGACCGGCCGGAGGCCAGGGAGGCGGTCGATTATTACTGCTATGCGGCGGCGCGCCATGCCGGCTCGCTGGTGGCGGCACTGGGTGGGCTCG
The DNA here is from genome assembly GCA_964408555.1 of uncultured Aestuariivirga sp. Taxonomy (GTDB): domain Bacteria; phylum Pseudomonadota; class Alphaproteobacteria; order Rhizobiales; family Aestuariivirgaceae; genus Aestuariivirga. The sequence continues at coordinate 1,284 of CAYOZR010000102.1, forward strand.
ATGCCATCGTCTTTACCGGCGGCATCGGCGAGAATGCCGCGCCGGTGCGGCAACGCATTCTCGATCATCTCAAATGGCTGGGGATCAAGGACGAGGCCATTCATATCGTGCCGGCCAATGAGGAACTCACCATCGCCCGGCACGTCAAGGCGCTACTGGCGCTGTGACATGGCCAGCAGGAGAGCCGCGGTGGCGACGATGTCGTCGACGCTGGCGCCGCGCGACAGGTCCGAGACCGGCTTGGCAAAGCCCTGCAGGATGGGGCCCACGGCCTGGGCGCCCGCCAGATATTGAGTGAGCTTGTAGGCGATGTTGCCGGCATCGAGATCGGGAAAGATCAGCACATTGGCGCGGCCGGCGACGTCTCCGGGTTGCTTCAGCTTCTTGGCGGCGGCGGCGGGCGAGAGTGCGGCATCGCCCTGCAGTTCGCCATCGATCTTGAGGTGCGGCGCGCGCTCGCGGGCGATGCGGAGCGCATCGATCACCTTCTCCGCGTCGGGGTGGCTGCCACTGCCCTTGGTGGAGAAAGACAGCAGCGCCAGGCGCGGCTCGTCGTGCAGCACCCTGGCGGCGCTGGCGGCGGAGGCGAGCGCGATGTCGGCGAGCTGTGCGGCCGTCGGTTGCACATTGACGGCGCAATCGGCGAAGATCAGGCGGCGGTCCGGCCACTGCATGAGAAAGAAGCTCGACGGGGTTTCGATCCCCGGCGCCAGTCCGATGGTCATGAGGGCGGCTTCGATCACCCGGGCGGTCGGGTTGGCGGCACCCGCCAGCATGGCCGCGGCCTCGCCCGCCGCCACCATCGCGGCGCCGCCATAGAGCGGCTTTTTCAGCAGGCGGGCCGCCATGGCTTCGGTCATCTTGTCGCGCCTGGCGGTGACGAGGCGGATGTGGTGCGGCTGCGGATCGGGAACATCGGGGCCGAAAACGATGGGTTGGGCCAGATCTTCCTCCACCAGCCGCCGGGCGGCGGCGCGGATGCGTTCGTCCTCGCCTTCCGGCATCGCCAATTTCAGGCCCTTGCCCTTGATTTTGGCCTTGGCTTCGTCGATCACATTCATTGAACATCACTCCTGGACCGGCGCCATGTCAGCAGAAGAAAGACCCGAAATCCACCGCGGCCTGAAAGGCGTCTATTTCGAGCGCTCGGCCACCACCTTCATCGACGGCAAAGCCGGCGAATTGCGCTATCGCGGCTATTCGATCCACGATCTGGCGCAGCATTCGAGCTTCGAGGAGACGGCTTATCTGCTGCTGCATGGCGAACTGCCGTCGCGGGCGCAAATGGCGGAATTCGATGCGGCGCTCAACGCGGCGCGCCAGCTGCCGCCGCAAATTCTCGACATCATCGCGACGCTCAAGGCGGCGCATCCGATGGATGTGCTGCGCACTTGCGTTTCGGCACTCGCCGCCTTCGAGCCCGATACGGCGGACAATTCCATCGCGGCGACACGCGCCAAGGGCATAAGGCTTGCCGCGCAGGTGCCGATGATCGTGACCGCGCACGAAGCGATCCGCAAGGGCAAACCCATTCCGCACGCCGATCCATCCCTGGGTCACGCCGCGAATTTCCTGTGGATGATCACGGGCAAGACGCCTTCGGCCGATGCGGCGCTGCTGATGGACCGCGATCTTATTCTGCATGCCGAGCACGGCAGCAATGCGTCCTCCTTCGCGGCGCGGGTGGTGATCGGCACCGAGGCCAACCTGCATGCGGCGGTGACCGCGGCGATCGCGGCACTTTCGGGGCCAGCCCATGGCGGAGCGGCCGAAGATGTCATGCGCATGGCGCAAGCGATCGGCGATCCCGCCCATGCCGCGGCCTATGTGAAGGCGAAGCGCGCGGCGGGCGAAGCGGTGACCGGCTTCGGCCACCGCGTCTATCGCGCCGAGGACCCGCGGGCGCGGCACATGCGCGAGGGTGTCGAAACGTTGTCGCGCGAGATGGGCGAGCCGAAATGGTTCGCCATTCTACAGGCGGTGGTCGAGGCGATGCGGCCCTATGCGCGTTTCGGTGTCAATGTGAATGTCGATTTCTATTCGGGCGTCATTTATTATCTGAACGGCATCGCGGCCGATCTGTTCGTGCCGATCTTCGCGGTGGGCCGGGTGCCGGGCTGGACGGTGCAATGTCTCGAGCAATTGCAAAATAATATCCTGATCCGGCCGCTCACGCTCTATGACGGCCCGCCGCCGCGCGACTACATTCCGCTTGAGCGGCGCTAGAACTCTCGTCTCATTCCCGCCCGGGCTTTGCCATAATCTTGTTGCTTTGTGCGCCTTTCATCGAAGCTAATGAAGCGCGGAACAGCGCGCTCCTGTGCAGCGGGACGGCCGGTAGTTCGACGAGGGAGGCAAGGCATGCGCAATGCTCTTGCGGCGCTGGCTATTGCGTCGGTTTTCTTAGGCACGGGTCCGGCCCATTCGCAAAGCGGCGACCGGCTCAATACGCTCAACCAGAATACCGTCGGCGTGATGGCCGATACCGCGGGCTCGCTGGGACTGGCAATCAATTTCGCCCGCGCGCTGGATCACGAGAACGATCTCCGGCTGTTGCCGATCGCCGGCAAGGGGCCGGTGCAGACGCTGACCGACGTGCTCTTCCTGCGCGGTGTCGATGCGGTAATCCTGCCCTCGGACACGCTCGCCTACGCGGTCGAGAACCAGTTGCTCGAGGGGGCGCCGGGGCGGGTATCGTTCATCGCCAAGCTCGCCAGCCTCGATGTGCATGTTCTGGCGCGCGGCAATATCAAGACGCTCGCCGATCTGGAGGGTAAACGTGTCGCGGCCGGAAGCACGGGCAGCGGATCTTTCATCGCCGCCAGCCTGATTTTCCCGGCCGCCGGCATTACCGTCGACGAGGTGCCGCTCGAAGGCGCGGAAGCGATCGCGGCACTCAAGCGCGGCGATGTCGATGCCGCGGTGATCGTAAGTCCGCGGCCCGCCGCAGTGCTGCGCGCCCTCAAGCCCAGGGACGGGCTGCATCTGGTGAGCGTGCCGGCCGGCGAAAACCTGGCGGGCATCTATGCGCCGGCCATCCTGTCGGCTTCCGACTATCCGGGACTGCTGCGCAAGGGCGAAAGTGTCGAGACCGCCGCTTCGGCGCTGGTGCTGGCGGTATTCAACGCGCCGCGCAATTCCGAGCGCTATTATAAACTGCGGCGCTTCACCGACGCGCTGTTTGTCAGCCTGATGCCGGAAGACGGCGCGGCGGCGGGCATCAATCTGGCGGCGGAGGTGCCGGGCTGGACGCGCTATGTGGCGGCACAGGAGTGGCTGGATGCAAGACGCGGGACGGCGCAAGCGAAATATTCAATGACAATTGTGAGGGAGGACTGAGATGAGCAACGCCCTGCCCCGGCCGCAAGCCGAAGAGTCCCATCAAGACGACGAAGCGACGAATCGGATCGAGGCGGCACCCGAGATGGAGGCGCGGCCCGTTCCCACCTGGTTTCCGCCGCCGCCCCGGCGCGAGGAGCCGGAGGAACTTGCCGGACGCTATCGCCACATGCGGCAGGAACCCTTACGCGCCGCTCGCGCCGGTTCGCGCGAGTATGAAGAGTTCAACCGCGGCTTCGACCCGGCGCGGGAGCGGCCAAGTGCCGACGAGCCGAGACCACGGGCCAGGCCGGCGGCCGCAAACCGCAGCGGACTGGGCAGGAGTTTCGTTTTCGCGAGCCTCGCCGCGTCGGTCACCGGCGGCTTGATCGGCCTGGCGGCAACGCAGTTCGATGCGATCACGCGAGCCACCGGTGATTTCGCCGCCGCGACTTTCACGAACTTCCAGCAAGGCGGTGAAAGGGTGACGGCGAAGCCGGCCGCCGTTGCCGCCAACAAGACGGTCGTTTCCAAGAAACCGGTGGCCACCGCCACTCTCGACGTGGCCGATACCAGCGGCGCCCTCAACAGCATGATTCCGCTGATCCTCAGGGCCGAGCCCGCCGCCGCGGGCCAGACTCTGGCGCTGCGCATCAGCGGCCTGCCGGAGGACGCCTACCTCACCGCCGGGACCCGCATCTCCGGCGATTCCTGGCTGCTCAATCCCGGCCAGGAACAGAATGTGAAGCTGGTGGTGCCCAAGACCGGCAAGGCGAAATTCGACGTGGCGGTGGCGGCCATCGAAACCGGCAGCGGGGAACTCGCCGCACCGATGAAGGAACTCACCGTCGCCATCGACGATCCGAACCTGCAGGTCGAACCGGCCAATGCACCGCCGGAAACCGCTATCGTCCAGGGAGGGCTCGGCGAACGGCAAGATCCGCCGATGGAGGCGGCAATGGCGGAAGGAGAAATCCGCACGGCGGCCCTGACACCGGAGGCGGCGGACTTGCTGCGCAAGGGCGAAGTCCTGCTCAAATCCGGCGAGCTGGCGACGGCGCGGCAGTTCTATGAGCGGGCCTATGCCCAGGGTGCCGTGGCCGGCGCCATGGGGGTGGGCAAGACCTATGATCCCACGGTATTCGCCGAACTCAATGTGCAAGGCATTGCCCCCGATCCGGTCAAGGCCATGGAATGGTACAAGCGGGCCGAGGACCAAGGCCTGCCCGAGGCGGCAGCGGCGATCGAGGCCCTGCAGGCACTCGCCAAATAGGGCCGGCACGGCGCACTCGACTTTCGCAAACGCCCCGGGCATGTATGCGCTGCCCCTGGCCTTTCCGGAGTCGCCGATGCGTGCCGCAGACCTGATTGCAAGATCGCTCGATAAACATGGCGTGGCGCGCGCCTATTGCGTGCCGGGGGAGAGCTATCTGGCATTCCTCGATGCGCTGCACGACAGCAGCGTCAAGCTCATCGTCTGCCGGCATGAATCGGGCGCCGGCTTCATGGCGGTGGCGGAAGCCAAGATGACCGGCAAGCCCGGCGTCTTGATGGTCAGCCGCGGGCCCGGCGCCACCAATGCCTCGATCGCCGTGCATGTGGCCGAGCAGGATGCGGTGCCGCTGGTTGTCTTCGTCGGCCAGGTGGCGCGCCAGGAGCGCGGCCGCGGCGCCTTCCAGGAAGTCGATTACGGGCATTTCTTCGGCGCCATGGCCAAGGGCGTGTTCGAGGTGCAGGACGGCACCAAGATGGCCGAGACCTGCGTGCGCGCCTTCCGGCTGGCCGCCGAAGGCAAGCCGGGGCCGGTGATCGTTTCATTGCCGGAGGACATGCTCGACGACGCGGCGGGAGAGACGGTGCCCGAGCCCTTCCCCATCGCCCGCCCGCAGCACGGCCCGGCCGATGCGCAAGCCGTGCGCGCGGCAATCGCCAAGGCGGAGCGGCCCGTCGTGGTGGCGGGTGCCATGTTGCGGGGCTCGCGCGGCGCTCAGGCGCTGGCACGTTTCGCCGAAGCGCAGCGCATTCCGGTGGCGGTCACCTGGAAGAACCAGGACGTGTTCGACAATTCATCGCCGCTCTATGCCGGCCATCTCGGCTTCGGCAATCCGCCGCGCCACCGCGAGGCGCTGGCGCGCGCCGATCTCATCATCGCGGCGGGCACGCGGCTCGGCGACGTCGCCAGCCTCAATTACAGTTTCCCGGCGGCGCCCCAGCCGGCGCAAAAGCTCATCCACATCTATCCCGACGGCGAGCCGATCGGCAAAGTCTTCCGCACCGATCTCGGCATCGTGGCCGATCCGGTGGCGCTCTTCGAGGAACTCGGTCATGCTTCGCGGCCCGTCACCGCGGCCGGGGAAGCGTGGATCGCGGCGATCAACGGCTTCATCCACGAATTCCAGATCTTCACCTCGCCCGAGCCCCCCGACGGCATCGATTTCGGCAAGGTGGTGATGGCGATCGCCGCCCAGGCGCCGCCCGATGCCGTGGTCACGACGGATGCCGGCAACATGTCGACCTGGGTGCACCGGCACTGGAAAATGACGCCTAGCAATCTGCTGCTCGGCGCCATTGCCGGCGCCATGGGCTTCGGGGTTCCGGCGGGTGTCGCGGCGGGGCTTGCCGATCCCACCCGCATGACAATCGTCTTTGTCGGCGACGGCGGCATCCTGATGACCGGCCAGGAACTGGCGACCGCCGTGCAATATGGCGCGAAAACCAAAATCGTTCTGTCCGACAACGGTAGCTACGGCACCATCCGCACCCATCAGGAACGGCATTATCCGCGGCGGGTCTCCGGCACCGACCTGGTCAATCCGGATTTTGCCGCCTGGGCGAGGTCCTTCGGCGCGCATGCGGTGACGATCGCTTCCGGCGACAACATCGACGCCAAGGTGGCCGAAGCGCTCGGCCATGACGGCCCGGCGGTCATCCACGTCCGCTCCAGCCGCGAGGCCCTCTCCGCCTTCACGACGCTCAGTGCACTGGGGAAATAGCCGCGGGAGACGGCCTCAGCTCTCAGGCCTGCCGAACAAGGCGGCGTAGAGCTTGCGGTCGCGGCCGTAGACGTCGGGGCGGAATTCGATGCCGTTGTCGCCCTTGAAGGCGGTGGCATAGATCAGATGCACGGGCACGCGGCGCGGCAGCGGCACCTGCACGGTGCGGCCGGCGGCGATCGTCGCGTCGATGCGCGCCTTGTTCCAGCCCGGGATGCCGCCGACGATCTTGTAGGCGAAATCGAGGGGTCGCGACAGCCTGATGCAGCCATGGCTGAAGGCGCGCGAGGTGGCCAGGAACTTCTCCTTGGCGGGCGTGTCGTGCAGATAGATGTTGTGCGGGTTGGGCAGCATGAATTTCACCTTGCCCAAGGCATTCTTCGGACCCGGGCGCTGGCGGAAGGTGAAGGGGAAATTGCCGGGACCGTAGAGCGTCCATGAGACCGCACCCCATGACACGAGTTGGCCGTTCATGAAGACGTCGAAGTCCCCGGCATAGGCGAAAGGATTCTGCCGCAGCCGCGGCAGCATTTCCTTGGTGGCGATGGAATAGGGCACCGTCCAGGTCGGATTGAACTCGACATATTCCATCTCGTCGGAGAATTCCGGCGTCTGGGTGGCGACCGCGCCCACCACCACCTTCATGCGGTCGACGATCACCGAGGACTGCACCTGCTGCAGCTCGAAGGCGGCGAGATTGACCAGGATGTGATAATCGCCGAGATCTTCCGGCATCCAGCGCCAGCGTTCCATGTTGAGCATGATCTGGCGGGCGCGCTCGGCGGGCGGCACGTTCATGGCCATCACCGTCTGCTTGCCGATCAGGCCCTTGGCCTCGAGGCCGTGGCGCTGCTGGAAGCGCTGCACGGCGATTTCGAGCTGCGGATCGTAGACGGGCGAGGCGTCGGCCTTCCATTCGAAATCGCCGGTCATGGCGAGAAGCTGGCGGACTTGCGGAATGCGTGGATCGCTCATGCCGCGCTTGAGGGGCGCGCCTTGGGCGATATCGGGCCAGAAGCCTTGCTCGGCGAGGGCGCGATAATGGGCCAGCATCGATTTGAGCGCCTGATAGTGCGGATTTACCGGCTCGAAGGCGTCGAGGAAGCGGCCGGGATCGCGCTGCTTCTTGAGATCGGTGAGAATGCGCAGCACATCGACGGTCTTGCGGTTGCGGAACAGTTTCGGATCGACCTTCTGCGGCAAGAGACGGCCGATCTTGAGATCGGTGGCGTAGGCCGCGAAGAAGGCCGAGTAATAGAGTTCGGCACGGGCGGCGGAGAGGGGATCGGATTCCGAGATCGAATCGCGCAGGTCGATCAGGGTTTCAATCGGATAGTCCCGCGGATCGAGCCCGTCGTCCTCGGCATCGAGGAGCCGCTGGATGAAGGGCGTCATGCGGCCGGTGCCGACCCAATAGATGGTGCCGGAACGATCGATGTAGTGGACCTTCAGCGCCTCGCGCACCCGCTCGACCGGCAGTTCCAGACGCTCCGGCGCGATGAGAATGTCGCCGATGGCCGCGGCGACGGCGGCATAGCCGGGGACGCGGTCATCCTTGCCCGCCTGGGCGGGAAGGCAGAACCACACTGCCAGCGCAATCGACAACGCCGCCAGCCGCGCCATGCGCCACGGATCAGACATTGAGCAGCAGATATTCGCGCTCCCAGGAGCTGATCACTTTGCGGAAATGCTGCATCTCCTGATACTTCACATCGCGGTAGGCCTCGACGAATTTTTCGCCGAGCACGGTCTTCAACGGCTTGGTGTAATTGAGCTTGTCGAGCGCCTCGTCGAGGCTGATCGGCAGGGTCTGGGCATAGCGGTAGGCCGAGCCTTCCACCGGATCGGAGGGCTTGATGCGTTCGATCATGCCAAGATAGCCGCAGGCGAGCGAGGCGGCGAAAGCCAGATAGGGATTGGCATCGGCGCCGGGCACACGGTTCTCGACGCGCAGATTGGCGGGATCGGAAGCGGGCACGCGCAAGGAGACGGTGCGATTGTCGATGGCCCAGTGAACATTGGTGGGCGCATCGGATTCGGGCACCAGGCGGCGGTAGGAATTGACGTTGGGCGCGAACAGCGGCAGGGCGGCGGCAAGATAGCGCTGAAGGCCGCCGATATGATTGAGGAAGAGCTTCGACGGCTTGCCGTCGCGGCTGGCGAAGACGTTCTTTCCGGTCTTGAAGTCCAACACCGATTGGTGGATGTGCATGGACGAGCCCGGCTCGTTCTCGTGCGGCTTGGCCATGAAGGTGGCGTACATGTCGTGCTTCAAGGCCGCCTGGCGCACGGTTCGCTTGAACAGGAACACCTGGTCGGCAAGCTCCAAGGGATCGCCGTGGTTGAAATTGATCTCGAGCTGGGCCGGGCCGCTTTCATGGCTCAGCGTGTCGACGTCGAGTTCCTGGGCCTCGCAGAAGTCGTAGATATCCTCGACGATCGGGTCGAAGTCGTTGGCGGCGTCGATGCCGTAGGCCTGGCCGCCCGGCTCCTTGCGCCCGGAGCGGCCGACGGCGGCATCGAGGGGATAATCGGGATCGAGGTTCTTCTTGACCAGATAGAATTCGAGCTCCGGCGCCACGATGGGGCGCCAGCCCTTGTCCTTGTAGAGCTGCAGCACGCGTCTCAAGACATGGCGCGGGGCGATCTCGACCGGATCATCGTTGAGGTGGAAAGCGTCGCAGATCACCTGGGCGGTGGGTTCGGTATACCAGGGCACGAAGCGGATGGTCTCGATATCGGGTTGCATGTAAATGTCGATGGCGCTGTCGCTCACCGCATTGGTTTCCGAAACGAAGCGGCCGTTGATGGTGAGGGTGAAGACTTCCTCGGGAATGCGCAGGCCCTGCGACTTGTGGCCTTTGAGGAATTTCTTGGGCGGCAGAATCTTGCCGCGCGCCGTGCCGGACATATCCGCCACCAGGCATTCGACTTCGCTGATCTTGCGTTCGTTGATCCATTCTTCAAAACGAGCTTGCGACATGATGACCCATGATTTGCTATGGAATGCCATCTTACCCGTCCGCCTTGACGGTGCAAACGGGGCTTCCTAAACCCTTCAAATCATGCCCAGTTCCCTCGATGCCAAGTCCTATTACCAGGCCACCGCCCAGGCCTTTGCGGCACTGCCCGCCCTCAAGGGGGAAGTCGTTGCCGACGTCTGCGTGGTGGGCGCCGGATACACCGGCCTTTCCGCCGCACTAGAACTGGCGCAGGCGGGATACAAGGTCGTGGTGCTGGAGGCCGAGCGCGTCGGCTATGGCGCCTCGGGCCGCAATGGCGGGCAGATCTGCACCGGCTTTTCCTCCGGCCAAGGCAAGATCGAAGCCCAACTCGGCCGCGATGACGCGCGCAAATGCTTCGCGCTGGCCGAGGAGTCGAAGGTCCTGCTGAAGCAGCGGATCGCCCGCCACAAGATCGATTGCGATCTGCACTGGGGCTATCTGCACACGATCCCCAAGGCTCACCAATTCGGCGAGTTGCAGGCGTGGAAAGACGAGATGGACGATCTCGGCTACACGGATACGAGCCTTCTCGGCAAGGCGGAACTGGAAGAGAAACTCGGCACCCACATCTATCACGGCGCGCTGCGCGAGGGCGGTGCCGGGCATTTTCATCCGCTCAACTATTGCCTCGGACTGGCGCGCGCCGCGATCGAAGCGGGAGCGGCGATTTACGAAGGCTCGCGGGTAATCGAGGCCGACACCGGGAGCCATCCGTCGGCCCACACGGCGCAAGGCAAGGTCAAGGCCAAGTTCATGATCGTCGCCGGCAATGCCTATCTCGGGCGCACGGTCCGCAAGCTCTATGGCCGGATCATGCCGGTGGGGAGCTATATCATCGCCACCGAGCCCTTGGGCGAGAGGCGCGCCAAGGCCCTGATCCGCGACGGCGAGGCGGTGGCCAATACCAAATTCATCGTCGATTATTTCCGCTTGACCGGGGACAATCGCATGCTGTTCGGCGGCCGCGCCAGCTATTCAACCCTGGAGCCGGCCAATCTCGGCGTCTATATGCGGCCGCGCATGCTGGCGGTGTTCCCGCAACTGGCGGATGCGAAGATCGACTTTGCCTGGGGCGGCTTCATCGCCATCACCTATAACCGCATTCCCGATTGCGGGCGGCTGTCGCCCACCGTCTATTACGCCCACGGCTATTCCGGCCAGGGCGTGGCGCTGGCGGGGATTTACGGGAAGCTGATGGCGGAGGCGATCCGTGGGGTGGCCGAGCGCTTCGATCTTCTGGCGCGGGTGAAGCACCTGCCCTTCCCCGGCGGCCCCTTGCGCACGCCCATGCTGGTGGCGGCGATGCTGTATTTCCGCATCAGGGACGCGCTGAGCTAGAGCGGCATGATTTTTGACTGAATCGGATTTGGATTCCCAAATCAGTGTG
>CAYOZR010000103.1:0-11947 GCA_964408555.1 uncultured Aestuariivirga sp.
GAAACTACTTCGTCAACGCCGGATATGGGTCAATGTAGAATCATCCCGCTCTAGAGACGACTTTTCAACCGCCCTTCCAATGAGACGACGACGGCATTCTGCCGTTCGTCAATTCCCGTTTGTTCCGGGGCCACATTATGTTGGAGCTGGATGTTCGGGCTGGGCAAAGGGAGTTCTTTCACCCCTTACCCAGCTGATGACTTCCATAATTGACCAGCGGTCTCCAAGACCCGGCAAGGGTTTTGGAAAACCTTCCGATTCCAGGACGGGGCGAATTTCGTCAAAGTGGTTAACGCTCGTGCCCAACGCAGATGCAACTTCTTCCTTGGAGAAAACAAGTTTCATGCCTGCCCCCTGTTCACGTGGCGTAACGGCAGACTGGGTTCAAATTATCATATTGTCAAGTGAAATATATGACAAAACTATCGTTATGAGCGCTGACTTGCCATGTGTAGTTCTTGACGCACGACTTGTCACGCGATTGTACGCTGGCGCAGCGTATGCAGAACGACACCTTTGATGGTAACGGCTCCGTCATCGACGATAAAGGGGCGCATCAAATTCGTGTCAGTCGTGGCCGCCACCAGATAGGGCGGCTGAAATAGGCGGAACACCGTTTCAGCCCGGCCTTTGGTCCAATCATAAATTTGCGCACACACCACATCGCCCTGCATTGGCGTCTCGTCGAGAGCCACCAGCAGAATATCGCCGGGTCTGTAGCCGGCGCCTTCAAGGGCGCGGCTCTTCAGTGTCCACGGATCGACATTGTCCTTGCCCCGCGAAAGGGCCGCTATGGCCTGCCTTAGGGGACTTGCTTCAACCAGTGACAGCGGAATCGCTTCTGGCTCCGCAAATCCTGTGGCGCCTGAATCATCCGTCGTCGCATCATGCTTTGGCCCGAATGGAAGGCCGGAAACGGCTTCGAGCTTGCGGATGGTGCTGCCGCGCAGGGCATGTCCGCTCCTGCTGCCCGAAAGAAAACGCGAAAGCGTCGAAGGGTCCAAGCCCGCGCGCGCCGCGAGTTCAGTCTGATTCCATCCGGTCAAGCCCATGATGCGGACGATAAACGCGCGATGCTCATCTTTCAGGGGCATGTCCAAGGCTTGTGTGTGGGGATTTAGCTATTTCAGGAACCGCACTTCTTGCAATCATTATACAAATGACCGCCGATTGCCAGAGCGCCGTGCCGATAAAGGCGGAGCCGGCACTGGGTGGGACAGTGCCGGCTCCTGAAGCCCGGTCTGGTGGGGGATGGGGGGGACGCCGACCGGGCCTATCTCGCTCCTATTTCTGTGTGCCGCCGGCGATGAAGCCGGAAGTGTTGGTTTTTTCCTTCATCAGCGCCACCCACTGGCGCGGATCGCCCGGCGACTGGCGCTTGAGGAAGGTGTAGCCGGTGTCGCTCCAGCGCAGAATTTCGTTGCGCCGGTTGTCGAGGACGAAATCGCCGCCGTCGGTGGTGACGGTGAGGACCGCGTGGCCTTCGTTCTTTTCGTCGAGCACCACGGTGATGAGCAGTGCTTCCGGAGGAAAGCCGAGGCCCTCGAGGTAACGCTTCTTGAGCAGCAGATAGTCCTCGCAGTCGCCGGCGTCGGTGGGATAGGCCCAGTGCTCGGGCTCGCCGTAAAGATCCTGATCGCTTACCGGTGCGATCTTGCCGTTCACATAGGTGTTGACCTGGTAGAGCAGGTTCCAGCGGCCGGGCTCCATGGCCAGCCGGTTCGGCTTGCCGCCCAGGGCCCGGCAATCGTCCGGATTGTCGGCGCAGAACTTGACGAAGCCGACCGGCGGCAGTGCCTTGCCGTATTCGGCGGCGAAATTCTTGTGCGGGTCGGGCGGCCGGCTCGCGGTGTCGAGGGCGAAGGCCGCCCCGGGTGCGAGGATCAGTACCAGGAATGCCGCCCCCACAGCGGTAATGAGTTTCATGTGACGCCCCGTTGCCTTTTTATTGTCACCGCGACAGTAGCGGCGAGGCTTTGAGATGGGGTTCAGGGTCGCATCACAAGTCTATGAAAATGCGAGGTAATCCGGTGATAATCGATTAACCATGGCGGCCCCCGGAGGTGGCCGCCGCAAGGGGTTGATTAAACATATGGCGCCTGTTATTGACCGCCCGCTTCGCAAAATGGCGGGCGGCCATGGCGGAATTGGTAGACGCACTAGCTTGAGGTGCTAGCGGGTAACACCGTGGAGGTTCGAGTCCTCTTGGCCGCACCATTCCTTTCTTGGCATGGTTATCGATCGGTTGCCGGCGTGGCTTGCGCCCGCCAGACATCGATGAGGCTTTCGAGAATGCCGGCGATCTCGCGCATGCCGAACGGGTCGCCCGACCAGATGGCGGCGGTGATCGAGCCGACGCCGATCTCGGTCATGAACAGCGGGCCGACGAGGCCGGGCGACAGTTTCGGCGCTCCCCAGAGTGCCGCATAAACGCCGGTTATCGCCACCGCGATCATGGTCGGCACCAGCCACCGGAGTTGCGCGGCCACGAGACCCAACGAAGGGGCCGGTTCGGCGGCCTCTCCCGCTACCCAATAAACATCCAAGCGGTTCCGGCAATATCGAGAAGCTCGCACCCGACAGGACATTGTGCCCTTCCATCGGAAACGGTTATATCGTTGTGGGTGGACGAGGCGCCGGCGAGGGCACGAATGTTTCAAGTGCGAATTCACGGGCGCGGCGGCCAGGGTGTCGTGACAGCGGCGGAACTGCTGTCGGTCGCCGCTTTTCTCGAAGGCAAGCACGCGCAAGCCTTCCCGAGCTTTGGCTCCGAGCGCATGGGCGCGCCGGTGGTTGCCTTCTGCCGCATCGCGGACGCCGAAATCCGCCTGCGCGAGCCCGTCCAAAATCCCGACGCGCTGATCGTTCAGGACGCCACGCTGTTCAAGTCGATGGATGTTCTGGAGGGGCTCCAACCGAACGGCTATCTCCTGGTGAACACCAGCAAGAGTTTCGCCGACATTCATCTGGGTGAAATCGCCGCCCGCCTCCCCAGGAACCATGCGCAGACGGCACCCGCCACCGAACTCGCCCTCGCCCATGTCGGCAGGCCGGCGCCTAACACGGCCCTGCTCGGGGCTTTCACGGCGTTTTCCGGGATCGTCCGTCTCGATTCGGTTCTTGAAGCGATCAGGCGCGCCTTTCCGGGCAAGGTCGGGGAAGCCAATGTCATCGCCGCCAGAGAAGCCCACGCCCTGATCGTTGCAAAGACTGCCACCTGACCGCGAGGAATTAATGAAGGACACTCATCATGCTTGAGCAGATCGAAGGTTCCAGGGCGATGGCACGGGCGATCGGCCTGTGCCGGCCGCAAGTCGTCTGCGCCTATCCGATCACGCCGCAAACCCATATCGTCGAGGGCCTGGGCGAACTGGTTCGAACCGGCGAACTGGACAATTGCGAATTCATCAATGTTGAAAGCGAATTCGCCGCCCTGTCGGTCGCCATCGGCGCTTCGGCGGCGGGCGCGCGCGCTTATACGGCGACGGCGAGCCAGGGATTGTTGTTCATGGCGGAAGCCGTCTACAACGCCGCCGGGCTTGGATTGCCAATCGTGATGACGCTCGGCAATCGCGCCATCGGCGCTCCGATCAACATCTGGAACGATCATTCCGACGCCATGGCCCTGCGCGAATCCGGCTGGATCCAGCTTTTCGCCGAAACCAACCAGGAGGCCGTCGATCTGCATATCCTGGCGTTCAAGCTCGCAGAGAAATTGTCGGTGCCGACCATGGTCTGCGTGGATGGCTTCATCCTGACCCACGCCATGGAGCGCATCGACATCCCCGACCAGCGGACCGTCGACGCCTTCCTGCCGCCCTTCGAACCCGTGCAGGTTCTCGATCCCGCCGACCCGATTTCGATCGGCGCGATGGTCGGGCCGGATGCCTTCACCGAAGTGCGCTACCTGCAATATTACAAGCAGCAAACGGCGTTCCGGCTGATCGAGGAACTGTCGGGGGAATTCCAGCGTCTGTTCGGCCGCGCCTCGGGCGGCTTGCTGCGCCAATACGAGACGAAGGACGCCGAACTCGTCGTGGTGGCGATGGGGTCGCTGAACGGCACGATCAAGGATGTGGTCGACGAAATGCGCGGCGACGGCGTCCGCATCGGCGTCGTCAGCCTGATCGCCTTCCGTCCGTTTCCGGCGCGGGCCCTGCAGGAGGCGCTGGCGCATGCCAAGGATGTCATCGTCATCGACCGCAGTCTGGATGCCGGGATGGGCGGTCCGCTTGCCAGCAATGTCGCGGTTTGCCTGCGCAGCCTGCCCGACGCGCCGGACATGCATTCGGCGATCGTCGGATTGGGCGGCCGGCCGGTCACCAAGACCTCGCTGCACCGGATGTTCCGGCAGGCCATGATACAGCCCTGGGAGGGACCGCATTTTCTCGATCTCAACGAGCGGGTGATCGCGCGCGAACTGCACCGCCGCGGCAAGGCGCGCCGCTCCGGGCCTTCGGCCGAAAACATTCTCAAGGAGCTTGAGCGCCAGCGCATCGAGAAGATGCAGGCCCGCGAGGTCGGCGATGAGCGATGAAGGGAAGCCGCAGATGAACGACGTTCAGAAGCTCAAATTCTATCAGAAAGGCACGCTGACCGTCGGCAATCGCCTGGTCGACGAAGCGCAGCGAAACGTCCAGGCCAGCCTGTCGCGCTGCAATTCGCTGACATCGGGCCACCGCGCCTGTCAGGGATGCGGCGAAGCACTGGGGGCCCGCTACGCCATCGACGCCGCGATGCGCGCGGCGGGCGGCGATCTCATCGCGGTGAACGCCACCGGCTGCCTTGAGGTGTTCACCACGCCCTATCCCGAAACGTCGTGGCAGATGCCGTGGATGCACTCTCTGTTCGGCAACGCCGCCGCGGTCGCCACCGGTGTCGCCGCCGCGATGCGGGTGACAAAGCATCCCGCCACCCGCGTCGTGGCGCAAGGCGGCGATGGCGGCACCGCCGACATCGGATTTGCTTGTCTCTCCGGCATGTTCGAGCGCAACGACGATGTGCTTTACATTTGTTACGATAATGAAGGCTACATGAACACCGGCGTGCAGCGTTCATCGGCGACACCGCCGACGGCGCGCACCGCCACCACGCCGGCGCTCGGCGCCGAACCCGGCAACCAGTTCGGCACCGGCAAGTTCATGCCGAAGATCGCCGTCGCCCACGACATTCCCTATGTCGCGACGGCGAGTGTGGCCGATCTGCACGACCTCGAAGCCAAGGTTACCAAGGCGATGGCGTTTCGCGGCGCGCGCTACATACAGATCGGCGTGCCCTGTCCGCTCGGCTGGGGGGCCGCGGCGCATGACACGATCAGACTGGCGCGGCTTGCCATCGAGACCGGTCTTTTCCCGATTTTCGAAGCCGAGAGCGGCCGGGTGACCCAGGTGCGCAAGATCCGTCACCGCACGCCGGTCGCCGAATATCTCAAGCCGCAGCGGCGCTTCGCCCATCTCTTCCGCGACGGCCGCGAGGATCCGCGGGTGGCGCGGCTGCAGGCGATGGCCGACCGAAACATCAGGGATTATGGGCTGCTCGAAACCTAGGCAGCGCGGAGACAGCGCATGAAACACCCTTACGCGATCACCCTCGACGTCGGCAGCAGCCGGCGCAATCATACCGGCTCATGGCGCACCATGCGGCCCGAATACGTCGACCGGCTGCCGCCCTGCAACAGTGCCTGCCCTGCCGGCGAGGACATCCAGGGCTGGCTGGCGCACGCCGAATCCGGGGATTACGAGGTCGCCTGGCGGGCGCTGACGGCCAACAACCCCTTGCCGGCGATCATGGGCCGCGTCTGCTATCGCCCCTGCGAGACGGCGTGCAACCGCGCCACGATTGACGAGACCGTCGGCATCAATTCGGTCGAGCGTTTTCTCGGCGATCTGGCGATCGAGAAAGGCTGGAAATTCGGGCCGCCCGCCGCACTGTCCGGCAAGAAGGTTCTCGTCGTCGGTGCCGGTCCCGCTGGACTTTCTGCTGCCTTTCATCTCCGCCGCCTCGGCCATGACGTCACCATCCGCGAAGCTGGCCCGTTAGCAGGCGGCATGATGCGCTTCGGCATTCCGAAATACCGCCTGCCGCGTCACGTCATCGATGCTGAGGTGAGGCACATCACCGATATGGGAGTCGAACTGCGCCTCAACGCCAAGGTCGACGACATCGAACAGGCGATGCAGGAGGGCGCCTACGACGCGGCCTTCCTGGCGGTGGGGGCGCATATCGCGCGGCGCGCCTATATCCCCGCCGCGGGTGCCGCAAAAGTGCTCGACGCCGTGGCACTCCTGCGTTCCATGGAGGGCGAGGAACCACCGCTGCTTGGCCGGAAAGTCGTGGTTTACGGCGGCGGCAACACCGCTCTCGACGTCGCCCGCACGGCCCGCCGCCTGGGCGCCGAAGAGGCGATCGTCGTCTACCGGCGCACCCGCGAAAAAATGCCGGCCCATGACTTCGAACTCGAAGAGGCGCTGGAAGAAGGCGTCTCGATGAAATGGCTGTCGACCATCAAGACCATCGACGGCGGATCGCTTCAGATCGAGAAAATGCGGCTCGACGAAACGGGCTTTCCGCAGCCGACCGGCGAATTCGAGACCCTGGAGGCGGACTCGCTGGTGCTCGCCCTCGGTCAGGATGTCGATCTTTCGCTGCTCGGCAAGGCGCCCGGCATTGCCATTGAAAACGGCTTCGTCAAGGTTGGGCGCGATATGATGACGGGCCGCAAAGGCGTCTTCGCCGGGGGCGACATGGCGCCCTCCGAGCGCACGGTGACGGTGGCGGTCGGCCACGGCAAAAAGGCGGCACGATACATCGACGCCTTTCTGCGTGGCACCGCTTATCCGGCGGCGCCCAAACACGGACCCGCCAGCGCCGATCGCCTCAACACTTGGTATTACGAGGATGCGCCGGCGACCGTGCGGCCGATGCTCGAGGCGGCGCGGCGCATCAGGAGTTTCGAGGAGGTGCGAGGCGGTCTCGATGAAACCAACGCACTCTATGAGGCGCGGCGCTGCCTCTCCTGCGGCAATTGCTTCGAATGCGACAATTGTTACGGCGTCTGCCTCGACAACGCGGTCATCAAACTCGGGGCCGGCAAGCGCTTCCGCATCGATTACGACTACTGCAAAGGCTGTGGCCTGTGTGCCGCCGAATGCCCCTGCGGTGCGATCGACATGATCGCAGAAGCCATCTGATGAGGTATGAGCCGCATGGTCCGCCCGGCGCGGAACACGCTTGTTGCTCGGTTATCGGTCGGTTGCCGGCTTGGCTTGCGCCCGCCAGACATCGATGAGGCTTTCGAGAATGCCGGCGAGCGAAATCAGCAGAATGCCGGCGATCTCGCGCATGCCGAACGGATCGCCCGACCAGATGGCGGCGGTGATCGAGCCCACGCTGATCTCGGTCATGAACAGGAGGCCGACAAGGCCGGGCGACAGTTTCGGCGCTCCCCACAGCGCCGCATAAACGCCGGTCATCACCACCGCGATCAGCGTCGGCACCAGCCACCAGAGTTGTGCGGCCACGAGACCCAATGAAGGGGCCGGTTCGGCGGCGAAGGCGAAGGCCATCGCTGTCACCGCGATCGCCGACCAGAGGAAATTCTGCACGGTGAACTCGAGGGCGTTCGTGCCGCGGTCGAAACGCAAGAGCACCGAGGCTAAGGCCCAGCCGAGACCCGAGGCGAGGGCGGCCCAGTCGCCGGCATTCTCCGGCCAGGGCAGGCGTTCATCGATGCGGAAGATCGCCAGGATGCCGAGCATGGCGAGGGCAATGGCGATGAAGCGCACCGGTGTGATCCGTTCCTTGAGAAACAGCCGGGCGAGGATCGTGCTCCATACCGGCGTCAGATAGAACAGCAGCATGGCGCGGATCACGTCGGTATAGAGAACGGCGATGGAGTAGCAGACCAGCGGCACCGAGGTGGCGAGGCCGATCAGCAGCAGCCACCAGCCTCCTTGCAGATTTTGCCGCCAGCGCAGCGCCAGGACCGGTAGAATCAGCAGGCCGGGGATCAGATAGAACACCAGCAATCCCCACAGGCCATGAGCGCCGGCGCCGTCGAGGGCGCGCACCGGAATCCAGAACAGGCCCCAGACTAAGCCGGAATAGGCGACGGCGATCTTGGCCAGGGTTTCGGGTTTCATTTTGACTTTGTCTTGCCGGCGCAAATCAGGCTTAAGCTGGCGCGGACAATGGCACGGCGGCGGGCGGCCGCTCAACGGGAAGCGACATGATGCAGGCGCATGAGGACATTGCAATCCGCGACGAGCGCGGCGCGATCGCCGCCGATTTCCTGACGCGCGCCGCGGCGGCGCTCGAGGCGGGCGATGCCAGGGCGGTGCGCGGCCTCACCCGCGACCTGCATGCCGCGGATCTGGCCGGCCTGATCGAGGCCATGGAGCAGCCGGACCGGGTCCGGCTCATCACCGCGCTCGGCGGCGGCTTCGATGTCGAGGCGCTGGCCGAACTCGACGAGACGGTGCGCGATGCCCTGATGGAGGCCTTGCCCAACGAGGCGATCGCCTCGGCCATCAAGAAGCTCGATACCGACGATGCGCTCTATCTGATCGAGGACCTGGAAGAGGCCGAGCAGCAGGACATTCTCGCCAAGGTTCCGCGCCAGGACCGGGCGGCACTGGCGCGCGCCCTCGACTATCCCGAGCATACGGCCGGCCGCCTGATGCAGACCGAGTTCGTGGCGGTGCCCGCCTTCTGGAGTGCGGGCAAGACCATCGACCACATGCGCGGCGAGAAGAACCTGCCGGAGCAGTTCGTCGAAATCTATGTGGTCGATCCCGCCTATCATCTCATGGGCAGCGTGCCGCTCGCCCGTCTGCTGCGCAACCCGCGCGACCGCAAGATCGGCGACATCATGGACACCGGACAGACGGTGTTCAAAGCGACCGACGAGCAGGACGAGATCGCCGACAAGTTCGGGCGTTACAATCTGGTGTCGGCGGCGGTGACCGACGAATCCGGCCGCCTCGCCGGCATGCTGACCGTCGACGATATCGTCGACGTCATCAGGGAAGAAGCGGAAGAGGACATATTGCATCTGGGCGGCGTCGGAGACGAGTCGATCTCCGGCAGCGTCTGGCAGGCGACGCGCTCGCGCTTTGCCTGGCTCTTCGTCAATCTGGCGACGGCGGTGCTCGCCTCCTGGGTGATCTCGTGGTTCGACGCCACGCTGGAGCAGATGGTGGCGCTCGCCATCCTCATGCCGATCGTCGCGTCGATGGGCGGCAATGCCGGCACCCAAACATTGACCGTGGCGGTGCGGGCGCTGGCGACGCGCGATCTGGGTCCGCTCAACGCGCTGCGCGTCATCTCACGCGAGACGGCGGTGGGCCTGATCAACGGTATCCTGTTCGCCGCCATCACCGGCGCCTTCGCCTGGTGGTGGTTCGGCTCGGATGGGCTGGGACTGGTGATCGCCGCCGCCATGGTCATCAATCTGATCGCCGCGGCACTCGCCGGCATTCTGGTCCCGCTCGCCCTCGACCGCCTCGACGTCGATCCGGCGATCGCTTCGGGCGTATTCGTCACCACGGTCACCGATGTCGTGGGCTTCTTCGCGTTTCTCGGCCTGGCGGCGCTGTGGCTGATGTAGCCGCGTCAATCGTCGCCGTCGTCTGAATCGCCGGATTGGGGCTGCGGCGCGCCGGCATCGAACTGGCGGATGCTGGCGATCGCCTCCTGCACGAAATCGCGGAACTCCGCCTGTTCGGCGGGAGAAGCATCCTTGAAAATGAAAATATTTGGATTGGCCTGGCGGTCTTTCTCCTCCGGAAAGACATCGAGCCAGGGCTTGTGCCACACGGCTTGCGCAAAATTCTCGTTCGGCTCGTCAAGGCGGTCACGCGCATGGCGCAGGCGGATTTCGTTGATGCCGTCGAATTTCGTTTCATTCCACCCATGTTGGCCGGCGGCGGCAATCAGCGGCCGGGCCAGGCCCTTGAGTATCGCCGGGTCGGGCATCGGCTCCTGCTCGGCGAGCCTGCGCCTGATCTGCAGAAACGCTGCAATGGTCTTGGGCCCCGGCGCCACATTCACCAGGTCGGGCGAGTGCATGAGCCCGGGATCGTCCGGCGGCAGGCCGAGGCGGGAGAGAAAATCGCCGACGAGACCCGTCGTGACGGTCTGCCGGTTATAGGGCCGGATGGTGAGGCGGAAACGCGGATCGGCGCGTACCGCCTCGAACAAGCGCGGCAACTGCGCCAAGGGTGCGGCGAGCTGAGCCTGGAAATACTCGTGAAAGGGTCCAACGGCGCGCCAGTTCTTGACGTGCTGGGTGAACATGGAATTGATCGCCGCCGCCTGCGGCCGCACATAAACGGCGAAATGCGGTGCGTAGCCGATGGCGGCGCAGAAGCGGGCGAGTTTGTCGAGAAAGGGCCGGCGGCCGAATTTGGGCGAAAAATCTTCGGCCGAGATGAGGACTTGTTGCGGATTTCCGGCTCGTGCCAGCTCGGCTCGCAGCCTGTCGAAGGCGCCGCCCGCATCCGCCTGATCGAAGCGGGCCACGGTACCGACAAGTGCGGCGTGATTGTGGCCATGCACTTCGGTGCCTGCCACTGGCACATAGAGACCAAGCTCGCGCAGGCGGTCCCTATTGCCGGTCAGAAATTTCTGGATCGCGGTCGAACCGGTCTTGTGCATGCCGGCATGTATGAAAATGGTGCGGTCCATCGGTTCCCGGCTTTCGGTTGTTGCGGCATGAATGGCGGATCGGCGGCGATTGGGCAAGTGGCCCGGGCCATGGTTCGCCGTTCCCGGGCGGCCGCCTCGACTTACCCACTCCGGAGGCGGGAAGATCCATTCCGGCGCGGTCGGGCGCTAGATCCACCAGAACCAGCGCGGCGTTCTGGCGGCATAGTCCCGCCAGGCGGCGCCGAAACTGGCTTCGAGATGGGCCTCTTCGCGCTCGATCGCCAGTTTTTGCACGGCGAAGGCTGCCACCAGCGCTGCCGGGAGAAGCCAGCCGACCCCGAACAGAAGTCCCGCACCGAACATCGTTTGCGTATTTCCGAGATAAATCGGATTGCGGGATATGGAGAAGGGGCCCCCGACAATCAGGACCGAGGCGGCGCGCGTGGGCAGGATGCTGGTGCGGTGCTTGCGGAACTGGCGGATGGCCGTGACGTCAAGGGCTAGACCGGCGCCAATCAGGCCGAGGCCGATGGCGGCCAGCACGAGCCGCGCCACGCCGCCGGGCCAGGGCAGGGCTGCCTGCCAGTGCAGGACCAGAGCGATGACGATGGCCGCGAGGAAGAGAATGGGTGGCCAGGGAATGCGGTTGGGAGCGTTGATCATGTTTCATACATAGAACAGTCCTGGCAATTTGTCAAGGCAATAAATCCTATCACAGCAATATGATATCATTCCGATCTGCTTGCGCTTGCGGGGATTTGCGCCTAGAAGGCCCCGATTCCAGATTCATCGACCAAGGAGTGAACGAGCCCCATGGCGCGCGTCACCGTAGAAGACTGCATCGACAAACTGCCGAACCGTTTTGAACTCGTGCTGCTTTCGGCGCATCGCGCCCGCATGGTCGCGCAAGGCGCGCCCATCACCGTCGAACGCGACAACGACAAGAACCCGGTGGTGGCGCTGCGCGAGATCGCCGAGGAAACCATCGTGCCCGCCGATCTGCGCGAAGAATATATCCACGCCATGCAGAAGCATGTCGAGGTGGACGAGCCGGAGGCGACCGAAGTGCCGTTGATCCAGCAGTCGGGCGACATGGCGATCGCCGCCGCGGACCGATCCGCCGAAGACCAGGCGGATCTCGAGCGCATGACCGAGGAGGAGCTGCTGCGCGGCCTCGAAGGCATGCCGCCGGCTGAAAGCCCGGGAAGCCAGCGCAACGGCTATTGAGCCCGCCGCCGCTTAACGAAATTCGGGCCGGACCTCTCGCGTCCGGCCGTTTTTGTCGTAGACTGTCCGTATT
>CAYOZR010000104.1:0-11676 GCA_964408555.1 uncultured Aestuariivirga sp.
AAATCGCCTATCGCCAATCTGCTGCGGCGTTTCTACGATCGCGAAAGCGGCGGCATTCTGATCGACGGTCAGAACATTTCCCAGGTGACGCAGGAGTCGCTGCGCGCCGCCATCGGCGTGGTGACCCAGGACACCTCGCTGCTGCACCGTTCGGTCAGCGACAATATCCGCTATGGCAAGCCCGAAGCCGGCATGGCCGAAATCGAGGCGGCGGCCCGCAAGGCCCACGCCGATGAATTCATCGCCGGACTCGTCGATCCCAAGGACCGTAAAGGTTATGACGCCCATGTCGGCGAGCGCGGCGTGAAATTATCCGGCGGCCAGCGCCAGCGCGTCGCCATCGCCCGGGTGCTGCTCAAGAACGCGCCCATCCTCGTCCTCGACGAGGCGACGAGCGCGCTCGATTCGGAAGTGGAAGCGGCGATCCAGGAAAATCTCTACGCCCTGATGGAGGGCAAGACGGTGATCGCGGTGGCGCACCGGCTCTCGACCATCGCCGCCATGGACCGCCTCGTGGTCATGGACAAGGGCCGCATCGTCGAGGAAGGCACCCACCAGCAGCTCCGGCGCAAGGGTGGCCTCTATGCCTCCCTGTGGCAGCGCCAGTCCGGCGGCTTCCTCGCCGCCGAGGCGGCCGAGGCCGCGGAATAACCTCAGCCGCAGATTGACATGACTACGGCATTGCCGTATATCGTCCAAATGCAGACTGTCCTCCTGACCCAGACATTCCTGCGTCATGCGGATGCAGCGGGGTTGACGGAGGACGAATTGCAGGACATCGCCACCGTAATTGCCGGCGATCCGCTGTGCGGCGATCAGATTGCCGGAACTGGCGGCGCACGCAAACTGCGCCATGCCGGATACGGCAAGGGCAAGAGCGGCGGTTATCGTACGATCCACTACTACGGCGGCGATGATGTTCCGGTTTTTCTTCTGGCGGTCTACGGCAAGAACCGGAAGGCTAACCTGACGAAGGCTGAACGAAACGATTTGACCAGGCTGTTGCCGCAAATTGCGGATGCCTGCCGGCGCGGAACCAGGAGTTGACCATGAGTGCATTCGGCAAAGAGCTTATTGGCAGCGTGCATGAGGCAATCGCCATCGCCAAGGGCACGGCGAAGCCGGCGCGTCGTTACGATCTGGAGCGCGTCGATGTGAGTGCGATCCGCAAGCGGCTGCAGCTTTCGCAGTCGGGATTTGCCCAACAATTCGGCCTCGCCGTCGCGACCGTACGCGATTGGGAACAAGGACGGAGAAATCCCGACCGCACCGCCCGGACCTTGTTGGCTGTCATCGACAGGAAACCCGAAGCGGTCATTGCCGCTCTGAAGAAGACTGCGGCAGCCGAGGCCGGCCGGCCGTCGCGGCGATAGATCCGGCCACGCACCGAAGCCGCGGAATAATATTTCATCAACCTTATTGCCGCCACAAGTTCCGCCAAATAGGCCATGGTGGAATGAAGGGGACGCCATGAATCGCACCGTGATCGCATTGACCGCCGCGGCTTTTCTCGCCGCCGGCCGCACCACCAATCCCTATGCCGGCGAACCGCAGCTCTCCAGGACGGCGATCGGCGCCGGCACCGGTGCCGCACTCGGCACGGCGGCGGGCAAGGCCCAGAACCGCCGCGTCGAAATCCAGATCGTGCCACTGACCTAGGCCCGTGTGACCGCCGCACGCTTCACCCTGACGCTTGCCGGACTTCAACTCGGTGAAGCCCAGAAGCTTGCCGCGCGCATCGAGGACGATTGGTGCATCGAGGCGCTGGCGGTCGCCGTCAACGAGACCGACGAGGCCCGTGGGCGGTGGGAAACCATCGCCTATTTTGAGGACGAGTCCGGCGCGCGGGCTGCCGAGACGGTGCTGACGCTGCACGGTGCGATCGCTCCCCTGCCCGATACCGATTGGGTCGCTCGCTCGCTTCAAGGCCTGGCGCCGGTCACCGCCGGACGTTTCTTCCTGCATGGATCGCACGACCGGCTACGCCGTCGTAGCGGCGGCATTGCACTCGAGATCGATGCCGGAACCGCCTTCGGCACCGGCCATCACGGCACCACCGAGGGCTGTCTTGCCGCACTCGACGCGCTGCTCAAGCGGACACGGCCGCGGCGCATTCTCGATCTTGGCTGCGGCACCGGCGTTCTCGCCATCGCCGCGGCACGGGCTCTGCGGCGCAAGGTGTTGGCCAGCGACATCGATCCCGAGGCGGTACGCGTCACGCGCCGCAATGCCGCCCGCAACAATGCCGGGCCGCTGGTCGCGGCGATTGCCGCGCCCGGACTGAAGCATGCGGGCATCGCCAGAGGCGCCCCTTACGATCTGATCTTCGCCAATATCCTGGCGCGGCCGCTGGTGGCGCTGGCGCCGGGCCTGTCCCAGAGCCTGGGCCCCGGCGGCGCGCTGATACTCTCCGGCCTCACCCTCGATCAGAGCCGCTGGATTCTTGCGGCCTATCGCAATCGGGGGCTGGTTCCATCTCGGCGGATGGCGCGCGGCAATTGGGCAACGCTGGTCTTGACCCGGCCGGCAAAACAAAAGCGCCCGGTCCGCTTTCGCGCCGGGCGCCAAGTTTCCGGCGCCCATGGCGCCGGCGGGGAGGATGCTTGAAGGGCTTAGTTGCCCCAAACCATCTTGTGGATTTCCGACCGCTTCAGGCCGATATCGGCAAGCAGACGGTCGTCGAGCTGGGCGAGCTGACGCTCGGCCCGCGAACGGGTGAGGAAGGCCTTGACCCGGCCCATCAGGCCCGAGGTCATACGGGTGCCGCTATTGCGGACGGTTTCGCGGCCGAAAGTGATCGTGGACATGGTCATTCTCCAACTCTTCTCACGAAACCCGATGGCACTTCGCGAGGTGATATTTACTTGTGCAACGCAACATATAGAACAGAGGAATCAACTTCACCAGAGAGCTAATGGCCATTCAGATATGCGTAATAAGCATGTCTTAATTCATACTTTGTTCATCACCAACCCGCCCGTCCAACACTCGACATAATCAATTGAAATCAGGCGATTTAGTTACATTTATTGCCATTTCGCCGCCATAATTCGAAGCATATCGCGGTAATGCATCGAGAAACTTTGCGAAGTTTAAGACAATATTCACTCTTAAGTTATGCTATATTTGCACAAATCCCTCTTTGAGATAATTTTGCAATGCACAAGAAAAAATGCCCGGCTCTGGGAGCCGGGCATCGAACCGTCGAAGCGGTTTCGCCGACGATCATGCAGCCTGGAGGTTGCCGGCCGAGCTCTTGCCCGTGCGCTTGTCGGTGACGACTTCGAAGGAGACCTTCTGGCCTTCCTTCAGCGTGCGCAGTCCTGCGCGTTCGACAGCGGAAATATGGACGAAGATGTCCTTGCTACCGTTGTCGGGCTGAATGAAGCCGTAGCCCTTCTGCTCGTTGAACCACTTCACAGTACCCGTATCCATGGGATGTCCTTCAGTTGGGTTGTCGTAAGGTCTTGAGGTTTGCTTCGGCGCGCCAAAAGACCCGTTCTCGATAATTGGAGGAGTCTTTGCGTGCGCGCACCCAACTGGGGAGCGTAGCGGCCAATCGTCCGGCCCAAGTGTCGATCGCGGCTATATGGAACAGGTTTTTCCAAGTTGCAAGGCATTTCCTGCCGGTGCGTCATGCAGCGGTTGAATCGAACGATGATCGGCAATTCGATTGCCGACGCGACCCGCGCCGCCAAGAAGGAAGTCGCCCTCGGCAGTCGAGGGCCGCATCAAGGTGAAGATGTAGCCCCTTCCCGGCGCGCATCCGCCACGTTATTGAGGGGCGATGGTCAAGCAAAATACCGTCCCCGCCGCCCGCGTCGCGGCACTGCGCGCCGAACTGAAGAAACGCAAGCTCACCGGCTTCATCGTTCCCCGCCAGGACGAATTCCAGGGCGAATATGTCGCCGCCTATGCCGAGCGCCTCAGGTGGCTGACCGGCTTTGCCGGTTCCTGGGGCACGGCGATCCTGACCCTCAAGAAGGGCGCCATATTCGTCGACGGCCGCTACACCATCCAGGTGCGCAGCCAGGTCGATACGAAGATTTTCGCGCCCCAGCACCTGGTCGATCAGCCGCCCGCCGAATGGATCGCCAAGAACCTCAAACACGGCGACCGGCTCGGTTTCGATCCCTGGCTGCTGACCGCCGATCAGGCACGGCGTTTCGACAAGGCCTGCGCCAAGGCGGGGGCGAAGCTCGTGGCGGTCACCCCCAATCCGATCGATGCGATCTGGAGCGGCAGGCCCGAGCGGCCCACCGCACCCGTCGATACACAGCCCACGCAATTTGCCGGCCGCGGCGCCAAGGAAAAACTTGCCGAAGTGGCCAAGACGCTCGCCAAGGCCGGCGCCGATGCGACCGTGCTGACGCTTCCGGATTCGGTTGCCTGGGTGTTCAACATCCGCGGCCGCGATGTGCCCTACACGCCGGTGGTACTCGCCTATGCGATCCTGAAACGCACAGGCAAGGCCGAACTCTTCATCGATCCGAAAAGATTGCCGGAAGATGTCCGCGCTCAGGTGAACAAGATCGCCGCCGTCAAGCCGCCGCAGGCGCTGGAAGCATCACTCAAGGCGCTGGGCCGCGCCAAGGCCAAGGTTCGGATCGAATCCAATTCGACGCCGGAAGCAATCCGTGCCCGTCTCGCCAAGTCGGGAGCGAAGATCGTGCAGGGAAGCGATCCCTGCACCCTGCCCAAGGCGAAGAAGAACCGCATCGAACAGGAAGGAGCCCGCGCCGCCCACCGCCGCGACGGGGTGGCCATGGCGCGCTTCCTGTGCTGGCTCGAGGCCGCGGCTCCGAAGGGCGATCTCACCGAGCTCTCCGTCGCCGGCAAACTGCAATCATTCCGCGAAGCGACCGGCCAGCTCATGGATTTGTCCTTCGATAGCATCGCCGCCGCCGGTCCCAATGCAGCACTTCCCCATTACCATGTGTCGGCGCAATCAAGCCGGCCGCTCGCCGGCAATGAAATCTTCCTCATCGACTCCGGCGGCCAGTACCGCGACGGCACCACCGACATCACCCGCACGGTGATCGTGGGCGAGCCCACCGCCGAAATGAAGGATCGCTTCACCCGCGTGCTCAAGGGCATGATCGGTGTCTCGCGCATCCGCTTTCCCAAGGGCACCTGCGGTTCGCAGCTCGACGTGCTCGCCCGCGCCGCGCTGTGGACCGCGGGCCTCGACTACGACCACGGCACCGGCCATGGCGTCGGCTCCTATCTCTCGGTGCATGAGGGGCCGGCCCGCATCAACAAATCCGACCGCACGCCGCTGGAACCCGGCATGATTCTCTCCAACGAGCCGGGCTTCTACAAGCCGGACCATTACGGCATCAGGATCGAGAACCTGCTTCTGGTGCGCGAGCCCGAAGCCGTCGCAGGCGGCGAACGGCCGATGCATTCTTTTGAGACGCTGACTCTTTGCCCGATCGACCGCCGCCTGATCGAGTCTCGCCTTCTGACGAAAGACGAGCTTGTCTGGCTCGACGCCTATCACGCCCGCGTGCTGAAGGAAGTGGGCGCCCATCTCGACGGCGCCGAGCTGGACTGGCTGAAACGGGCCTGCGCGCCGCTTAGTTGAGAAGCATACGCAGAAGCACGACGCTGATAACGCCCATCAGGACAGTGACGATGAGCGGAACGCGCAGTAGGGCGACGCCCGCCGTAATCGCCGCCGCAATGGTCTCGGCCACTCCGGTTGCGAGAACCATGGGCGCAATCACCGCCATGAGGATCGCCGGCGGCAAGGCATCAAGCGCCGCCTTGAGGCGGCCCTTCACGGTCACGCCGCGCATCAGATAGAGGCCACCCACCCGCGTCGCATAGGTGGCGAGCGCCATGCCGAAAATGGCAACAAGGGTATTCATGACGCATCCCGTTCCGCATGGAGCGCCGCCGCAACGATCGCGCCGGTGAGGCCGCCAATGACGATGTACCAGGCGCCCGGCACCAACAGTTTGGTGAGCGCGGCGGAAACAGCACTTGAAGCCAGAATCGCACCGGTGCGCGGGCCTCTCCAAAAACCCGCCAGTAGACCGATGAACATGGCCGAGAAGGCGAAGTCGAATCCCAGCGCCGCCGGATCGCCGAGCGAGCGCCCCATGAACGCGCCGATGGTGGAGGAACCCGTCCATACCGTGTACAGCGGCAGGGCGAGGCCCAGATAGTAGGCGGGTGTCAGCGGCGTCGTGATGGCACGGCGTTCCGAAAGCGCCCAGTTCTCATCCGCCATCAGAAAGAGGAGCGGCACCCGCCAACCGGGCGGAATGGCATTCATGTGGCGCGATAGTGACGCACCCATGAGAAGATGGCGCACATTGACGATGAAGGCGGTGACAGTGAGCAATAGCCAAGGCACCGGATCCCGCCACAGTTCGATGGCCACGAACTGCGCCGCACCGGCAAATACGGAGGCACTCATCAATCCGGCTTCCAGAGGCGAAAGACCTTTGCCCACGGCGAGCGTTCCCCACAGAAGGCCGATGGGAACAGCAGCGACGACAATTGGCACGATATCGATGACACCTTGCCGGAAGTCGGCGGATCGTGAGCTCATCCCTCCCCCACCCGGCGGAACCACTCGGTTTCGTCAATCACCTCGATGCCGTATTTCTGCGCGTCCTTGAGCTTCGATCCGGCGCCCGGCCCCGCAACCAGCAGATCGGTTTTTTTCGACACCGAGCCCGCTACCTTGGCGCCGAGCCGCTCGGCCATGGCCTTCGCCTCCTCGCGCGTCATCTTCTCCAAGGCGCCGGTAAAGACGACGGTCCTGCCGGCGACCGCGGAACTTGTGCTCACCGCTTCGAGCCGCGTGACCGTGACATGCTTGAGGAGTTCATTCACCACTTTGAGATTGTGCGGCTCGTCGAAGAATTGCGCGACCGCTTCGGCCACCACATCGCCGATGCCGTCATGGGAGGTGAGTTCCTGCCAGGCCTCCGTTTCCACGCCCTTGGCGGCGGCCGCCATCTGGTCGCGGAAAGCCTCGGCGGAACCATAGGCGCGCGCCAGCACCCGCGCCGTCGTCTCGCCCACATGGCGGATGCCGAGCCCGAAGATGAAGCGGTCGAGCGCCACCGAGCGGCGCGCATCGATCGCATCGAAGAGCTTCTTGACGCTGGCCTCGCCCCAACCCTCGCGGTCCTTGAGTTTCTTGAGCGCGCGGGCGTCGCGGGCTTCGAGCGTAAAAATGTCGGGCGGCGACTCGATGAGGCCATCCGTGTAGAACTCCTCGATGATCTTGTCGCCGAGGCCCTCGATATCGAAAGCATTGCGCGAGGCGAAATGCTTGAGCCGCTCGACCCGCTGGGCGGGACAGATGAGGCCGCCGGTGCAGCGCCGCACCACGTCGGTCTTGCCGCCCTCGCGCTCCTCGCGCATGGCATGGCTGCCGCAGGCCGGACAGGTTTTCGGAAACTCATAGGGCTTGGCATTTTTCGGACGCTTCTCCGGCACGAAGCCGAGAATCTGCGGGATCACGTCGCCCGCCCGCTGCACGACCACCGTGTCGCCGATGCGAATATCCTTGCGGGCGATCTCGTCTTCGTTGTGCAGCGTGGCGTTGGAGACCACGACGCCGCCGACGGTGACGGGCCTGAGCCGCGCCACCGGAGTGAGCGCGCCGGTGCGGCCCACCTGGATATCGATGCCTTCGAGGACGGTTGTGGCTTTCACGGCCGAGAATTTGTGGGCGAGCCCCCAGCGTGGGCTACGCGAGACGAAACCCAGCCGCTCCTGCCAGTCGAGCCGGTTCACCTTGTAGACGACACCGTCGATGTCATAGCCGAGATCGGCGCGCCGGCTTTCGATCTCCCGGTAATGGGTCAGCAATTCGTCCGCCGAGCGGCACAGCTTCATCAGTCCGTTGACCGGGAAACCCCAGTGTTTGAAAGCCTGCATCGCCTCCCACTGGGTCATGCCCGGCAGTTCCGGCGCCTCGCCCCAGGCATAAGCGAAAAACCGCAAGGGCCGGGCCGCCGTGATCGCCGGATCGAGCTGGCGGAGCGAGCCGGCGGCCGAATTGCGCGGATTGGCGAAGGGCTTCTCGCCGGCTTCAATCTGTTTCTCATTAAGTGCGGCGAAATCCTTGTGGGACATATAGATTTCGCCCCGGACCTCGATCACATCCGGGGCCCCGGCGAGCTTTTTCGGCACCTCGGCGATGGTCATCACATTGCGGGTGACATCCTCGCCCTCGGCGCCGTCGCCGCGGGTTGCCGCCTGCACCAGCGCTCCCTTTTCGTAGCGCAGCGAAATCGACAGCCCGTCGATCTTGGGCTCCGCCGTCACCTCGATCGCCTCATCCTCGCCGAGATTGAGAAAGCGCCGGATGCGGCCGAGGAAGTCGATCGCATCCTCGTCGCTGAACCCGTTGGCGAGCGACAGCATCGGTACCCGGTGCCGCACCTTGCCGAATTTTTCCGCCGGTCCCGCACCGACGCGATGCGACGGCGAGTCGGACCTGACGAGATGCGGAAACCGCGCCTCGATCGCCGCATTGCGCTGGAGCAGCGCATCATAGGCGGCATCCGAGATGCTGGGCGCGTCGTGCTGATAGTAGCGCCGGTCGTGTTCGGCGATTTCCCTGGCCAGCCGCGCCAGTTCGGCCTTGGCCTCGCTTTCGCTCAGTTGCGCCACCGCCTTCGGCACTTGTGTCAGCCCCTGCCCGCCAGCAATTGTTCGGCCTGGGCGCGCGCCGCCTCGGTGACTTCGGCACCCGACAGCATGCGGGCGATTTCCTCGCGCCGGCTCTGCGTCGAGAGCGGCTGGACGCGCGTCACCATGCGGTGGCTGCCGACTTCCTCCATCTTGGAAATCAGCATGTGTTCCGAGGCGCGCGCCGCCACCTGCGGGCTGTGGGTAACGGCCAGCACCTGCAGGCCCTCGGCCAGGCGCGCCAGTCTGGCGCCGATCGCATCGGCCACCGCGCCGCCGACACCGGTGTCGATTTCATCGAAGACCAGGGTCGGCGCCGAGCCCTTGGCGGCGAGCACCACCTTGAGCGCCAGCATGAAGCGGGCGAGCTCGCCGCCCGAGGCCACCTTCATCAAGGGCGCCAGCGGCGTTCCGGGATTGGCCGCCACCACGAATTCGACGCGGTCGATGCCGGTGGGCCCCGGTTTTCCGGCATCGGTCTCGATCCTGGTTTCGAACCGGGCCTTGTCGAGCTTGAGGGGCGGCAATTCCGCCTCAACCGACCGATCAAGCGCCCGCGCCGCCTTCTTGCGCGCCGCACTCAAGAAGTCAGCCTTGTCATCGAAGGCCTTCTGCGCGGCGCGGTGGCGCTGTTCCAGCTGTTGCAGGCGCTGGCCACCGTCGGAGATCGCCTGCAATTCGCGCTCGAAGCGCTCGCGCACCGCGGCCAGATCGTCCACCGTGCTCTTGTGCTTGCGGGCTGCGGCGCGCAAGGCGAAGAGCCGCTCTTCCGAACCCTCCAGCTCCTTGGGATCGAAGGCGAAGGAGCGCCGCGCTTCGGCCAGCGCGTGATTGGCCTCATTGATTTCAACCAGCACCCGGTCGAGTGTGGCGCATACATGATCGAGCCGGCCACCCGCCGTTTCGCGCCGCCGTTCGAGCTTGCGCAGCGCCGCATTGAGGCGGGCTTCCAGGGTGCCGTCGCCGGCCAGCCCATCTTCGGCTTCGCCAAGCGCCTCGGAATATTGCTCGGCATTCATCATGATCTGCCGCGCCTCGGCGAGCTTTGTTTCCTCGCCGGGCTTGGGATCAAGGGTCCGCAATTCTTCCACTGCATGGTCGAGATAGTCGCGTTCGGCCTCGGCCCGCGCCATCAACTCCCGGTGTTCGTCGAGTTCGGCGCGCGCCGCGCTCGCCTCCGACCAGAGGCGCAAGACCAGCTGGACTTGGGCTTCCAACCCGCCGAAGGCATCGAGCAGCCGCCGGTGATTGGCGACATCGACCAGCGCCCGGTCGGCATGCTGGCCATGGATTTCGGCGAGGCTCGCCGCCACCTGGCGCAGCAGGTTGAGGCTCACCGGCTGGTCGTTGATGCTGGCGCGGCTTGGGCCGTCGGCATTCTGGATGCGGCGGATCACCAGTTCGCCGTCGCCATCGATGCCCTGCTCCTTCAACAGCCCGAAGGCCGCGTGTCCGGCCGGCAAGGCGAAAGCCGCCGTCACCACGCCCCGCTCGGCGCCGGTTCGCACCAGACTCGAATCGCCTCGCGCCCCCAGCGCCAGGCCCAGCGCATCGAGCAGGATGGATTTGCCCGCCCCCGTCTCGCCGGTCAGCACCGTGAGGCCCCTTTCGAGGCCGATGTCGAGCTTTTCGATAAGAACGATGTCGCGGATCGAGAGGGCGGTCAGCATGCGATTCTTATAGCCGAGCCTGGGCAGCTTGTCCTCCCTCCGCGCCGGGGCAGTGGGTCACTGTGAATTGTAGTACTTGACCTAAACTGACTTGGTGGCTCCTGCACAAAACGCCTCCAGCAGGGCGCGGCCCTGCGGCCAGTCGCCGAGACCGCTGGCGGCACTGATGTGGCCAAAAGCGCCCAGTTCTATGAATCCAGCGCCCCAGCGATGGGCGCGGTTGCGTGCATAACCGGAGGTTCCATAGAGATCGTCGGTGCTGGCGATCACCAGCGCCGGAAACGGGAGTCTGTCTTCTGGAACTTCTCTGAATGTGGATGCCTGGACTGGGAACCGCGGCCCCGCAGGGTCTGGAACCCCAACCAGAAATGCACCAGCAATTCGCTTTCGCGTATGCTTCGCCCAATGGGCAACCAGCAGGCAGGCAAGACTATGGGCAACCAGTACCGGGCGCTCTGCACCTGTGGATACGGCGCGTTCCAGAGCTGCAATCCAATCGGTCAACTCGGGTTTATTCCAGCTACGGGGCGCAAGCCGGACAATCGCCGGGTCGGCGCGCTCCCATCGTGTCTGCCAATGCTCCTCTTCCGACCCGCCAATACCGGGAAGCATAATAAGGCTTGTCATGAGAGACCTCGAATTGTGTCATTGCGGTCCACAGCGTGCCAGAGGATGTTGAAACTTGACATGCATGATCATCGGTTATGATATAAATTTCCCGATGAATTCAAAGTGGATGGAGGTTAATTCTTGGATCGTATTGGTGACATCGACGGTAAAGATTTCGCTATTCTCGAAGTCCTTCAGAAGGACGGCCGTGTGCCGCTGGCGGAGCTTGGACGAATGATCGGCTTATCGCAGCCTGCGATTTCGGAGCGGGTCAAGAGATTGGAAGAGCGCGGCGTGATCAGCGGCTATGGCGCGCGCATCAATCCACAGGCATTGGGCCTCAGCATGATGTCCATCATCCGTCTCAAGACTACCCACGAGCACATCCGAACCTGCCTCAAGAAATTTGCCGAGATACCAAACATCGTGGAGATCCATCGGGTGACCGGCGAGGACTGCTTCATTCTCAAGGTATTGGTCCCAGCGCCGGAGGATCTCGAAACGATCGTTGACATGATCGCTCGTTACGGTTCCGTCACCACTTCGGTAGTCTTGCGCAGCGAACCACCCCGGCCGATCAGGCGAGATATCGTAGGACTCGGGAGCAACGCAACCAGAAGCAGATAATGTCCACCCGGTCCCAAAGCGGAAATTAATACCGATCTACCCACTCCGCCGGGCACAAGCCGTCAGAACGGATTGATCGACTTGAACGCCTGGCTGATCCACGAGCCCT
>CAYOZR010000105.1:0-11611 GCA_964408555.1 uncultured Aestuariivirga sp.
CTTGAGGCCTGCGGCACAGGCCTCGTGGTTCGACACATCCCATTTGTAGACGGGTATGCCGGTCTCGGCCTTGAACCTGGCGGCGGCCTCGTCGTTGCCGGCATAATTGGCGGCGACCTTGTAGCCCGCAGCCTTCAGCGCCTTGGAAATCGCCGCACCAATGCCGCGGCTGCCACCGGTTACGACTGCGACACGTCCCATGTTTTTCTCCCCCGATCAGCGTTCGACGCACATGGCGATGCCCATGCCGCCGCCGATGCAAAGCGTGGCTAGACCCTTCTTGGAATTGCGCTTCCGCATTTCATGGAGAAGGGTAGTCAGCACGCGCGCACCGGAGGCACCGATCGGATGGCCGATGGCGATGGCGCCGCCGTTGACGTTGACGATGTCCGGGTTCCAGCCCATGTCCTTGTTGACGGCGCAGGCTTGCGCCGCAAAGGCCTCATTCGCCTCGACGAGATCAAGGTCTTCAATCTTCCAGCCGGCCTTCTTCAGCGCCGCCCGCGAGGCCGGGATGGGGCCCGAGCCCATGACTGCCGGATCGACGCCGACGCTCGCCCAGGAGACAATACGGGCAAGCGGTGTCAGTCCGCGCTTCTCGGCTTCCTTGGCACTCATCAGGATCACGGCGGCGGCGCCGTCATTGATACCGGAGGCATTGGCCGCGGTCACGGTTCCGTCCTTCTGGAAGGCGGGCTTGAGCTTGGCCACCTGTTCGAGCGTCGTGCCCTTCTTGATATATTCGTCGTCGGACACGACCACATCGCCCTTGCGGGTTGAAATCGTCACCGGCGCGATCTCGTCCTTGAACTTGCCGGCGCCTTGCGCCTTTTCGGCCTTGTTCTGCGAGGCGACGGCGAAGGCATCCTGGGTGTCGCGGGCGATCTGCCACTGGCGCGCCACGTTCTCGGCGGTATTTCCCATGTGATAGCCGTTGAAGGCGTCCCACAGCCCGTCCTTGATCATGGTGTCGACCATGGTCCAGTCGCCCATCTTCACGCCTTCGCGCAGATGCGCCACATGCGGCGCCTTGCTCATCGATTCCTGGCCACCCGCCGCCACGATCCTGGCATCGCCATTGACGATCTGCTGCATGCCCAGCGCCACGGCGCGCAGTCCCGAGCCGCAGAGTTGGTTTATGCCCCAAGCCGGGCTTTCAACCGGTATGCCGGCGTTGACGGCCGCCTGGCGGGCCGGGTTCTGACCCTGGCCGGCGGTCAGAATCTGGCCGAGGATTACTTCGTCCACGTCCTTGGGCTCGAGTTTGGCGCGCTGTATGGCCGCCTTCAGCGCCACCGAGCCCAGATAGGAGGCGGGCACACCCGACAGCGTGCCGTTGAAAGATCCCACCGGCGTGCGCGCGGCCGCAACAATGACGACATCCGTTCCGGCCATCTGACGGTCTCCTTCTTGACTGGCTGACTTTGCCGTTTCCATAGCATCTTTTGTGCATTGCGAAATAGCCTCGTTAAGAATTCCGGGAGATTTTTGCGCTTGCAATTGTGCAGTGCGGAGAGCAGATTTTTGCATTGCAATCCAGGTCGAACCCCTGCGGGAGGAGTGAGCGCGTTGAGTGAGGAAAAAGCCGTACCGCAAAGCGCGGTGGTGATCAAGAAATACGCCAATCGCCGGCTCTACAATACCGCGACCAGCACCTATGTGACGCTCGAAGATCTCGCCACCATGGTGAAGGCGGGCACCGATTTCGTGGTCTATGACGCCAAGACCGGCGAGGAGATCACCCGCTCGGTCCTGACCCAGATCATCTTCGAGGAAGAGAACAAGGGCACCAATCTGCTGCCGATCAATTTCCTGCGCCAACTGATCCGCTTCTACGGCGACTCGATGCAGGCCTTTGTTCCCAGTTATCTGGAGTTTTCGCTGGACAACTTGTCCAAGGAGCAAGGGAAGTTCCGCCAGCAGCTGCTCGAATCCTGGGGCGCGGATCCGTTCAAGGCGATGGAGGAACACGCCAAGCGCAACATGGCGATGTTCAACGACGCCATGCGCATGTTCAACCCCTTCGCCGCCATGGCCATGGGTCAGCCGGGAAGCGCCACGCAGGCGAAGCCGCAGCCTTCAGCGTCCGGCAAGGAAGATTTGCAAGCGCTCAAGGAGCAACTGGCGTCAATGCAGCAGAAGCTCGACTCAATCGCCGGCAAGTAGAACGTCAGAACGCGACCTGCTCCGCGGGAACAGTCGCCAGATCGGCGTAGCTCGGCTCGGCGCTGGGGATTTTGACTGGGGCATGCGGCTTGGCGAAGGTGCGGTCGAGAATTTCGATTGCCTTGCGCAGCCGCGACATGCCGTGTTCGCCATCCTCCGCCTGCATCCGCTCCACCTTCGGCTCCGGCTCGAATCCGGCGAAGGCGAAGACATCGCCGGAGGCGGGGGTGGAATGGGCTCTTTCCGCCTCGGCGGAATAGGGCTTGAGCTCGGGCAAGGGCCGCGGCGCGGGGCTGGAATGGATAGCCTCGAAGTGCGACGAATCGGTCTTGGCCCGCCAGGGCGGATCGATCAATGCGGCGCCGAAATGGGTGCCTTGCATGTAATCGACACCCCATTGCCGCAGCAGCTCGGCGTCTTCCCCGGTCTCGACCCATTCGGCCACCGCCTTCAGCCCGAACTTGTGGGCGAGATCGATGAGCGAGCGGACGAGATACTGGTTGTCGTCGTTGTCACCGAGGCCGCGGCAGAAGGATCCTTCGATCTTGAGAATGTCGACCGACAGGGCCCGCAGGTCGCGGAACGACGTGAAGCCCGCGCCGAAGTCGTCGATCGCCACCGAGCAGCCGAGGTTGCGGAGCTGCTCGATGAAGCGCGCCGTTTCGTTGAGTTCGCCGAGAGCAATGGCCTCGGTGATCTCGACGGTGAGCCTTCCGGTAACGATGCGGTTGGACGACATCATGTCGATGAGCTGGCGGAACCAGCGCGGATCGGTGGCGGTGGTACCGGAGACGTTGAGCGAGATGCGCGCGTCCGGATACCTATTGAGCGCCGCCAGCGACATCTGCACCACGGACCGGTCGATGAGACGCACGAGCCCGAGTTTTTCGGTAACCGGTATGAGATGACGCGCCTCAATCAACTCGCCGCCTGCATCCACTATGCGCAACAGCGCCTCGTGCATGACGGGACTGCCGGTCCTGGCATCGACGATCGGCTGATAGGCGAGGCGGAAGCAGTCGTCCTTGAGGCAGCGGACGATTTCAGTGGCACAGCGGGCGTTCAGGCTTCTTTCGGAAATGCGTTGTTCCGACGGCTTGTAGATCACGCAACCATCCGAGGGCAGATGCCTGGCTTCGGTGAGGGCCTCTTCGGCCCGCGCCGTGGCGGTGTTGACGTCGCTCGCATGCTTGGGCAGCAACAGCGCGCCGATCGACAGCATGGCCCAGACGGGGCCGCGCTCGGTTTCGATGACGCTCTCGCGGGCGATAGCGAGGAAGCGTTCGGCGGCGATCTGTAGTTCATCCTCGCCGCAATCGCTCAGGATGATACCGAACTTGCTGCCGGAATAGCGGGCGATGGCATCGCCGGTGCGCACCACCTGGCGCAGCCTGCGGGCGGTGGCGGCGGCGACGTCGTCGGCCACTTCGAAGCCATAGGCCTCGTTGACCACCGGCAGATTGTTGATGGCGGCAATGAGAAAAGCGCAAGACGAGCTTTCGCGCTGGGCCACCGATATGGCCTCGCCCAGTGCCTCGGCCATGCGGCCGCGGTTCATCATGCCGGTCAAGGGGTCGCAATTGCCGATGAAGCCCAGATGCCGGTCGCGCTGGCGGCGGTCGTCGATCCGCCGCACCGTGCCGAAAACCTCCGCCGGATGGCCGCCTTCGCCGCCATACCAGCGGCCATGGTCCTCGACCCAGATGGCGCGGCGGGCTTGCCGGCCCTCGGGGTGGAACTGATATTCGATCTGGAACGGTACGCCGCTGCCGTCATCGGTTGCCGTGGCGCGCATGACGGTATCATAACGGCTGGCGACATTGTCGGCATCGAGATAGGCGGCGAAGGCGCGGCCGGTGGCGATCACCCCGGGCGCGCAGCCCAAGACCTCGGCGGCATTGGTGCTCCACACGATATCGTCGGTTTCGACGATCC
The DNA here is from genome assembly GCA_964408555.1 of uncultured Aestuariivirga sp. Taxonomy (GTDB): domain Bacteria; phylum Pseudomonadota; class Alphaproteobacteria; order Rhizobiales; family Aestuariivirgaceae; genus Aestuariivirga. Next base: position 4,102 of record CAYOZR010000105.1, read on the forward strand.
AGTGATAGGCCGCCTCGTTGGCCGCCTCGAGCGCCCGGCGGATTCGCACGATATCGTCTAAGTCCTTGACCCGGTTCAATTGCTCAACCGGCGAAGGGGTCGCCGCGGCCGCGGGCTCGCTGAAGGAAAACGGCGTTGCCGGTTGCGGTTCGCTCAAGAGGCCTCCGGAAAAGGGTTTCGGATCGGTCGGCGGACGCCGATCGCGCGGACTTCGATTGCCAGGGGGCAATGGTAAAGAGGAGCGAAAAACAAATCCTTAAAGGCGCCGGCTCTTCAGTAGCCGAGCGCCAGGCCGTCTTTGCGGAAATCGGAGCCGCCGACCAGCATGCCCCGGTCGCGATCGATGACGATGGCCTGGCCGCCGCCCAAGGGTTCGGGGCTGGCCACGACCTGATGGCCCTTGGCGGCGAGGACACTTTTCACCTGCTGCGGAACCTGGCGTTCGACCAGCACGGAACCGGCACTTGGGACATAGCGCGGCCAGTCGATCGCTGCCTGCGGGTCCATGCCATAGACATAACGGTTCACCGCCACGGTCACATGACCCATCGGCTGATAGTCGCCGCCCATGACACCGTAGGCCATTTCAATGTGGCCATGCCGCCTGACCATGGCCGGGATAATGGTGTGCAGCGGCCGCTTGCCGGGGCCGATGCAGTTGGGGTGGCCGGGGCGGGTGACGAAGCAGGCGCCGCGGTTCTGCAGCACGATGCCGCTCTTCGGGGTCACGATGGCCGAACCGAAGCCATAATAGACCGAGTTGATGAAGGAGACGGCGAGCCGGTTGTGGTCGACGACCGCGAGGTAGACCGTATCGGATTGCGGCAGTGCCGCCCGGATATCGAGGGCCCGGTTCATGTCGATCAGCGCCGCCAGCCGCGCGGCCAGCGCCGGATCGAGCAGGTTATCGACCGGTATGCCGGCGAAATCCGGGTCGCCGATGTGGCGGTTGCGCAATTCCCAGGCGAGCTTCAGGGCCTCGATCTCGAGATGGTGGCGTTCGGGGCTTGCCGGACCGTGGTTGCGGAGGCCGAAATGGCCGAGAATATTGAGAGCGATCAAGGCGGTGATACCCTGGCCGCCGGGCGGAATCTCCAGCACCTCGTGACCGGCGAAAACCGTGGCGATGGGTTCGACCCAATCCGACCGCGTGCGGGCAAAATCCTCGGCGGTCAGAAGCGATCCGCGCCTGGCCAGGTGGGCCACAATGTCTTCGGCAATCTCGCCTTCATAGAAGGCATCGCGGCCTTGCTTGGCGATGAGCCGCAAGGTCTTGGCGAGCGCCGGATAGCGCATGATGTCGCCGACGCGGGGGGCGCGGCCGTCCTTCAGATAGTGCTCACGCCCGCCCTCATCGGCGGCAAGGTCCGCCTCGTCCTCCGGCCAGTCGGCGGCGACCCGCGGCGTCACCGGGACACCAGCCTCGGCCATGGCGATGGCGGGGCCGAGGGCCTCGCCGAGCGTCATGGTGCCATAGGCCTTGAGCAGGCGGTCCCAGGCATCGATGGCGCCGGGCACGGTCACCGCATGGACGCTGCGCTTGGGGATTTCGGTGAGCCCCGAGGATTTCAGCCAGCCGGCATCGGCCGTCATGGCGGCACGGCCCGAGCCATTGAGTCCGGTGACGGTGCCATCCGGCTTGCCGACGAGCGCGAAGCAATCGCCGCCGATCCCGGTCATGTGCGGCTCGACGACGCAGAGCACGGCGGAGGCCGTCACCGCCGCATCGACGGCATTGCCGCCGCGGCGCAACACATCGATGGCGGCAAGCGTGGCGGGCGGCGCGGAGGTGGCCGCCATGCCGCTGGCGCCATAGGCCGCCGAGCGGCCGGGGGTTTGAAAATCGCGCAATTCGCTCATCCGAATATTGGGACCAGTATTGCTTATTGCCTTTTTCCCGCGCTTCGGCAATTGATGGCCGCAATTGGTCCTGATTGGTTTAAATTGGGCGTCGAAAACCGACCGATCATGTCGGTTGAGACGGCACCTTGCCAATCGGGATGATTATGGTACGCGCCGCCTCATCACCCCGCATTTTCGCCAAGGAGCAATTGAATGGCCACGGTCAAGAGCGACATCGAGATCGCCCGCGAAGCAAAGATGAAACCGATCATGGAGGTGGGCCGAGCTCTCGGCATCCCCGAGAAGGATCTGATTCCCTATGGCCACACCAAGGCGAAGGTGGGTCTCGATTACATCGACACTCTCGCCAAGAAGAAGGACGGCAAGCTCATTCTGGTCACCGCCATCAGCCCGACGCCGGCGGGCGAAGGCAAGACGACGACGACCGTGGGCCTCGGCGACGGCCTCAACCGCATCGGCAAACGCGCCATGATCGCGCTGCGCGAGCCCTCGCTCGGTCCCTGCTTCGGCATGAAGGGCGGTGCGGCGGGCGGCGGCTATGCCCAGATCGTGCCGATGGAAGACATCAACCTGCATTTCACCGGGGATTTTCACGCCATTACCTCGGCGCACAATCTGCTGGCGGCGATGATCGACAATCACATCTACTGGGGCAACGAGCTCGGCATCGACACGCGCCGGGTGACCTGGCGCCGGGTCATGGACATGAACGATCGCGCGCTTCGCCAGATCGTCTGCTCGCTGGGCGGTGTCGCTAACGGTTTTCCGCGCGAGACCGGATTTGATATCACCGTCGCCTCGGAGATCATGGCGATCTTCTGTCTTTCCACCTCGGTCGCCGATCTCGAGCGGCGCATGGGCCAGATCGTGGTGGCGGCGAAGCGCGACAAGGGCCAGGTGCTGGCGCGCGACCTCAAGGCGTCGGGCGCCATGACGGTGCTGCTTAAGGACGCGCTGATGCCCAATCTAGTGCAGACGCTGGAGAACAACCCGGCCTTCGTGCATGGCGGCCCCTTCGCCAATATCGCCCATGGCTGCAATTCGGTGATGGCGACCAAGACGGCGCTTAAGCTCGCCGACTATGTGGTGACCGAAGCGGGCTTCGGCGCCGATCTGGGGGCCGAGAAATTCTTCGACATCAAGTGCCGCAAGGCGGGGCTGTCGCCAGCCGCCACAGTCATCGTGGCAACCGTCCGTGCACTGAAGATGCATGGCGGCATCGCCAAGGACGATCTCAAGAAGGAGAATGTCGAGGCGCTGAAGAAGGGTCTCGCCAATCTCGGCCGCCACATCGAGAATGTGAAGAAGTTCGGCGTGCCGATCGCGGTTGCCGTCAACCACTTCATCAACGACGCGGATGCCGAGGTCGAGGCGGTCAAAGCCTATTGCAAGGGGCACGGGGTCGAAGCTTTCAAGTGCACCCATTGGGCCGAAGGCGGCAAGGGCGCCGAAGCGCTGGCCCGGCATGTGGCGGAACTCGCCGACAAGGGTGTTTCGCAGTTCAAGCCCATCTACAACGAAGAACTCAGCTTGTGGGACAAGGTCAAGATCATCGCGCGGGAAATCTACCGGGCCGACGACATCGTCGGCGACAAAGCGGTGCGCGATCAGCTCAAGGCCTATGAGGCGCAGGGCTACGGCAAGTTCCCGATCTGCATGGCCAAGACGCAATATTCCTTCTCGACCGATCCCAATCTCAAGGGCGCGCCCACCAACCATGTGGTGCCGATCCGCGAGGTCAGGCTTTCGGCGGGAGCCGAATTCATCGTCGTCATCTGCGGTGACATCATGACCATGCCGGGCCTGCCCAGGGCGCCGTCCGCCGAAGTGATCGGGCTTGATGCAAAGGGCCAGATCGCCGGGCTGTTCTGAGGCGCCGATCGCGACTAGATTTGCAGGGCGCGGGGAGGCTTACTCCGCGCCCAATTCGTTGCATATCGGGAGGTGCGGCATGCTGCGCAAAACGCTCCTAGCCATCGCCGTGGCAATCGGCATCGCTGCCGCCAGTGCTTGGTACCTGTTGGAGCCGTTCAATGGCCCGCGCGCCGCTTCGCTGTCACGCGATCAATGGGAATCGCTGCTGCACAAGCGCATCCGCGTTCCCGAAGGCTACAGTTTCACCGTCTATGCCCGCGATCTGGGGCAGCCGCGGCTCATGCAGATGACGGACAATGGCGATCTCATCGTATCGGGCTATCGCGACGGTACGATCATGCTGGTTCAGCGCGATGGCGATGGCGATGGCCGCAGCGATGGGCATATTGTGCTCATCGCCGGCCTCGGCGATCCGCACGGTCTCTTGCTCGAAGGCAGCATGCTCTTCGTGGCCGAGGAGCAGCGCGTCGTGAAATACGATTTCGACGGAAGGACACTCGCCAATGAGCGCGTGCTACTCAGCGGCATTCCGCAGGGCGGACATTCGTCGCGCACCCTCAAGCGGGGCCCCGACGGTTTCCTCTATCTGTCGATCGGATCGAGCTGCAATGCCTGCATCGAGGATCACCCGTGGCGCGCCGCCATCGTCCGCTTCAAGGAGGACGCGGCACCGGAATTGTTTGCAAGCGGCCTGCGTAATACCGTCGGCTTCGACTGGCAACCGGGAACGGGCGCGCTCATCGGCGTCGATAACGGCCGCGATAATCTCGGTGACGATGTTCCCGACGACGAGGTCAACCGGATCGAGAAGGGACGGCATTACGGCTGGCCGTATATGCACGGCGCTGGTGTCAAGGATCCCGGCCTGTTCGCGAAGATGCCGGCAGGCCTGTCTCCCATCGCGCAGGTGCACGGCCTTGGCGGTCATGTGGCGCCGCTGTCGATCGTATTTCTCGAACACCAACCCGATGCGACGCTCAGCGGTTCGACCCTTATCGCCGAGCACGGCTCGTGGAACCGTTCGGTCAAGTCGGGGTACCGCATTGTCCGGCTGACCTGGCAGGGCTCCTCGATTCGCGAAGAGGTCTTCATGTCGGGCTGTGAATTGGCCGATGAGGTGCTCTGCCGCTCGGTCGATATTCTTGAGGCGGCCGACGGCAGCCTCTATGTGAGCGATGATTATACAGGGGCCATCTACCGGATAGCCCGAAAGGCCGCGAATTGACGGCATTAGGTAGCAAACGCACCAAGACTGGCGAATTGCGGCAAACTGTGCAATTCTACGGCAGCGCAGCACAAAATTTTGGATTGTTACAATATTATAAACTTATGAAATAATTGAACGAATTACAGCCATGCAATATCTGCAATACTCATTATGCTGCATTGCACCTAAGTTTTGTCCCGTGAGTGCAATGCAGTAAATGTCAATCCAAAGGGGACTGACCATGTTTGAAGTTCTGAAAGCCCGTTACAAAAGCTGGCAGCGTTACAGCCGTACCGTTTCCGAGCTCGGCAGCCTGACGGACCGCGATCTCGCGGACCTCGGCATCGCCCGCTGTGACATTCCGCGGCTCGCTCGCGAAGCCGCAAAGTAATCCCGGCATGTTCGCGATCCTGGCCGAACGCCGCAAGCGGCTAGCCGCCTATCGCGCCAAGCGCGCGCGCCTTGAGGCCATGAGCGAGGCCGATCTCGCCGACATCGGCATCAAGCGCTATCAGCTTGGCGCCATTGCGCGGGCGATGACGCTGCGCTGAAAGTTTCACGATTCCTCCCGGGGGTCCGTCATTGGCGCAAGCGGTGGCGGGCCCTTTTCTTATGTTCAAAGCCGCTTGCGGCAATCCGCCATCGCAACCCGGTTGCGCGCCGCCGAGGCCTGTGTTACCGAGGCGCCGCGGTGGGGCGGGGCCTCGATCCGTACGCGTGACTTGTGCGCGCGGAATTCCAGCAAATTCAAGCGTTTGAGCAGTGACCACAAAGGCTGAAACGCGCCACCGTTGCGAAAGAGCGATCGTGACTGCCACAGACCAGACAGTTTCCGGGGTGCCGGGCCGCTATGCGGGCGCGCTGTTCGAGCTCGCCTCCGAGGCAAAATCGGTGGACGCAACCGGCGCCCAGCTCAATGCCTTCCAGGCGCTGCTCGACCAGTCGGAAGACCTGACGCGGCTGGTGCGCTCGCCGGTGTTTTCGGCCGAGGACCAGATCGGCGCCATCGAAGCGATTTCAGCCAAGGCCGGGATCGGCGGGCTGGCGCTCAACTTCATCAAGCTCGCGGCCAGGAACCGCCGCCTCTTCGCCATCGCCGACATGATCAAGGCCTATGGCATGCTGGTTGCCGCCGCCAAGGGCGAAGTACAGGCGGAAGTGACCAGCGCCGAAAAACTTTCCGACAAGCATGTCAAGGACCTCAAGGCCGCGCTCAAGGCGGCGACCGGCCGCGACGTGCAGCTTGCCACGCGGGTTGACGGCGCCATCCTCGGCGGCCTCATCGTCAAGGTCGGCTCGCGCATGGTCGATAACTCGCTCAAGACCAAACTGCAAAATCTCAAGATCGCCATGAAGGGGACCGGCTAATGGACATTCGCGCCGCCGAAATTTCCGCAATTCTCAAGAAGCAGATCAAGGATTTCGGCAAGGAAGCCGAAGTCTCTGAAATCGGCCAGGTGCTCTCCGTCGGTGACGGCATCGCCCGCGTCTACGGCCTCGACAATGTCCAGGCCGGCGAAATGGTCGAGTTTCCGGGCGGCATCCGCGGCATGGCGCTCAACCTCGAAACCGACAATGTCGGCATCGTGATCTTCGGTTCCGACCGCGACATCAAGGAAGGCCATACGGTGAAGCGCACCGGGGCCATCGTCGAAGTGCCGGTCGGCAAGGAACTCTTGGGCCGCGTCGTCGATCCGCTCGGCAATCCGATCGACGGCAAGGGACCGATCAAGTCCAAGGAACGCCGTCGCGTCGACGTCAAGGCGCCGGGCATCATTCCGCGGAAGTCGGTGCACGAACCGATGGCCACCGGCCTCAAGGCGATCGACGCGCTGATCCCCATCGGCCGCGGCCAGCGCGAATTGATCATCGGCGACCGCCAGACCGGCAAGACCGCCATCATTCTCGACACGATCCTGAACCAGAAGCCCATCCATGTGGCGGGTCCGGAGAAGGACAAGCTCTACTGCGTCTATGTCGCCTGCGGCCAGAAGCGTTCGACGGTTGCGCAATTCGTCAAGGTCCTCGAGGACAATGGCGCGCTGGAATATTCGATCATCGTGGCGGCGACCGCCTCGGATCCAGCACCCTTGCAGTATCTGGCGCCGTTTGCCGGCTGCACCATGGGCGAATATTTCCGCGACAACGGCATGCATGCGCTGATCGCCTATGACGATCTCTCCAAGCAGGCCGTGGCCTACCGCCAGATGTCGCTGTTGCTGCGCCGTCCGCCGGGCCGCGAAGCCTATCCGGGCGACGTGTTCTATCTGCACTCGCGCCTGCTGGAACGCGCCGCCAAGCTGAACGAAGACAACGGTTCGGGCTCGCTGACGGCGCTGCCGATCATCGAAACCCAGGCCAACGACGTGTCGGCCTACATCCCGACCAACGTGATCTCGATCACCGACGGCCAGATCTTCCTGGAAACCGACCTGTTCTTCCAGGGCATCCGCCCGGCGGTGAACGTCGGCCTGTCGGTGTCGCGCGTCGGATCGTCGGCGCAGACCAAGGCGATGAAGAAGGTCGCCGGCAAGATCAAGGGCGAGCTGGCGCAGTACCGCGAAA
>CAYOZR010000106.1:0-11564 GCA_964408555.1 uncultured Aestuariivirga sp.
GGGCGATGTTCTGCAGCAGCACCGTCTTGCCGGTGCGCGGCGGCGCCACGATCAGTCCGCGTTGGCCCTTGCCGAGGGGCGCCACAATGTCGATGACCCTTGCCGAATAGTCCTTCCTCGTCGGATCGGCCGTCTCCATTTCGAGCCGTTCGTCGGGATAGAGTGGCGTCAGATTGTCGAAATGAACCTTGTGCTTGGTCTTCTCCGGATCCTCGAAGTTGATCGTGTTGACCTTGACTAGGGCGAAATAGCGTTCGCCTTCCTTGGGGCTGCGGATCTGGCCTTCAACCGTGTCACCGGTTCGCAGCGTGAATTTGCGAATCTGGCTGGGGCTCACATAAATGTCGTCAGGCCCCGCCAGATAATTCGCATCCGGGGAGCGCAGGAAGGCGAAGCCGTCCTGCAGCACCTCGACCACGCCTTCGCCGATGATTTCGACATCGCGCGCCGCCAGATTCTTGAGAATGGCGAACATCAGTTCCTGCTTGCGCAACGCGCTCGCATTCTCGACCTGGAGTTCCTCGGCAAGTGTCACCAGCTCGGCCGGCGTCTTGCGCTTCAAATCCTGAAGCTTGATTTCTTTCAATTCAGCAATGCTGGTCATGATTCCGGACGTTCTTTGGGGAGGGAAAGCCGGACCGCAGAACCGGTCAGGCAGGGAGGGGGTAAGGAGAGGAACAGGCGCTCGTGCCAGCTTCGGGCATCGGCCTGCGGATGCCTCATAACAAATTCCAGACCCGCGGCCAATACAAAATTCTCAAGCCTCGAACGGCCGCACAATAACCAGAACCACGATCACGACCAAGAGCAGGGTGGGGACTTCGTTAATGCCGCGGAAATAGCGATCGCCATGGAGCCGCAGATCGCCCGCGAATTGATGCCGATGATACTCCAACAAGCCATGAAAAAGGGTCAGAATTACGACAACGGCGAATTTCACGGCGAGCCACAAGGGCATCGGCCACAGCATACCGCCAAGCCATGCCGTCAGTAAACCGGCGATCCAGGCCGCCACGGCGGCTGGTAGCATGATGGCCTTGGCCAACCGCCTCTCCATGATCTTTAACTGTTCAGAAACCGCGCCGCCCACCGTTGATTTTGCATGATAGACGAAAAGCCGCGGCAGATAGAACAGCCCCGCCATCCAGGCAACGACCGCAATGACATGAAAGGCTTTTGCCGACAAATAGAAATCAATCATCGCCATGCTCTCGGTCGTAATGCCGAACCGCTTCGATCACGGCCTGCAGTCTGCCGGGTTCTGTCTGTGGACGGATGCCGTGACCGAGATTGAAGATGTGACGGCGAGCCGGCAGCGCAGCGGCAATCTTCACTGCTTCGCGGACCGATACAGACTCATCCGCCAGTAGTGCCACCGGATCGAGATTTCCTTGGATGGCGCAGTCACCGGAGATGCGTCCCACCAGCCAATTAATCGCCATTTCCGACTCAATGCCAATGGCCTGCGCCTTCGTCGCCTGTGCGACAGCCGGGTGTGCCGCTCCGACACCGCGTGCGAAAACAATTAAAGGAATACTCGGATGAAGCTTGCGCAGCTTGGCTGTTATCTCCGCCAGAGGGTCAATCACCCATCTATCCCGCAACGACGCCGGCAAATCTCCGGCCCACGAATCGAAGATCTGCACGACATCGGCACCGGCTTGGATTTGTGCCGAAAGATAGATCACCGATTGATCGACCAGTATCGATATCAACCGCGAAAACCACTCTGGATTGTCATAAGCGACAAGCCGTGCGGTTTCGCGATCGGAACTTCCGCCTTCGATCATGTAGCTTGCAACCGTCCAGGGAGCGCCACAAAAGCCGATCAGACTGCACTCGGGTCGCAGCGTCTGTTTCACGCGCTGCAAAGTCTCGCACACCGCCTTGACCTGCCTGGAACCCGAAACCGGTCCCAACCGAGAGACCCGTTCCATACCGTGAATCTTTTCAAGAACCGGTCCCTCGCCCTCTTCGAAGCGAAGATCGACACCCATGGCATGAGGCACCACCAGAATATCGGCAAAAACGATCGCCGCATCGAGATCATATCGCTGTACTGGCTGCAAGGTCACTTCAGCGGCCAGTTCCGGATTGTAGCAAAGATCGAGAAACGATCCTGTCTTTTTGCGAACGTCGCGATACTCAGGCAAGTAGCGTCCGGCTTGACGCATAAACCAGATCGGGCGTCGTGCCGGATTTCGCTTGGCTAGAACGTCGAGAAGAGGTTTGGAGGTCAATGATCGCCCTATATCAAATATGATTCTAGGATTCTGTTTATAGTGTTTGGGGTGCCGATTCCGGGATACAATGTTATCGGTCATTATTCCACAGAACTCGCCGCGAAAATTAGCTCAGCTTCTGATTGTAATGATATTAACTAAAAATTAGTAAACATTAACAATATGTTAATAGTCGACAGGTGATACACACTAGAACTTATTTACGCTTATCCAAAGACCGCACTTATCCTCGATACCCCCATAATCCATCCACACCGGCACATCACTGGAAAACCCCAGGTCATATCCACTCGAAAAGCCTATCGCTCATCGGCAAAGCCGCTATTGTCCACAATGTATCAACAGCAAGTCCCGAGTTCCCTGTTGAAATCCGATCAGCGATTCTTTCATCTGCACTTGATCTCCGACGCCACCGGCGAGACCCTTAATACGGTGGCACGGGCGGCGACGGCCCACTATGCAGATTATCGTGCCATCGAGCACATCTATACCTTAATCCGCACCTCGAAGCAGCTGCAGCGGGTTCTGGACGATATCGAGCGTCAGCCCGGCATTGTTCTATTCACCATCATTGACAAGGACCTCCGCCACCAACTTGAACAGCACTGTGATCGCCTCGGGGTTCCTTGCATTTCTATCCTCGATCCGGTGATCAGTAGCTTGGCCCAATACCTCAATGCTGAATCACGTCCGCAGATAGGCCGTCAGCATGCACTCAATGCGGAGTACTTTCATCGCATCGATGCGCTGAACTTTACCATGAGCCACGATGACGGGCAGAACACGGATGAACTCGAGAAAGCCGATGTCGTGCTGATCGGCATTAGTCGGACTTCGAAGACACCAACAAGCATCTATCTCGCCCAGCGCGGCATCAAGACGGCGAATATCCCAATTGTTCCCACCGTTGCGTTGCCCCAACCCCTGTTCGAGGCGCGGCGGCCTTTGATTGTCGGCCTGATTGCCAGCGCCGAAAGAATTGCACAAATCCGGCGCCACCGGCTATTGACCTTGATGGAGAACCGCGAGACCGCCTATGCCGATCCGCGCCAGATCACCGGCGAGATCGTTTACATGAAGAAACTATGCGCCGAACGCAATTGGCCAGTGATTGATGTAACCCGCCGCTCGGTCGAAGAAACCGCCGCTGCGGTGATCAATCTCCTGGGCGAACGAAATCTGCAGCCACAACCCGATTCGCCATGACCGTCGTCCTCGCTTCAACCAGTCCGATCCGGCAGACCGTGCTGAAACATGCCGGAGTGGATTTCTCAGTTCGCTCGCCTTTGACGGATGAGGCGCGATTGAAGAAGACTCTCGGTCCAGCAAAACCCGAAGCCATTGCCATGGCGCTTGCCGAAGCAAAGGCAGGCTCGATCTCGGAGCAGGGCTCCGCAGAGCTGATTATCGGTGCCGATCAGGTTCTGGCGCTTGATGGTGCGATTTTCGACAAGCCGTATGACCTTCCCGAGGCCCGGAAGCATCTCTCTGTGCTACGCGGCAAGACCCATGAACTGCACTCGGCCCTTGCTTGTGCCCGCGGTGGAAAAATCATATGGCGTTGCGCGGAGATGGCGCGGCTCACCATGCGGACTTTTTCGGAAGGGTTTCTCGATTCCTACCTAGCGCGCCTGGGCGGCGAGGCAACCCGCACGGCCGGCACCTACAAGCTAGAAGGCGAGGGCATTCAATTGTTCGAGAAAGTCGAGGGCAACTATTTCACCATTCTGGGGCTGCCGCTCCTGCCGCTTCTGGCCTTCTTGCGTGAGCAGGGTGAATTGGCGTCATGAGAAAGGCCTGCGTCATAGGCTGGCCGGTGAACCATTCGCGTTCGCCCCTCATCCACAATTATTGGCTCAAGCTGCATGGCATCGATGGCCAATACGACCGCATGGCGGTCGAGCCCGCAATGGTGCGCGATTTCCTGGCGCGGCTGGAAGAAAACGGCTTCGCCGGGTGCAATGTGACTCTGCCCCACAAAGAAGCGGCCTTCGCCTGCGTTGAAGCGGCTGACGAAGCAACGAAGCGTTTGGGGGTGGTCAACACAGTCTTTCTGCGCAACGGCCGGACTCTCGGTACTAGCACTGACGGTGAGGGTTTCATGGCCAATCTGGCGGAAAATGCCGCAGGATGTTCGGTTCGCAGCGAGCGTGTCGTACTGCTCGGTGCCGGCGGTGCCGCCATGGCGATTGCCGGCGCCCTCGCCGATGCCGGCGCTGGTGAAATCGTCGTCGCCAATCGGACTGCCGAGCGCGTCGAAATTCTGCGCCGTAAGTTCGGTTCGGTGATCGTGCCAGTGGAGTGGGAAAAGAGGGGAAATATCCTCGCCGAATGCCGCCTTCTGGTCAATACCACGGCGCTCGGCATGAAGGGCCAGCAACCGTTGGAGCTCGATCTTGCACGCCTGGGACAGGAGGCGATCGTTGCCGATATCGTCTACACGCCGCTTGAAACTGCGCTGCTGAAAGCGGCGAAAGTGCGCGGCAATCGCACTGCCGGCGGTCTTGGCATGCTGTTGCATCAGGCGGTAGGCGGCTTCGAATTGTGGTTCGGCGTTCGGCCCACGGTGACCCGTGAGCTCTACGCGCTGGTTGCCCGCGACGTCGATCCGGACTGGACGCCGTGATCGTCGCTGGCCTCACAGGCTCGATTGCCATGGGCAAGACCGAGACGGCGCGCATGTTTGCGGCCCTTGGTGTTCCTGTTTTCGATGCCGACGCCGCAGTGCATGAAATGTATGCCGAGGGCGGTGCTGCGGTGAGCGCGGTCGGCGCGAAATTCCCGCAGGCAGTCGTGGACGGCGCGGTAGACCGCCAGCGGTTGGCCGAACTGGTCCTGAAAGACCTTGAGGCTCTGAAGACGCTTGAAAGCATTGTCCACCCGCAGGTCCGCAAGGCAGAGATGGAATTCATCCGCCGGTGCCACGCCGAAAACCGGCCGCTTGTGGTTCTTGATATCCCGCTGCTCTTCGAAACCGGCCGTCAGCGCGATGTCGACCGGATCATCGTCGTGTCGGCTCCGGCCGATATGCAACGGGAACGGGCGCTGGCGCGGCCGGGAATGACACCGGAGAAATTCGCGGCTATCCTGGCGCGTCAGGTTCCCGACGCCGAAAGGCGGCGGCAGGCCCATTTCATCGTGGACAGTTCGCAGGGCCTCGTCCATGCTTCGGCACAAGTCGAAGCCATTGTTGCGAGGTTGATGCAGGAAGCCGGCACGTCATGAGAGAAATCGTCCTCGACACAGAAACCACCGGTCTCGACCCAGCCCAAGGCCACCGCATCGTCGAAATCGGCGCGCTCGAACTCTTCAATCATATTCCGAGCGGCCGCAGCTTCCATGCTTTCATGAATCCCGAGCGCCCGATTCCACCGGAGGCCGAGGCCGTGCACGGGCTTGGCAACGAATTCCTCAAGGACAAGCCGGTCTTTGCAGCCGTTGCCGAGGAGTTTCTCGGATTTATCGCCGATGCGGTACTGGTAATCCACAATGCTAGTTTTGACGTAGGCTTCCTCAATGCCGAGCTGGGCTATGTGAGAAAACCGCTGATACTCGCCGAACGGGTGATCGATACGTTGGCGCTGGCGCGGCAGAAACACCCGATGGGGCCAAACAGTCTCGACGCTCTGTGCAAGCGCTACGGTATCGACAATTCCAAGCGCACCCGGCACGGGGCGTTGCTCGACTCGGAACTCCTCGCCGATGTCTATCTCGAATTGATCGGTGGCAGGCAGACCGCCCTCACTCTCGCAGCAGCGTCGATCGCGAGACCCGTCGTTTCCGTCCAGGCGCGGCCGGGACTGACCAGATCGCGGCCCTTGCCTTCGAGATTGTCGGAGAAGGAACGCGGCGCCCATAGCCGCTTCGTCGAAGGCCTGGGCAGCGGCGCGATGTGGAAGAAGCTTGCCGATTAGGCTTTGGCGGTCGCTGGCTGCTGTTGCTGCTGTAACATGCGCTTCTGATACATACCGGCGAAATCGATGGGATCGAGCATCAGGGGCGGGAAGCCGCCATTGCGCGTGGCATCCGCCAGGATCTGCCGGGCGAAAGGAAACAGCATGCGCGGACACTCGATCAGCACCGCCGGATGCAGCATGTTGGGCAGAAAATTCTCCAGCCGGAAGGTTCCCGCATAGAGAATCTCGGCGGCGAAGATCACCTTCCCCTGTACCGTCGCCTTGGCGTCGAGATGCAGCTCGACCTCGAAATCCGAAGGCGCCAGATTGCGAGCGTTGACGTTTACCGCGATGTTGATGTCAGGCTGGGTCTGCTGCGGCGACAGCGACTGCGGTGCGTTCGGGTTCTCGAAGCTCAAGTCCTTGAGATACTGGCCGAGGATGCGCATCGACGGCTGCGCCCCGGGCTGTGGTTGCGGCGCCTGGACGTTTAGCGGAGCCGCGGTGGCTGGGGCCGCGGATTTCTCAGCCGGATCCTTGTCGCCGCCATTGGCGGCCTTGGCCGGGGCCGGCGCCTTCTTCGGGGCGGGCTTCGCAGTCTTTGCCATGTTGTTTGTGCCTCTTTGCCGATCTAAACCGTTCGCTAACATGAAGACTCCTGAGCCGCAAGGCAGAGGCTAGCTTTCGAGCCGCTTCCGCCCGCCCTCCGGGCGGGAAGCGTCCGCATTCTCGCCGTCGATTTCGACGGCTTCGGCATCGATGATTGGTCCCATGGATCGATGATGGGCGCTGAAAGCGACATCAAAGAAACCTGCGATCCACCGTTGTACCGGCGGCAGCAGGAGACAAAGACCGACAGCATCGGAAACGAAGCCGGGGACGATCAGCAACAAACCGGCAAAAACCCTGAACATTCCGCTGAAGGCCCGGCTCGATTGTGGAACTTCTGGCCGGGGCGGCTGGCGAATGGCCGCGGCCACCGACAAGCCGCCGGTCCGGATCAGGGTGACGCCCACCGCCGCGCCGCCGATGAGAAGCAACAACACCGGCACAACGCCGATCCAGCGTCCGACGACGACGAGCGAGGCGATCTCGGCCAGAAATCCGGCAACGAGAATCAGGGGAAAATAGCGCATCATCGTGGGTTCAATCCGGCCAGTTTCAGTTTGGACGCTGCAAGGTCGCTCCTATATAAGGGCAGACAAGGTGCAGCTTCAATTGTCCAGTCCGGGCCATCGGCCTTCAGAGTAGTGTAATGAACCAGGTTTTCGATCCGTTTAACCTTATCATCCTCGCCATTGCACTGGTTGTGTTCTGGCGGCTCAAGTCCGTGCTCGGCAGCCGGACTGGACACGAGCGGCCCCCATTCGATCCCTATGCGGCGAGCCGCAAGGGGGATGCACCCGCGCGCCCCGATGCCGCTAACGGCAATGTGCTGCGCCTTCCGAAAGAGACGGAAACGCCGGAACCCGCCGCACCCATCGGCAAGGAACCTTCGCTGCCGATATGGGCGGGCTATGCGCTGGAGAGTTCGGCTGCAGCCTTGGGTCTGGAACGGCTCGCCAAGTCGGACCCGCAATTCTCGCCGAAGAGTTTCATTGAAGGCGCCAAGATCGCCTACGAAATGATAGTCGAAGCCTTTGCCCGCGGCGACAAAGCAACTCTCAAGAACTTGCTCGCGCGCGACGTCTATGACGGATTTGTCCGCGCCATAGACGCCCGTGAGGCGGCAGGCCAGAAGCTCGAATCCCGCTTTGTCGGCATCGACAAGGCCGAGATCGCCGCCGTCGAACTCAATGGCAAGCGTGCCGGCATCACCGTGAAGTTCATCAGCGAGTTGATTTCCGCCACCCTGTCGAAAGCCGGGGTGGTGATCGAGGGCGATCCCAAACAAGTACGTGAGATCACCGATGTCTGGACCTTCGAGCGCGACTTGGGTTCCCGCGATCCCAACTGGAAGCTCGCCGCCACCGAAGAGCCGGCGTGAGGACGGGCCATGCCGGTCTCCTCTTGAGTCTTGCCGCCGCTTTGGTCATGGCTTCCACCATGAAGGCCACCGCAACACAAGTTCTGGAGCAGGTCGATGTCGCCGCCATCCAAGGCTGGCGCGACGACGATCATGGTCCCGCCCTTGCGGTCTTCCGGCGCTCCTGCGCTGAAATCATCGCCGAAGGCCGGGCCTTCGAACGGCCGGCGAAATTCGGTGGCAACAGAAGCGAGTGGGTGGCGGTCTGCCGGGCGGCAGCGGATGCCGCCGATCCCCGCCGTTTCTTCGAAACCCACTTCGTGGCGCTCCGCGTCCATGATCCCGGCCGCGCCGAGGGCCTGTTCACCGGCTACTACGAGCCCGAGGTGCGGGGCAGCCGCACCCAATCGCCTGAATTTCAGGTGCCGATCTATCGCAAGCCGTCCGATCTGATCGGTTTTGACAAAGCAGCCGAAAAGGCGCTCGGTCTCAAATATGGCCGCCTAGTCGATGGCGGGCCCGCTGCCTATTTCACCCGCAAGGAGATCGAACAGGGGGCACTGGCGGGACGCGGCCTTGAAATCGCCTGGCTCGCCGACCGGGTCGATGCCTTTTTCATTCACATCCAGGGATCGGGCCGGGTGCGCCTGCCCGATGGTTCGCTTATCCGCCTTGCCTATGCCGGCAAGACCGGCCAGCCCTATACTGGCATCGGCGCACGTCTCGTCGAGCGTGGTGTTTTCAGCCGCGAGAACATGTCGATGCAGGCGACCCGTGCCTGGATGGCGGCACATCCACAGGCCGCGCTCGAGCTGATGTGGGAGAACAAGTCCTTCATCTTCTTCCGCGAGGTCGAGGTGGAAGACCCCGCGCTCGGGCCGCCCGGCGCCCAGAAGGTCTTGCTGACGCCGCGCCGCAGCCTGGCGGTCGATCGCAGCCTGTGGATGTTCGGCACACCCGTCTGGCTTGACACGGCGACACCTTCGGGCCCCGGTGGCGCGATGCAGCCGTTCCGCCATCTGATGATTGCCCAGGATACGGGGACGGAGATCAAGGGCCATGTGCGCGGCGATGTTTTCTGGGGTGCGGGCGAACAGGCGACATTGACCGCCGGCCATATGAAAAGCCCGGGCCGCATGATCGTGCTCTTGCCGCGCGATCTGGCGCAGCGGCTCCTCGACAGCCAATGACCCGCAAGCTTCCTGATTTCGAATTGTGGACCGAAATTGCGAAGTCGGTGAAGCCGTTGCGCCGCCGCGGAACACAAAAAATGACACCGGCCGCGGCGGGGGAAATGCCGAAACCCATGCCGAAAATCTCCGCAGCGCATGTTCATGTTCCGCGTACCGTGGCGAAAGCGCCGCCGCCGATCACCGGCTTCGACCGCCGCACCACGCAGAAATTGACCCGCGGCAATGTCGAGATCGAATTGCGGCTTGATCTACACGGCACCGGCATCGAGATGGCGCGGGTCAGGCTCTTGCAGTTCCTACGCCAAGCCTACGCGCAGGGCCTGCGCACGGTTTTGGTCATCACCGGCAAAGGCGAGTCGCCCTATGCCCGCCACACGCTGCATGGATCGGACCACTTCCATGCGCCGGAGCGGCAAGGCCGCCTGCGCCGAATGTTGCCGGACTGGCTGCATGAAGCGGAGTTCCGCGCCCTGGTTTCAGGCTTCCAGCCGGCGCATCCGAAACATGGTGGCGGTGGGGCTTTCTATGTGCGGATGCGGCGGACGCGCGAGCGCGCATGACTCCCTTCGGCGAACGCATGCGTAAGCTGCGCGCCGAACGCGGCGTCACGCTCAAAGCCATGGCGGAGGCAATCGGTGTATCACCCGCCTATTTGTCGGCGCTTGAACACGGCAAGCGCGGCCGCCCGGGCTGGCATCTCATCCAGCGCATCATCGCCTATTTCAACATCATCTGGGACGAGGCCGAAGAGGTCGTGCGCATGGCGCGCATCTCGCATCCGCGCATCGTGATCGATACCTCGGGCCTCGATCCGAAGGCCACGGCACTCGCTAACCGGCTTGCCGACGAGATTGGCAGGCTCGATGGCCGCTCGCTGGCCGAGCTGTTGGCCGTTCTCGACGGCCGCAAGCCGAAATTTAAAGGATGAACTTGGACAGATCGGCGTTCTTGGCGAGATCGCCCACGTGCTTGTCCACATAGGCCGCGTCGATCCTGACGGTTTCGCCGGAGCGGTCGGTGGCGGCGAAGCTCACCTCATCGAGCACCCGCTCGAGAACCGTATGCAGTCGCCGTGCTCCGATATTCTCGATCGCCGCATTGGTATCCGCTGCGATTCCGGCGATTGCCACGATGCCGTCCTCGGTGAAATCGAGGACGACACCTTCGGTTGCCAGCAGCGCCTTGTATTGCTTGATCAGACTCGCTTCCGGTTCGGTCAGGATGCGCTTGAAGTCTTCCTTGCCAAGGGCCTTGAGCTCAACGCGGATCGGCAGCCGTCCCTGCAGTTCCGGCAACAGGTCGGACGGCTTGGCCACATGGAAGGCGCCCGAGGCGATGAACAGGATGTGGTCGGTCTTGACCGGTCCGTGCTTGGTTGAAACGGTCGTTCCCTCAATAAGAGGCAAAAGGTCGCGCTGCACGCCCTCGCGGCTGACATCGGCGCCTTGGCGCTCGGACCGGGCACAGATCTTATCAATCTCGTCGAGAAACACGATGCCGTTGTTCTCGACCGCGTCGATCGCTTCCTGAACGATCTGTTCCTGATCGAGCAGCTTGTCGCTTTCCTCCGCCAGCAGCAGCTCGTGGCTGGCCTTGACCATCATGCGCCGCGTCTTGGTGCGGCCGCCGAAGGCCTTGCCCAGCATGTCGGAGAGATTGATGACGCTCGCCGAAGAGCCCGGCATGCCGGGAATGTCGAAACTCGGAACGCCGCCCGTATCCGCCACCTGGATTTCGATGTCCTTGTCGTCGAGTTCGCCCGCCCGCAGCTTCTTGCGGAAACTTTCGCGCGTCGCCTCCGAAGCGTTGGCGCCGACCAGCGCCTCGATCACGCGGGCCTCGGCATTGAGCTGTGCCTGAGCCTCCACGCCCTTGCGCCGCGCTGCCTTGACCATGCCAATGCTTGATTCCAGCAGATCGCGGATCATCTGGTCGACATCGCGCCCGACATAACCCACCTCGGTGAATTTCGTCGCCTCAACCTTGATGAAAGGCGCATTGGCGAGCCGGGCGAGGCGCCGGGCAATCTCGGTCTTGCCGACGCCGGTGGGCCCGATCAGCAGGATGTTCTTCGGCATCACCTCTTCGCGCATGACGCCTTCGAGCTGCTTGCGCCGCCAGCGGTTGCGCAGGGCGATCGCCACGGCCCGCTTGGCGTCGGTCTGACCGACGATGTAGCGGTCGAGTTCGGAAACGATCTCACGGGGAGAAAAATCGGTCATTCGAGGCTTTCGAGCGTGACGTTGGTGTTGGTGTAGACGCAGAT